>NZ_JBVASJ010000036.1:0-57486 GCF_057813935.1 Pseudomonas sp. F220
CACAATGACCTTTCAGCCAAGCCCTTCAGGTGGAATAAGACGGCTGAATCAATCATCAGCTCTGTAAACAAAGCAAAGCTGGGGGCGATAAAGAATAAGTTATTGAATTAACCGCTCAGGACACTAGGAAGCGGATTGACCCCATCGCGAGCAAGCTCGGCTCCTACAGGATTTCGGTGTTTTTGTAGGAGCGAGGCTTGCCCGCGATGGGTCGCGCAGCGGCCCCAAAAAGTGCCCAGAAAAAACCCGGCATCAAGGCCGGGTCAAGAGGACGTGAGGCTATGTATCAGTCTTGCTTCACAGGCTTGACCAATCGCTGCTCCAGTTCGCGGCAAGCGCTCTGGATCATGTCTTCAGTGATCGGTACTTCGCGTCCTTGAGCGTCGATGATTGAGCAACCCAGAGACTGGTCTGGCTGGGTGCGGATCACTTGAATTTTGTCTTCGCTGCTGTTTTGCAAGGACATGGCCTGTCTCCTCATCAGGTTGTGTACCTATTCTAAAACCGCGAGGTGACCAAGCTGTGACAACTCCCTACAGGATCGACAAGCGGCATCACCAGTCCACCAGAAATATCCTGTAACTTCCAGCCAGACTTTAGACCAATAACATCTAGGCTCTATTGTCAGCAGTCATATTTAACCTGACTCATTATGATTTACAGAGTTGCGATGGATTGGTCGGTGTAGGCTTGGTTGCGTTTATCCCTACTGGTTGTGCTATCGGATGATCTTCATGCTCTCTTCCCGTCATCGCCGCGCGATCCGCCTGGCCATTCATTTCATCGCGCCATACCGCAGACAGGCGTTTGGCGCCTTGCTGGCCCTGATCGTCACCGCCGGCATCACCTTGTCCATGGGGCAGGGCATTCGCCTCATGGTAGATCAAGGCTTCATGACCCAATCGCTGCACCTGCTCAACCAATCCATTGGCTTGTTTCTGTTGTTGGTGGTGGGGCTGGCGGCTGGCACCTTTGCGCGGTTTTATCTGGTGTCGTGGATCGGCGAGCGATGCGTGGCGGATATTCGTCGGCAGGTGTTCAACCATTTGATCTACCTGCACCCGGGTTTCTATGAGGACAACCGCAGCTCGGAAATCCAGTCGCGGTTGACCGCTGACACCACGCTGCTGCAATCAGTGATCGGCTCGTCGCTGTCGCTGTTTCTGCGCAATGCCTTGATGGTCATTGGTGGCATCGTGCTGCTGTTTATCACCAACCCCAAACTCACCAGCATCGTGGTGGTTGCCTTGCCGCTGGTATTGGCGCCGATCCTGATCTTCGGTCGCCGGGTGCGCAGTCTGTCTCGCTTGAGTCAGGACCGCATCGCCGATATCGGTAGCTACGTGTCCGAGTCGCTGGGCCAGATCAAGACCGTGCAGGCTTACAACCACCAGGTGCAGGATGAACAGCGCTTCGCGGAGACTGTCGAAGAGGCGTTCGACACTGCGCGTAAACGCATCGTCCAGCGTGCCTGGCTGATTACCCTGGTGATCGTGCTGGTGCTCGGTGCCGTTGGGGTGATGCTCTGGGTCGGTGGCATGGATGTGATCGCCGGGCGTATCTCCGCGGGTGAACTGGCGGCCTTCGTTTTCTATAGCCTGATCGTCGGCGGCGCCTTTGGCACCTTGAGCGAAGTGATCGGTGAGCTGCAGCGGGCGGCGGGTGCGGCTGAACGGATTGCCGAGTTGCTGCGCTCGGAGAACATCATCCAGGCACCCGTCACCGGGCTGGTCCAGCTGCCGGAGCGTGTCGAAGGTCATCTGGTTTTGCAGGACCTGCGTTTCTCCTATCCGTCGCGGCCGGAAAGCTATGCCATCGACGGACTTAATCTGACCATCAAGGCCGGCGAAACCCTGGCGCTGGTCGGGCCTTCGGGTGCCGGAAAATCAACGGTGTACGATCTGCTGCTGCGTTTCTACGACCCGGCGCAGGGGTGCATCCTGCTTGATGGGCACCCGCTGACTCAGATTGACCCCATGGACCTGCGCCGCTGCTTCGCGTTGGTTTCGCAAAACCCTGCGCTGTTTTTTGGCAGCATCGAAGAGAACATCCGCTACGGCAATCCATCGGCGACTCTGTCCCAGGTGCAAGAAGCGGCAAAGATTGCCTACGCCCACGATTTCATCGAGGACATGCCCCACGGCTACCAGACCCACCTTGGCGATGGCGGCCTGGGTCTCTCCGGTGGACAGCGCCAACGCCTGGCGATCGCCCGGGCGCTGCTGGTCGACGCGCCGATCCTGCTGCTTGACGAAGCGACCAGCGCCCTCGACGCTCAGAGCGAACACCTGATTCAGCAAGCCCTGCCGAGCCTGATGAAAAACCGCACCACCCTGGTCATCGCCCACCGCTTGGCCACCGTGAAAAACGCCGATCGTATTGCCGTGATGGATCAAGGAAAACTGGTGGCGGTCGGCACCCATCAGGAGTTGATCGCCAGCAATGCGCTGTACGCAAGGTTGGCGGCGTTGCAGTTTGTAGGCGCTGCCGAAGGCTACGATCTTTTCGACGCTCGACCGTAGGAGCTGTCGCAGGCTGCGATCTTTTGATCTTTTGATCTTTTGATCTTTTGATCTTTGCAGTCCGCAGAAAAGATCGCAGGCTTCGCCAGCTCCTACATAACCGGCATTACCGGTCATTGATCATCAAAATACCGCTCATGCCAGTCCACCAGTGGTTGCGGCGAGTTGAGTTTCTGGCCGTAGATCACCGAGTAGGACAGGACGTTTTGCACGTACTGGCGGGTTTCGTCGAGGGGGATACTTTCAACCCAGACATCGAAGCTCAGGTGATCGGCGCCTCTGAGCCATTGCCGCACGCGGGCGGGGCCAGCGTTGTAGGCGGCGGAAGCGAGTACGCGGTTGCCGTTGAACTGGCTGTGGACCTGGCTCAGGTAGGCCGCGCCGAGCTGGATGTTCTTGTCCGGGTCGAGCACTTGCTGCGGCGAGGACAGAGGAATGCTGAATTTGCGCGCGGTTTCCCTGGCGGTGCCGGGCATCAGTTGCATCAAGCCGCTGGCGCCGACACCGGAGCGGGCGTCGTCCATGAACGCGCTTTCCTGGCGAGTGATAGCGAACACCCAGCTTGAATGCAGGCCGCGGATCTTGGCTTCGCGCACCAGGGTGTCGCGGTGGGCCATTGGGAAACGGATGTCCAGGTCGTCCCAATACTGTGCCTGACTGATGGTGCGGATCGCCGGGAAGTACCATTTCAAGTCGTAGGCCAGTTTGGCCTGGGCGACCATTTCGTCACGGTTGAAGTGACGGCTGACGTGGTACCACTCACGGCGACCGTCGACGATCTGTCCACGGGCATGGAACTCCAGAGCTCGACGCACGCCCGGGGTGTTGCGAACCTTGTTGATAGTCGCCTGGCTGAGCACCAAGGGCTTGTTGATCAGCGAATACGGCGACTGCGCGCGGTCGGCGGCGAGGAAGCCGTAGAAGTCACGCTCATGAGCGAGGCTCTTATAGAGGGCCAGCGCTTGCGGATTCTGCGGTTGAGCCAGTTCCAGGCTGCGGGCCTGCCAGTAACGCCAGCGGTTGGTGGTGGCCAGGTCCTGCGGCAGTCTGCGGGTCAACTGATAAGCGTCGTCCCAGCGCGCCAGGCGTAGCAGCAGGCGCAGGCGCCATTCGGAAACGGTGTTGTCACGCAGCTCCGGGTCATACTTGGTCATCACATCGAGGGCGCGGCTGTCGAAGCGGCGGGCCAGGGTCAGGCCGATTTCCCGGGCGATTGCCACTTTTTCGTCACGGGAGAAGTGCATGCTGCTGGCATAGCCGTCGAGCAGGGCCATGGCTTTGTCCGGATCCTGACGCGCCAGGCGGCGCAGACCCAGACCGACTACGTCGGACATGGCTTCATCGACTGGCGTGAAGCGTGATGGCTGGCCGAGCAATTCCGGCCTCTGTGCAACCTCGACCAGCAACCTGCCTTGGGGGGCGAGGGTGGTCATGCTATTAACCAGGCTGTTGGCCAGCGGGTAGTTGCGGGCGTCGGCGGCCAGCTTGGCGCGTTGCCAGCGTTTTTGTTCGGTCAATTGACCTTCGGCGGCCCACTGAGCGAACAGCGCGTCGCAAGCGGCGGGTTGGGATTTGCCGGTCAGCCAGAGTTTTTCAGTGTTGGCATAGCCTTCGGCTTTGAAATTGTGGCCCAGCTGATATTGGCCGAACAGGCAGTCCAGCTCGGTGAAGTTGAGCTTGGGGTCGTAGTATTTGACGAAGGGTTGCCAGTCTCCGCGCTCGGCCAGCCAGCGCAGCCAGCGCAGTTTCATCCAGTTGGCTTGCGGCAGGTCACCGTGTTCGGCGAGGAATTTCTCGATTTCGGCGTTGCTGGCGGTTTTCAGTCGGGCGGTCAGTTCGTCGTAGGCCAGGTAGGGCTCCAGCGGGTAATCGCTGAGCGCTTGGCTGTAACGGAAATACGGGCCTGAATCACCCTTGGCCAAGGCACGCTTGGCTTCATCGTAATACTGGCGTTGTTGAGACAAGTCTGCAGCCGGAACGGATTGAACGGCAGTGGCAGAGAGAAGCAAGCAAGATAAAAAACAGAAAAGGCGACTGCGCATGAGACGTCCGGGCAGAGAAAACGTGACAAGTGCTGACGATGCCAGCACTGATTATCCGTAGCTTAGCCTTTTGCCAGCAGCCGGCGAAAGCTTTGCCGGCCCGTCGGTGCAAGTTCGGGGTAAATGTTGTTCAGGCGGCTGTGAAGGTGAAATTGCCGGCCGCCTAAGGCTTCAAGTCAGGTAGAATACGCGCCCAGTTTTTGGAGAAGCTCATGACCCTGCTCAAATTCAGCGATGTGTCCCTTGCTTTCGGCGCTATGCCGTTGTTGGACAAGGTGTCCTGGCAGATCGCCCGTGGTGAGCGGGTGTGCATCATCGGCCGCAATGGCACTGGCAAATCCAGCATGATGAAGCTGGTCAAAGGTGACCAGAGGCCCGATGAGGGCTCCGTCTGGCGCGCGCCAGGGCTAAAAATCGGTGAATTGCCGCAAGAATTGCCGCTGGCCGACGAGCGGACCGTGTTCGACGTGGTTGCCGAGGGCCTGGACGGTGTTGGCGAGTTGCTCGCGCAGTATCACCACCTGAGTCAGAACATCGTTACCGACGCCGACCTGGACAAATTGATGCACGTCCAGCACGACCTCGAAGCTCGTGACGGCTGGCGTTTGCAGCAATTGGTCGACAGCACCTTGAGCCGTCTGCAATTGCCGGCCGACAAGACCCTCGCCGAATTGTCCGGCGGCTGGCGTCGTCGCGTCCTGCTGGCTCAGGCGCTGGTGTCCGAACCGGATCTGCTGCTGCTCGACGAACCAACCAACCACCTGGACATCGGTGCGATTGCCTGGCTCGAAGAGGCGCTGAAGGATTTCCAGGGCGCCGTGCTGTTCATCACGCACGACCGTTCCTTCCTGCAAAACCTGGCGACCCGGATCCTCGAGCTGGACCGCGGCGGCCTGATCGACTGGAACGGCGACTACGCCAGCTTCCTGGTCCACAAGGAAGCCACCCTGGCCGCCGAAGAGACCGCCAACAACTTGTTTGACAAGCGCCTGGCCCAGGAAGAAGTCTGGATTCGTCAGGGCATCAAAGCCCGTCGCACTCGTAACGAAGGCCGCGTCCGCGCTTTGAAAGCCCTGCGTGTAGAGCGTAGCGAGCGTCGTGAGCGCACCGGCAAGGCCAACATCCTGCTGGACACGGCCGACAAGTCCGGCAAGCAAGTCATGGTCCTTGAGAACGTCAGCTTCGCTCACCCGGGCGGCCCGTTCCTGATCAAGGACTTCTCCATGGTCCTGCAGCGCGGCGACCGTATCGGTTTGCTGGGCGCCAACGGTACCGGCAAGACCACCTTGCTGAAACTGATGCTCAGCGGCTTGCAGCCAACCAGCGGCAAGATCGAAGAGGGCACTCGGATTGACGTGGCCTACTTCGACCAGTTGCGTCATCAGCTGGATCTGGAAAAGACTGTGATCGACAACGTCGCCGAAGGTCGCGACTTTATCGACATCGACGGCCAGAGCCGCCACGTCCTGAGCTACCTCGGCGACTTCCTGTTCAGCCCGCAGCGTGCCCGCACGCCGGTCAAGGCGCTGTCTGGTGGTGAGCGTGCCCGTCTGTTGCTGGCCAAGCTGTTCAGCAAGCCGTCGAACTTGCTGGTACTCGACGAACCGACCAACGATCTGGACGTGGAAACCCTCGAGCTGCTGGAGGAGGTCCTGTTGACCTTCAAAGGCACTGTGTTGATGGTCAGTCACGACCGGGCATTCCTCGACAACGTGGTCACCAGTACCCTGGTCTTCGAAGGTGAAGGCAAGGTTCGTGAATACGTGGGCGGTTATCAGGACTGGCTGCGTCAGGGCGGCTCGCCGCGTCTGCTGGGCGTGACCGAGAACAAATCAGGCAAAGCCGAGCTGAACTCCGCTGTCACCGCTGCGGCGGCTCCCGCTCAAGAAGCGCCAGCGGCCAAGAAAAAGCTTAGCTACAAGCTCCAGCGCGAACTGGAAGCCTTGCCAGGCGATATTGAAGCGAAAGAGCAGAAGATCGCGGGTGTTGAGGCTGAAATGGCGAATGCGGAGTTCTATCAGCGTCCTGCCGCACAGACAGCCGCGGTAATCGCTCAGCTTGAGCAATTGCAGGCTGAGCTTGAAGTGTTGGTCGAACGTTGGGCCGAGCTGGATGCCTGATTGATCTGCTAGAGGTATAAAAAGCCCGGCCTCACCTATGTGAGCGCCGGGCTTTTTGTATGAAACACGGTTTCCCCTACAGGGGCGCGGGTTCAGCTTTTGACCAGTCGCACCGCTAGCACATCACATGGCGCGCCATGCAGGACGTCATTGGCGGTGGAGCCAAGCAGTAGCGCCAAACCATGTCGACCGTGGCTGCCGACGACAATCAGGTCGCAACCTTGCTCCTTGGCCAGATGATGGATCTCCTGGCGCGGCTGGCCATAGGTCAGGTGGCAGTTGGCCCTGGTGGCCTCCGGGTACTTCAGGATTAACCGGTCGAGGCGCTCTTTGGCCTGATCGAACTGTTGTTGCTGCAATTGCGAAAGGTCCATAGGGACGTCGCCACCAAAAGCCATCGCCATCGGCTCAACGATATGCACCAGCGAGAGTCTGGCGCCATTGCTGACGGACAGTTCACGAGCGCGCTTGATGACGGGGTCGCATTCTTCAGTGAGGTCAACAGCGACCAGGATGTGTTCGTAGGGCATGGAAAGCGCTCCGGAGGATTGCAATAACGGTAAGTATGGCTGGTTTCAAGCGGATTGGTTTCAGTGTGGCCCAATCCGCTCCTCAAGAATCGGGAGTACACATATGACGGTCTGGATAGTGGTGTCAATCCTTGCGCTGGTTTTGAGCCCTTTGGCCTGGTTGCGACCTTCTCGCAATCAGAGCGGGCGGATGGCCCTGCGCATGGAGGCGCGGCGTATTGGCCTGGCCATGCAGCTGGCGCCTCAGGAGTGGCCGCACTGGCTGGAGCAAGAGCCGCCAAGCCCTTGCGGCCAATACCATCGACCACGACGCAGCGCTAAAGCGGCGTGCTGGGTCTATTGGCAGTCAGCACCGGGCGTTTGGCTCAATCAATGGCGGGAAGTGTGTGAGGATGAGGCATTGCTGGAGCATTTCAAAAAATTACCAGCCAACGTGTTCAAGATCGAAGCAGACAAGCAAATGATTGCGTTGTATTGGGGCGAAAAGGGCGACGCGAGTGTTTTGCAGGACATTGCAGCTGTACTCAAAGCACTGGCTTGAAAAATGACCTGAATTACGACGCAGCTCCTACGGGGGATTTGTGTGATTCGTGTGCATCGCAGGCAATAAAAAGCCCGACATCATCGGGCTGGAGTTGGCTAGGCAGGCCGGTAATTCAGTAAATCGCTACGGGATGTGTTACGTGGCGCTGATCCTACGCTTGGCATTCGCTCAAAGCGTTCACGTTTTTCTGTGTGGTACTCGCCAGCTTAGCTTGAGAAAGCGAAGAGCGATGCGGGTTAGGGCGACTTTTCTAATTATTGACTCTATGAATGATTAAACATGCGTTGGCATGTTGATGACCTCTGCGGCGCCGGTATGACTGCAAAGTCGCGTTTAAACCAGCATTTTGGGCGATTGACAATTGTCTGAAATTCCGTGAAGGTGGCGTACCCGAATCAAACGGGCGTATGAATTGAGCGTTTGTATTACAGACAGCTCCTACAGAATCCCGACTATCGCGTTGGCGGGTGTGCCTGGCGGATTGGCGCTAGCATCGACGGTAACGTCAGTGCCGAGCCAGAAGTTAGCGTCCGACGTGTACTGTTCAGCTTCCATATCGTGGAGATCAGTTGATGATTTACGAAGGTAAAGCCATCACGGTTAAGGCTCTTGAAAGTGGCATCGTCGAATTGAAATTCGACCTCAAGGGTGAGTCCGTCAACAAGTTCAACCGTCTAACCCTGAACGAACTGCGTCAGGCCGTAGACACCATCAAGGCAGATGCTTCGGTCAAGGGTGTGATCGTCAGCAGTGGCAAGGACGTGTTCATCGTCGGTGCCGACATCACCGAATTCGTCGAGAGCTTCAAGCTGCCTGATGCAGAGCTTGTTGCAGGCAACCTCGAAGCCAACAAAATTTTCAGCGATTTCGAAGACCTGAATGTTCCGACCGTAGCCGCGATCAACGGCATCGCGTTGGGCGGCGGTCTGGAAATGTGCCTGGCAGCGGATTACCGCGTCATGGCCACTACCGCCAAAATCGGGCTGCCGGAAGTCAAGCTGGGCATCTACCCAGGCTTCGGCGGTACCGTGCGTCTGCCGCGAATCATCGGTGCCGACAACGCCATCGAGTGGATTGCCTCGGGTAAAGAAAACCGTGCAGATGACGCGCTGAAAGTCGGCGCCGTCGACGCTGTGGTTGTTCCAGAGAAGCTGCAGGAAGCTGCACTGGAACTGATCAAGCGCGCTATTTCCGGCGAGTTCGATCACAAGGCCAAGCGCCAGCCGAAGTTGGAAAAGCTCAAGCTCAACGCGATCGAACAAATGATGTCTTTCGAAACCGCTAAAGGTTTCGTGGCCGGTCAAGCGGGCCCGAACTACCCGGCACCGGTTGAGGCGATCAAGACCATCCAGAAAGCTGCGAACTTCGGTCGCGACAAGGCACTGGAAATCGAAGCTGCCGGTTTCGTGAAACTGGCCAAGACCTCTGCGGCGCAGAGCTTGATCGGTTTGTTCCTGAACGATCAGGAACTGAAGAAAAAGGCCAAGGCCTACGACGAAGTCGCCAAAGACGTGAAGCAGGCTGCCGTACTCGGCGCTGGCATCATGGGTGGCGGTATCGCTTATCAATCGGCTTCCAAAGGTACGCCGATCCTGATGAAAGACATCAACGAGCATGGTATCGAGCAGGGTCTGGCGGAAGCCGCCAAGCTGCTGGTGAGCCGCGTTGATAAAGGTCGCATGACCGCAGCGAAGATGGCTGAAGTGCTTAACGGCATTCGTCCGACCCTGTCCTACGGTGATTTCGGCAACGTCGACCTGGTGGTCGAGGCTGTGGTCGAGAACCCTAAGGTCAAGCAAGCTGTTCTGGCCGAAGTCGAAGGTAACGTCAAAGAGGACACCATCCTCGCGTCGAACACCTCGACCATTTCCATTAGCCTGTTGGCCAAAGCCCTCAAGCGTCCGGAAAATTTCGTCGGTATGCACTTCTTCAACCCGGTGCACATGATGCCGTTGGTGGAAGTGATTCGTGGCGAGAAGTCCAGCGAGCTGGCAGTTGCCACCACCGTTGCCTATGCCAAGAAAATGGGCAAGAACCCGATCGTCGTCAATGACTGCCCGGGCTTCCTGGTCAACCGCGTTCTGTTCCCCTACTTCGGCGGTTTCGCCAAGCTGGTCAGCGCCGGTGTGGATTTCGTCCGTATCGACAAGATCATGGAGAAATTCGGCTGGCCGATGGGCCCTGCGTACCTGATGGACGTGGTCGGCATCGACACTGGCCACCACGGTCGTGACGTGATGGCTGAAGGCTTCCCTGACCGCATGAAAGACGACCGTCGTTCGGCCGTTGACGTGCTATACGAAGCCAAGCGCCTGGGCCAGAAGAACGGCAAAGGCTTCTACGCCTACGAGACCGACAAGCGCGGCAAGCAGAAGAAAGTCGCCGATCCGTCGGTGCTGGAAGTGCTCAAGCCTATCGTCTTCGAGCAGCGTGAAGTGACCGACGAAGACATCATCAACTGGATGATGATCCCGCTTTGCCTGGAAACCGTGCGTTGCCTGGAAGACGGCATCGTCGAAACCGCTGCCGAAGCCGACATGGGTCTGGTTTACGGTATTGGTTTCCCTCCATTCCGTGGCGGTGCGCTGCGTTACATCGATTCCATCGGTGTTGCAGAGTTCGTTGCCCTGGCTGACCAGTACGCTGATCTGGGCGCGCTGTACCACCCGACCGCGAAGCTGCGTGAAATGGCCCAAAACGGCCAGCGCTTCTTTGGTTAAGCGCCCCCTACTAGAGCGAGAGTGAATATATGAGCTTGAATCCTAGAGACGTCGTGATTGTCGACTTCGGTCGCACCCCGATGGGCCGCTCCAAGGGCGGCATGCACCGCAACACCCGTGCTGAAGATATGTCGGCACACCTGATCAGCAAACTGCTGGAACGTAACGTCAAGGTTGATCCGGCTGAAGTCGAAGATGTGATCTGGGGCTGCGTCAACCAGACCCTGGAGCAGGGCTGGAACATCGCCCGCATGGCGTCCCTGATGACGCAGATCCCTCATACCGCTGCCGGCCAGACCGTCAGCCGTCTGTGTGGCTCGTCGATGAGCGCGCTGCACACCGCAGCCCAAGCGATCATGACCGGCAACGGTGACGTGTTCGTGGTCGGCGGCGTCGAGCACATGGGCCACGTGAGCATGATGCACGGTGTCGATCCGAACCCGCACATGTCGCTGTACGCGGCGAAAGCCTCGGGCATGATGGGTCTGACCGCAGAAATGCTGGGCAAGATGCACGGCATCACCCGTGAAGCGCAGGATGCCTTTGGCGTGCGTTCTCACCAGCTCGCCCACAAAGCGACTCTGGAAGGCAAGTTCAAAGACGAAATCATCCCGATGCAGGGCTATGACGAGAACGGTTTCCTGAAACTGTTCGACTACGACGAAACCATCCGTCCGGAAACCACCCTGGAAAGCCTGGCGGCGTTGAAGCCAGCGTTCAACCCTAAGGGCGGCACCGTGACAGCGGGTACTTCTTCGCAGATCACCGATGGTGCTTCGTGCATGATCGTGATGTCGGCGCAGCGTGCTCAGGACCTGGGCATCCAGCCGATGGCGGTAATCCGCTCGATGGCAGTAGCAGGTGTGGACCCGGCGATCATGGGCTATGGTCCAGTACCGGCAACACAGAAAGCACTGAAGCGTGCGGGTCTGGGTATTGCTGATATCGACTTCTTCGAACTCAACGAAGCTTTTGCTGCACAGGCCCTGCCAGTGCTGAAAGATTTGAAAGTGCTCGACAAGATGAACGAGAAGGTTAACCTGCACGGCGGCGCAATTGCTCTGGGCCATCCATTCGGTTGTTCCGGTGCGCGTATCTCCGGCACCTTGCTCAATGTGATGAAGCAAAATGGCGGCACCTTCGGGGTAGCTACCATGTGCATTGGCCTCGGCCAGGGCATTGCCACCGTCTTCGAACGCGTTTAAGCGTTTCGTTGATGGAAGCCGGGGCCATGTGCCCCGGTTTTTGTTTTTCTGAAGTTTTTTGTTTTTATTTTTATACGATTTGTAAGAGGGCCAGCACATGACGTTAGAACCCGGGCTCTATCAGCATTACAAGGGGCCGCAGTACCGCGTTTTTAGTATCGCGCGGCATTCGGAAACCGAAGAAGAAGTGGTGTTTTACCAAGCACTGTATGGCGATTACGGCTTTTGGGTCCGTCCCTTGAGCATGTTCCTGGAGTCGGTCGAAGTTGACGGCGAGCAGGTGCCACGCTTTGCTTTGATTCAGGCCGAACCAAGCCTTTTTTCCAGGCCATAAGCTGAGTGCGCGTAGAACCCTGCGCTTGACCTCACCTTGTTGCCACTATATATAGCGGTGCCGCGTCAGGCGCCAACCGCCTTTCACTTCTAGAATTCAGGAATTTTCTGATCCATGGGCAAATCGCTGGTCATTGTGGAATCCCCGGCTAAGGCCAAGACCATCAACAAGTATCTGGGCAACCAATACGTGGTGAAGTCGAGTATCGGCCATATCCGAGACCTGCCCACCAGCGGTTCGGCTAGCGCCAGCAAAGAACCTGCTGCCAAGCGTGGCAAGGCCGCCGCAGGTGAAGTGCCTGCGCTCTCTCCGAAAGAGAAGGCGCGCAAGCAGCTGGTCTCGCGCATGGGTGTCGATCCCGATCATGGCTGGAAAGCCAAGTACGAGATTCTCCCTGGAAAGGAAAAGGTCATCGAAGAGCTGCGCCGGCTCGCCAAAGATGCTGACACCATCTATCTCGCAACCGACTTGGATCGCGAGGGGGAAGCCATTGCCTGGCACCTGCGCGAAGCCATCGGTGGTGACGACAGCCGCTACAAGCGCGTGGTGTTCAACGAAATCACCAAGAAGGCGATTCAGGAAGCCTTCTCCAAACCAGGCGAGCTGGACATCGATCGGGTCAACGCCCAACAAGCGCGTCGTTTCCTTGACCGCGTGGTGGGTTACATGGTCTCGCCTCTGCTGTGGCAGAAGATCGCTCGTGGTTTGTCCGCCGGTCGTGTGCAATCGGTTGCGGTGAAGCTGGTCGTTGAGCGTGAGCGTGAAATTCGTGCGTTCAACCCGGAAGAGTATTGGGAAGTCCATGCGGACCTCGGTACTACCAAGGGCGCCAACGTTCGTTTTGAAGTGGCCCGTGAAAACGGCGAAGCCTTCAAGCCGCTCAATGAAACCCACGCTATGGCTGCACTGGAAAAGCTCAAGGCTTCCAGTTACACCATCGTCAAGCGCGAAGATAAACCGACCAGCAGCAAGCCGTCGGCACCGTTCATTACTTCCACCCTGCAACAGGCCGGTAGTAACCGTCTGGGCTTCGGTGTGAAGAAAACCATGATGATGGCTCAGCGTCTGTACGAAGCAGGCTACATCACTTATATGCGTACCGACTCGACCAATCTCTCGGCTGATGCCGTGGAAATGGCGCGTACCTATATTGAAGGCGAATTCGGCAGCAAATACCTGCCGGCCGCGCCAAACGTCTACAGCAGCAAGGAAGGCGCGCAAGAGGCTCACGAAGCCATTCGTCCTTCCGACGTGAATACCGACCCAAGCAAGCTGGTGGGTATGGAGCGTGACGCTGAGCGTCTCTACGAGCTGATCTGGCGCCAGTTTGTCGCTTGCCAGATGCTGCCGGCGCAATACCTGTCGACCACCGTCAGTGTCGCTGCTGGGACCTTCGAGCTACGGGCCAAGGGCCGGATCCTCAAGTTCGACGGCTACACCCGTGTCATGCCGCAAATGGCCAAGCCTGGCGACGATGATGTGTTGCCGGACATGGCTCAGGGCGACGTGATGAAGCTGATCAAGCTCGACCCGAGCCAGCACTTCACCAAGCCGCCAGCCCGTTACTCTGAAGCAAGCCTGGTCAAGGAAATGGAAAAGCGCGGTATTGGTCGTCCTTCGACTTATGCCGCGATTATTTCGACGATCCAGGACCGCGGCTACGTCGCGCTGCACAACCGTCGTTTTTACTCTGAAAAGATGGGCGATATCGTCACCGAGCGTTTGTCCGAGAGCTTCTCCAACCTGATGGACTACGGCTTCACCGCCGGCATGGAAGAGAACCTCGATGACGTCGCCCAGGGCGAACGCGACTGGAAAAACGTGCTCGACGAGTTCTACGGCGACTTCAAGAAAAAGCTCGAAGTAGCCGAAAGCGCTGAAGGTGGCATGCGCGCGAACCAGCCGGTCATGACGGATATTCCGTGTGTGGTCTGCGGTCGTCCGATGCAGATTCGTACTGCATCGACTGGCGTTTTCCTCGGTTGCTCGGGCTACAGCCTGCCGCCGAAAGAGCGCTGCAAGGCCACTGTCAACCTGGTGCCGGGCGATGAAATCGCCGCCGATGACGAAGGTGAATCGGAATCGCTGGTGTTGCGCGGCAAGCATCGCTGCCCGATCTGCAGCACGGCGATGGATGCCTACCTGCTCGATGAGAAGCGCAAACTGCATATCTGCGGTAACAACCCGGATTGCGCAGGCTATGAGATCGAAGAAGGCAGCTACCGTATCAAGGGCTACGAAGGCCCGAGTCTGGAATGCGATAAGTGCGGCAGCGAGATGCAGCTCAAGACCGGCCGTTTCGGCAAGTTCTTTGGTTGCACCAATGCGACCTGTAAGAACACCCGAAAACTGCTGAAAAGCGGTGACGCAGCGCCGCCGAAGATGGATCCGGTGAAAATGCCGGAACTCAAGTGCGAGAAGGTCAACGACACTTATATCCTGCGTGACGGTGCTTCCGGTCTGTTCCTGGCGGCCAGCCAGTTCCCTAAAAATCGCGAGACCCGTGCTCCGCTGGTGATTGAGATCGTGCCGCACAAGGACGAGATTGATCCGAAGTATCACTTCCTCTGCGAAGCGCCGAAGAAGGACCCGGATGGCCTCCCGTCAGTGATCCGTTACAGCCGCAAGACCAAAGAGCAATACGTGCAGACAGAAGTCGACGGTAAGCCGACTGGCTGGAAGGCGTATTACGACGGTGGCAAGTGGACGGTTGAAGACAAGCGTCCATCAGCCAAGTCTTAAAAGGCGCTGTACTGAAAAGGCCGCATGTGAACCCTCGGGTTTTCATGTGGCCTTTTTGTTTTGGGCTTGCGGGAAGCGGAGGTGATCCACGACACTGTCCGACCTGCGTGAAGCAATTACTTCGTTGTGGAGACTGCCGTCATGGCCCACGAACTTTATACCCGTACCAATCAGAAAATTTATTTCGCCGGTCTTTCGTTGGAAGCGCTGGCTAGATCCGAAGAGGGGCGGGCGATTAACTCCCAGGCGCTGGTTCAGGCAGGGCGCGAATCAGTGTTGTTTCACCTGTACGGTGCATTGCTTGGGCTTTGCCATGAGATCGCCGGCTTCTACCGCCTGCCTCAGGCCAATGCGCCGCGAGCGGAATTGCTGCTGACTCGCGAAGTGCTTGAGACCCTCGCCATCCCTGAGCTGGCTGAGCTGGTGGAGTTGGCGCAAAACCCTGAAACCTGGCTGGCGAAGTTGTTGGCCGCTTATGCTGCGATGTTTCAGCCGCCACGAGTGCCGCATAAACCCAAGGGTGATGTGACGCAGCCGTTGATCGTTGCGATCAACCTTGATGAAGAAGTAGAGCCAGAGTTGAGTCGGGAAGAGCTGGAGAGCTGGCGTCAGAATCTGAAAGCGTTGGCGATTCGTTTTCGAGATGGGCTTAACGAAAGCTGAGGCGATCTGTAGCCGCTGTCGAAGCCTGCGTCCGGCAGCGCAGCAGTCGCAAATCCTACATCCGGGATATACCTGAAACACCGCAGCGCATGATTTTACGACTGCTGCGCTGCCGGACGCAGGCTTCGCCAGCTGCTACAATGCCGGCCTTTCGTGGAGAACAGACCTTTATGCCAACGTCCTTTCTAGAAATTGTTGAGTTGCCTGACGGCCGTATTGAGCTGCGCAGGGCTGAGGACGAGGGTTCTCTGGTTACTTTGGACTTTTCCGAAGATGCCAAAGCGTTTCTGCAAGGTCAGCACGTTGAAGTAGCCAAGGCCATGTTGAGCGTTGGTGTGCAGATGGCTGGGCGTCTGGCTGAAGGCGATTTTGAGAAAGAAGACGGGCCACGGATTCTCCACTGAGTCCGTCTGTCGGTTTTCTTGGTGCAATTCGTCGCATCAAATCGGCTTCTCTATTCTTGAGAAACCCATGTTATTCAGATGTCGTTACAGTCCTGTTGATCAACCCAAGCGAATGTTCAGACTTTGCGCGTTCCCTGTGCGGGCCGCGCTGATCAGCTGTGCCCGTGCGTTGGAGCTCAGTGGGTTGAGCCAGCTGACAACGGTATGACTGCGGCCCAGGCGCAATGCTTCGCACGTCAGTTGCTGAGCGCTCTGTGTGCCGCGCGGTTGCAGTAGCAAAATCCGCTCGCGGTTCAGTCCTGCATCCCGTAGCCAGGTCTGGGTCAGGCTCGATGGCGGGGCGATCAGGGTCAGCCAGCGAGCGTCCTGATCCTGGCTCAGTTCTCTGAGGATGGGGGCCAACAGGTTCAGGCAGTTCCCGGCCGCACCGCGTAACGACAGTTCACTGAAAGCTTCGGGCTCGGCGCTCCAGGGCGACTCAACCACATCTTTGAGGATCGGGGCGAGTGGCTGGGCCATAAATGCCTCGAACAGTGGCAGTTGTGCATGCTGTGGTGTGTGAGGGAACTGCATAAAGCCTCCTTTAGCGGCGAATGACGCCGACACTCAAGCCTTCGATCACCAGATCCTGATCTTTCAGGTTCACTTCGATAGGGGCGAACTCAGGGTTTTCGGCCATAAGCCAGACTTTGCTGCCTTCACGCTTGAAGCGCTTCACGGTGACTTCATCGCCGATCCGTGCGACCACGATCTGACCATTACGGGCTTCGCGAGTGGTATGAACCGCGAGCAAGTCGCCGTCGAAAATGCCGACGTCTTTCATGCTCATGCCGTGTACGCGCAACAGGTAGTCGGCGCGAGGATGGAAGAAGGCCGGGTTTATGTTGCAGGATTCTTCGATGTGCTGCTGAGCGAGAATCGGTGCGCCGGCGGCGACCCGGCCAATGATCGGCAGGGAAAAGTCATCGCCTCCCTTGGTTTCGAAGCCGGGAATACGAATCCCGCGAGAAGCGCCTGGCGTCATCTCGATCGCGCCCTTGCGGGCCAGCGCCTTGAGGTGTTCTTCAGCGGCGTTGGGTGATTTGAAACCCAGTTCCTGAGCGATTTCCGCACGGGTTGGCGGGTAGCCGTTGTCTTCGAGGCAGCGTTTGATAAAAGCCAGAATCTCAGCTTGGCGTGGCGTCAGTTTTAGCATGTCGATCGCTCTGTCTTTTTATACAGTGACTGGGATTATATACAGTGGGTGATTCTTGGCAATCCTCCTTTTTATTCAGCCCGCTGGACGGTCGGGTTGCAGGTGATCGAGCCATGAGTTACAGAACTGACTACACAGTCAGTCTTGTGTGATTAAATAGGTGACTGACCGGCCGGAAAACGGACAGGCAGGCTTGACAAGGCAAAGGCTGAAACGTATGTTTCAAACAAGTGTTTGTCAGGCGGAGTAGTCATGGCACAGTCGGAAACCGTTGAACGTATTCTTGATGCTGCCGAGCAGTTGTTCGCGGAAAAAGGGTTTGCCGAAACCTCATTGCGGCTGATCACCAGCAAGGCCGGGGTTAATCTGGCTGCGGTGAATTATCATTTCGGTTCAAAAAAGGCGCTGATTCAGGCGGTTTTTTCGCGTTTCCTCGGTCCCTTCTGCATCAGTCTTGACCGCGAGCTTGAGCGACGTCAGTCCAAGCCCGATAGCAAACCGAGCCTGGAAGAACTGCTGGAAATCCTCGTCGAGCAGGCGCTTGTGGTGCAGCCACGCAGTGGCAACGATCTCTCTATTTTCATGCGCTTGCTGGGGCTGGCCTTCAGTCAGAGCCAGGGGCATTTGCGTCGCTATCTGGAAGACATGTATGGCAAGGTGTTCCGCCGCTACATGATGCTGGTCAACGATGCTGCGCCGCGTATTCCACCTATCGAGTTGTTCTGGCGTGTGCACTTCATGCTGGGTGCGGCAGCGTTTAGCATGTCGGGTATCAAAGCCCTGCGGGCGATTGCCGAGACCGATTTTGGGGTCAATACGTCGATTGAGCAGGTGATGCGTTTGATGGTGCCGTTTCTTGCGGCCGGGATGCGCGCCGAAACGGGTGTCACCGATGCTGGCATGGCCACCGCACAGCTAAGGCCGCGTAGTAAATCGACCCCCTCGGTAGCCAAGGTTTAACCGCGCACGGGTGGGCGCAGCTGCTTACATCCGCTAAGCTAGCCGCCCATGCCGACTTCAGTTTTAGATCCGCTCCATATCCCTTTCGCCGACCCTCTTTTGCCAGGCTTTGCCGATGGCGATCCGGTCGTGCGTCTGCGCCGAACCGGGCTCGTCGTCGACGTGCCGTGCGCGCATCCTGTTATTAAGGAATTTCTATGACATCTGGCCTGCAAGGCTCCTTGATGGTGGACGTCGCCGGTACCTGGCTGACGGCTGAAGATCGCCAATTGTTGCGTCAACCCGAAGTGGGCGGTTTGATCATTTTTGCGCGCAATATCGAACATCCGCGCCAGGTGCGTGAGCTGAGTGCGTCGATCCGTGCAGTTCGTCCGGACCTGCTGCTGGCGGTAGACCAGGAGGGCGGTCGGGTGCAGCGGTTGCGCCAGGGTTTTGTGCGTTTGCCGGCGATGCGGGCAATTGCCGATAACCCCAATGCCGAGTATCTGGCCGAGCAGTGTGGCTGGATCATGGCGACTGAAGTGTTGGCCGTCGGCCTCGACTTGAGCTTCGCCCCGGTACTGGACCTGGACTATCAGCGCAGTGCCGTTGTTGGCAGTCGTTCATTTGAAGGTGACCCGCAGCGTGCCGCTTTACTGGCGGGTGCGTTCATTCGCGGTATGAACAGTGCCGGTATGGCTGCCACCGGCAAGCACTTTCCCGGTCACGGCTGGGCAGAGGCTGATTCCCATGTGGCCATCCCGACTGACGAGCGCAGCCTCGAAGACATTCGCGCGAATGATCTGGTGCCGTTTGCCCGTTTGAGCAAGCAGCTGGCGGCGGTGATGCCCGCCCATGTCATCTACCCTCAGGTCGATTCCCAACCTGCTGGTTTCTCTCGCCGTTGGTTGCAGGACATTCTGCGTGGCGA
Organism: Pseudomonas sp. F220; assembly: GCF_057813935.1. Lineage (NCBI taxonomy): Bacteria > Pseudomonadati > Pseudomonadota > Gammaproteobacteria > Pseudomonadales > Pseudomonadaceae > Pseudomonas > Pseudomonas sp. F220. The sequence continues at coordinate 18,892 of NZ_JBVASJ010000036.1, forward strand.
ATTGCAATTTGACGGCGTCATTTTCAGCGACGACTTGTCCATGGCCGGTGCTCATGTGGTGGGCGATGCTGCGAGTCGAATCGAGGCGGCGCTGTCGGCCGGTTGCGACATGGGCCTGGTGTGTAACGATCGTGCGGCTGCCGAGCTGGCCTTGAGTGCTGCCCAACGATTGAAGGTCACGCCGTCAGCGCGTATTGCGCGGATGCGCGGCAAAGCGTTCGCAAGTACCGAATACCGCCAGGACCCACGCTGGTTGGCGGCCCTTGGCGCGCTCAAAGACGCTCAACTGATTGATTAAGGATTTTTGCAATGACGGTTTACGCGATTATCGGTGGCACTGGTCTCACTCAACTCGAAGGCTTGAGCATTCGCCAATCGTTGCCGCTGGATACGCCGTACGGGGCACCTTCGGCTGACATCCAGTTCGGCGAATACGCGGGGCGTGAAGTGCTGTTTCTGGCGCGCCACGGCCATCCTCACCGTTTCCCACCGCATCAGGTGAACTACCGGGCCAACCTCTGGGCGCTGAAACAAGCGGGTGCCGAGGCGATTCTGGCGGTCAACGCTGTGGGCGGGATTCATGCGGCGATGGGCGCCGGACATTTCTGTGTGCCGCACCAGTTGATCGACTACACCAGCGGCCGTGATCACACCTACTTTGCCGATGATCTGGAACAGGTCACTCACATCGACTTCAGCTATCCCTACAGTGAGCCACTGCGTGAGCAACTGATTGCCGCGCTGGCTGCTGAGGGTTGTGCCTACAGCAGTCATGGCGTGTATGCCTGCACCCAAGGGCCGCGTCTGGAGACCGTGGCCGAGATCGCCCGTCTGGAGCGTGACGGTTGCGATATCGTTGGCATGACCGGCATGCCGGAAGCCGCTTTGGCTCGCGAGCTGGATCTGGCTTACGCCTGTCTGGCATTGGTAGTGAATCCGGCAGCGGGCAAGTCCACCGCGGTGATCACCATGGCCGAGATCGAGCAGGCGCTGCATGACGGCATGGGCAAGGTTAAATCGACCTTGGCGCGGGTGCTGGCAGCCAACGTTTAAGACGTACTCTCTGTAGCCGCTGGCGAAGCCTGCGTTCGGCCGCGCAGCGGTCGTAAAACCTCTGCGCGCGGGTAATGCAGATAAACCGGGCTGGCGGGGTTTACGGCCGCTACGCGGCCGGGCGTAGCCTGGCGGCAACTGCTACGCACGTGGTGTGTGTCTTGGAAATGTGCGTTCTACCGTCCGGCTTTCTTATCTGGCAACGGCGCAAACAACGCTTCAATATCATCGCTCTGCAGCTTCCAATCCCCGGTCTTGCGCCCATCCAGTACACCCGCCGCCAGGTCGGATTTTTCCTTTTGTAGATGCTGAATCTTCTCTTCGACGGTTCCGCGAGCGATCATCTTGTAGACGAATACCGGTTTCTCCTGACCGATGCGATAAGCACGGTCGGTGGCCTGGTTTTCGGTGGCCGGGTTCCACCACGGATCGTAGTGGATGACGGTGTCGGCCTCGGTCAGGTTCAAGCCCACACCACCGGCTTTCAGGCTGATCAGGAAGATTTGCAGCTTGCCACTCTGGAACTCCTTCACGGGCGTGCGTCGATCCCGGGTTTGTCCGGTTAACAGCGCATAGGCGACACCGCGGCGTTTCAGTTCTACTTCGATCAGGGCCAGCATCGAGGTGAATTGGGAGAACAGCAGAATTCTCCGTCCTTCTTCAAAAAGCTCCTCGAGCATTTCCATCAGGCTGTCGAGTTTTCCCGAAGAGCTGCCGCGCGCCGGTGGGGCATCATTGACCAGTCGTAAATCACAGCAGACCTGCCGCAGCTTGAGCAGCGCCTCAAGAATGATGATCTGACTGCGGGCAACGCCTTTGCGGGTAATCTCGTCGCGGACTTTCTTGTCCATGGCCAGGCGCATGGTTTCATAAACGTCGCGCTGCGCCTCGTTGAGTTCGACCCAGTGAATAATCTCGGTTTTCGGTGGCAGTTCGGTGGCGACCTGTTCTTTGGTCCGGCGCAACAGAAAGGGTTTGATCCGGCCATTGAGATGCTGCAGCCGTACTTCGCTGGCGCGCTTTTCGATCGGCACACGGTAGTCGCGATTGAAGGTCTTCACGTCACCGAGCCAGCCAGGCAACAGGAAGTGAAACAGCGACCACAGTTCACCTAAATGATTTTCCAGCGGCGTGCCGCTCAAGCACAGGCGTTGCCGGGCATTGAGCTCGCGTGCGGCATGGGCTGCCTTGCTGTTGGGGTTCTTGATGTATTGCGCTTCATCGAGGACCAGAACGTGCAGTGGCAGGGCGGCGAGACGCTCGACATCCTTGGGCAGCAGCGCATAGGTAGTCAGGATCAGGTCGTAATCCGTCAACTCGTCGAAATATTTTTTGCGCCCGGCACCGTACAGCGCCAGCACTTTGAGTTGCGGTGTGAAGTGCGCCGCCTCATCAAGCCAGTTGGGGATCAGGCTGGTGGGCATCACCACCATGCACGGCCGGTCCAGGCGCCCCGCGTTCTTCTCGCTCAGCACATGGGCGAGGGTTTGCAGGGTTTTGCCCAATCCCATGTCGTCCGCGAGGATCCCGCCGACTTCCAGTTGCCGCAGTGACTGCATCCAGCTCAAACCTTCCAGCTGATAAGGCCGTAGCGTTGCGTTCAGGCCTTCAGGTGCGGTGGTTGAGTAGTCTTTGATATCCCGCAGACGCTGGGCGAAGGTGCGGATGTGTTCGCCGCCTTCCCAAAGCAGCGGTAAATCTTCCAGTGGGTTCAGGCGTGTTGCATCGGCGCTGCTCAAACGCAGCGTGGTGGTGCCGGGTTCTTGTAAATAGAACTCGCCAAGGGTCGCCAGCACCGGCTTCAAACGGCCGAACGGCAGGGCAACCTGCAACGGACCATACTCGGAGTTGGGCCGGTTGGGGATGTTCACCAGGATTAGCTCGTCGTCGCGGCGTTTTGCGAGCCGTTCCGGGTTGAGCAATTCGGTGTGTGAACGCATCAAATTGAGCAGGATCGGCAGCAGGCTCAGCCGTTCGCCATTGACGATAATCCCCAGCTCCAGGTCAAACCAGTCCCGCTCAGGTGCTTCTTCGACCGTGGCGTACCAGTCATCGACGGTCGTCAGATCAAAGCCGAAGTCTTCGTCGATCTGCAGCTCCCAGCCTTGGGCGCGCAGCGTTGGCAACTCATTCAGGGTGAAGGTCAGCCAGGCGCTGTCGTTGACCATCTCAAACAGCTCGCCGGCGCTTTCTGGCAGTGCCTTGCTTTGTCGGGTAGCGATCTTGAAGCCGAGGGCTCGAAGCTGTTCACGGTAGGTGTTTTCGACGTCGGGATGGCGTTTGATCCGCAGTGTTTGCTGCTCCTGGCGAATCAGGATGTCAGCATTCTTCTGCCCGCTGACGTATTCATCCAGATAGCTGAAAGAGAGGGCCGCGCGATGCTGGATGTAGCGCTGCATTTTGCCGTTGCGCGGTTCGAACGCGCTGAACTCAATACTCGCCAGCCACAGGCGCGGAACCGGTTGCACGTTATCCACCAACAGTTGTGGCAAAGCGGCTGGGCTACGGTTTTCCAGAACGGCTTGAAGCTTTTCCAGCAGTTCGGCATCTTTCGCGGCAGCCGGGTAAGCGAGCGTTTCCTGCACTTGCAGCAACACCGCCGCGCAATGTTTACAGTTGCTGCGCACCGGGCAAGAGCAGGTGGCATCGACCATCAGCAACGTGCCTTTGGCTGACTCGCGCAGTCGAATAGTCTGACGGTAAACGTTGCCACCCGAGCCTTCGCAACTGGCGGTGATCATACTGTCGCCGGTCTGGACGATTCTGACGCGCTTTTCCAGGGCGTAGCGGCGGCCACGTTCCAGACTTTGTTCTTTGAATCGACTGACCCAGGAAGGTGCCAGAGGTTTGGTCAGGGTCGGGGGCATAGGGACTTCAGTCAGTCCGGAATTTCAAGAGGAGCTTGCTGTACAGCAGGCGCCGAAAGCGACGTGATCTTGATCAGCAGGCCCAAGTGTCCGTTATCGAGAAAGTTGAGTTGGCCGTTCTTGGTGTGGCTTTCCTGCTTAAGTTGTTCGCTGGCAGTGACCAGGCCGTTGCTGTCGATCTGATTGATCCAGAACTCCGCGTCGACGTCAGTGAAGCGCCCCAGTTTCAGGTTGAGCGTACCCTCGATCGGGAATTGGCCATATTGTTCCTTGCCCGCGCTGATTGCGATTTTACTCGGCTCATAACCCAGCTTTTGTTCCCAGGCTTTGTGCAGCAGCACCGTGTAATCACTGCTGGCAGCGAGCTTGGCCGCTTCGCTGTTGAGGCTTGGCGTGCGTTCGTCTTGCTGTGTGATGCGCTGGGCACCGGCGGCCCAGTCTTCCGGTGCAGTACGGCTGACAATGGCTGGCACTGCATTCTGGCGGACCAGGATCATTTCAACCTGATACAGGTTGTCGGCAAACGCCGTGGGTGCGACCAGTGTCAGAAGCAAGGTCAGTGAGCGAAACAGGCGCATGCGGCGTCCTTCAAGCAGTTTTCGGAATGAGGCGCTCGAACAGCGCCTCCACTGTATTGAAGCGCTCTTCCGGGCGCTCCATCGGCACCATGAATTTGAACATCGTAGCGCCTTCGAATTTGTAGCGGTTGGGCTGGCCCTGGATCAGCTTGATCAATACCAGCGGGTCGACCGGGGTTTGCGACTCGAACTCGATACGACCGCCTTGCGGACCGCCGTCGACCTTTTTGATGCCGAGCTGTTCGGCCTGCAGTTTCAGCAGGGTCAAACGCACCAGATTCTTGGTCGGTTCCGGCAGCAGGCCGAAGCGGTCGATCATTTCCACTTGCAGATCTTTCAGGCCTTCCTCGTCGGTGGCCGAAGCGATGCGCTTGTAGAGAATCAGTCGCGCATGGACGTCGGGTAGATAGTCTTCGGGAATCAACGCCGGCAAACGCAGATTGATTTCCGGGCCGCCACCCAACGGTTGATCGAGGTTCGGTTGCTCGCCCTTGCGAATGGCTTTTACCGCGCGCTCAAGCATCTCCATATACAGGGTGAAGCCAACGGCTTGAATCTGACCGCTCTGACCGTCACCGAGCAGTTCGCCGGCCCCACGAATTTCCAGGTCGTTGGTGGCAAGCACAAAGCCTGCGCCGAGGTCCTGGGTGTTGGCGATGGCCTCCAGGCGTTTTTCCGCGTCCGGGGTGATTTGCTGACGTGGCGGTGTCAGCAGATAAGCGTAAGCCTGGTGGTGACTACGACCAACCCGGCCGCGTAGTTGATGCAATTGAGCCAGACCGAATTTGTCGGCACGCTCGATGATAATGGTGTTGGCACTCGGCACGTCGATCCCGGTCTCGATGATGGTCGAGGCGATCAATACGTTGAAGCGCTTGTGATAGAAGTCACTCATCACTTGTTCGAGTTCGCGTTCACGCATCTGCCCGTGGCCGATGCCGATCCGTGCCTCCGGCACCAGTTCGGCGAGATCGGCGGCGCATTTCTCGATGGTCTTCACGTCGTTGTGCAGGTAATAGACCTGGCCGCCACGCAGCAGTTCGCGGAGCAGGGCTTCTTTGACCGTGCTCTTGTTCTGCTCCATGACGAAGGTGCGCACCGACAGACGACGGGCCGGCGGCGTGGCGATGATCGACAGGTCGCGCATGCCCGACACCGCCATGTTCAGCGTGCGCGGAATCGGCGTGGCGGTCAGGGTGAGGATGTCGATTTCACTGCGCAACGCCTTGAGCTGTTCTTTCTGACGTACACCGAAGCGGTGTTCTTCGTCGATGATCACCAAGCCGAGGTTTTTGATTTTTACATCGTCCTGGAGCAGTTTGTGGGTGCCGATGACGATGTCGATCTTGCCCTCTGCCAGATCAGCGACTGCCGCGTTGATTTCCTTGGTCGACTTGAAGCGGCTCATCACTTCCACTGACACCGGCCAGTCGGCAAAGCGGTCGCGGAAGCTGTTGTAGTGCTGCTGAGCGAGCAGGGTGGTCGGCACCAGAATCGCTACTTGACGGCCACCATGCACGGCGATGAATGCCGCGCGCATCGCCACTTCGGTCTTGCCGAAGCCCACGTCGCCGCAGACCAGGCGATCCATGGGTTTGGGCGCGAGCATATCGGCGCGTACCGCGTCGATGGTGGTTTGCTGGTCCGGGGTTTCTTCGAACGGGAAGCCGGCACTGAAGGTGACGTAATCGGCTTTCGGGTCGGCGAAGGCGTAACCCTCGCGAGCCGCGCGGCGGGCATAGATGTCGAGCAGTTCTGCGGCCACGTCGCGTACTTGCTCGGCGGCTTTGCGTTTGGCTTTTTGCCAGGTTTCCGAGCCCAAACGGTGCAGCGGGGCCAGGGCATCGTCGCTGCCGGTGTAACGGGCGATCAAATGCAGGTTGGCCACCGGCACGTAGAGCTTGGCCCCTTCGGCGTAGGCGAGAGTGAGGAATTCTGCAGCCTGATTGTCGATTTCCAGCGTCGCGAGGCCGAGGTAGCGGCCGACGCCGTGATCGATATGCACCACCGGCGCACCTTCGCGCAGCTCCGTGAGGTTCTTGATTACGGCGTCGTTGTTGCCATCGGCGCGTTTTTCGCGGCGACGACGCTGCATCACGCGCTGACCGAACAGCGGGCTTTCAGCAATCAGTGCCAGTGAAGGGTCATCCAGCACCAAGCCTTCGTCCAACGGTGCGATGGTGATCGCCAAACGATGTTTGCTGGCAACAAAATCCGGCCAGTTGTCGACGCTTTTCGGGCGTAGCTTCAGGCGTTCAAGCAGTTCCAGCAGGACTTCGCGGCGACCGGCAGATTCGGCGGTAAACAGTACGCGGCCGGGAAACTCATCGAGGAAACTGGCCAGCGCCGCCAACGGCTGATTGGCTTTGGCTTCGATGGCCAGGTTCGGCAATGGCTTGGCCGGGAAGCGCTCGCGGCCGACACCGGTGTCTATGTCTTGCTGGCTGGCGACGACTCGCGGCCAGTTTTTCAGGCGCGCAAAGCAGTCTTCTACCGGCAAGAACAGCTCGGCCGGTGGCAGCAATGGACGAGAGGGGTCGACGCGGCGCTCTTCATAACGGTTGCGCACATCGTTCCAGAAGTTCTCGGCGGCCTGTTCGATGCCTGGCAGGGAAAATACCTGGGTGTCCTGGGGCAGGTAGTCGAACAGGGTCGAGGTTTCGTCGAAGAACAGCGGCAGGTAGTACTCGATCCCGGCCGGGGTAATGCCACTGCTCAGGTCCTGGAAGATCGGGCAGCGACGGAAGTCGACATCGAAACGCTCACGGAAGCGCGCCTTGAAGCGGGTGACGGCGTCCTTTTGCAGCGGAAACTCTCGAGCCGGCAGCAGCCGCACCGATTCGACCTTGTCGATGGAGCGCTGGTTATCCGGGTCGAAGGTGCGCAGGGTTTCGATTTCGTCATCGAACAAGTCGATGCGATAGGGCAGTTTGCTGCCCATCGGGAACAAGTCGATCAGCGCGCCGCGTACCGCGAACTCGCCATGCTCGTACACCGTATCGACGCAGCGGTAGCCACTGGCTTCCAGTCGCGTACGCATCTGCTCGACATCGAGCTTCTGGCCGATGTCCAGCACCAGGCTACTGCCGAGCAGGAATTTGGTCGGCGCCAGACGATGTAGGGCCGTGGTGATCGGCACTACCAAAACGCCATGACTCAGTTCCGGCAACCGATAAAGGCTGGCGATGCGCTGGGAAATGATGTCCTGATGGGGCGAAAACAGATCGTACGGCAGGGTTTCCCAGTCCGGGAAATGCAGGACCGGCAAATCAGGCGCGAAGAAACTCAGCTCCTGTTCCAGCCGTTCGGCACTTTGGCTGTCGGCGGTCAGCAGCAGGGTGAAGCGCTTGGCAGCGCTGGCAGCCTCGGCAATGGCCAGGCTCAGGGCGGCACCGGGCAAGTTGCCCCAGTGCTGTTTACCTGCAGCGGCAGGGAGTAGCGGTAGACGCAGAACGGGCACGGAAGGTTGAGCTCCAAGCGTTGCGACAAAGTCAACGATTGTAGCGGGCGAAGGTGCCGGCTGTCAGTTGCAGACTACGAAACAAAGGGCGAAAACCACGTCATGACAGGCGCGCATTGATCCGCAGTGCAGTCGGCGGCATAATGTAGCCCCTTTTTTCTGCCCCTACATGTGGAAGGTTCCCGTGACTCAGAAGCCCGACCAGTGTCTTGGTGAATGGATCGATCGTGAAGCGCTCGCTGAGGCGATGATTCCGCTTATCGGTCAGCTCTACCGCAATAATAATGTGGTGAGTTCGATCTATGGCCGCAGCCTGATCAACCGTTCAGTCATTGCGATACTCAAAGCCCACCGCTTTGCTCGCCATCGCCAGTCCGACGACAGCGAATTGTCCGTCCACGAAACTTTCCCGCTGCTCAAAGCGATGAGCGAGCTCAAGCTCGGCGCCGCTTCGGTAGACCTGGGCAAGCTGGCCGTCAAGTTCAAGGCCGAAGGCAATGGTCGTACTGCTGAGCAGTTCGTCCGTGACGAATTGGCCGATGTGGTTGGTCAACAAAGCGCTTCTGCACGTAAAGGCACTGACGTTGTGCTGTACGGCTTCGGTCGTATCGGCCGTCTGCTGGCGCGCATCCTGATCGAAAAAACCGGTGGTGGCGACGGCTTGCGTCTGCGTGCCATCGTTGTCCGCAAGGGCGCCGATAATGATCTGGTCAAACGTGCAAGCTTGCTGCGTCGTGACTCGGTTCATGGTCCGTTCGATGGCACCATCACTATTGATGAAGCCAACAACACCATCACCGCCAACGGCAACCTGATCCAGGTGATTTACGCGAAGAACCCGACTGAAGTGGATTACACCCAGTACGGCATCAATAACGCGCTGCTGGTGGACAACACGGGTGTATGGCGTGACGCCGAGGGTCTGGGTCAGCATTTGTCTTGCCCGGGTATCGACCGCGTTGTTCTGACCGCTCCTGGCAAAGGCAAGCTGAAGAACATCGTGCACGGTATCAACCATGGCGAAATCACTGCTGACGACAAGATCGTTTCCGCGGCTTCCTGCACCACCAACGCCATCGTGCCGGTGCTCAAGGCAGTCAACGACAAGTTCGGGATCATCAACGGTCACGTTGAAACGGTTCACTCGTACACCAACGACCAGAACCTGATCGATAACTTCCACAAAGGCGATCGCCGTGGTCGTAGCGCCGCGTTGAACATGGTTATCACCGAGACCGGTGCTGCCACTGCCGCTGCCAAGGCGCTGCCTGAGCTGGCTGGCAAGTTGACCGGTAACGCGATCCGCGTTCCAACGCCAAACGTGTCGATGGCCATTCTCAACCTGAACCTTGAGAAAGCCGCCACCCGTGAAGAGATGAACGAGTACCTGCGCTACATGGCGCTGCACTCCGATCTGCATAAGCAAATCGACTTCGTCAACTCACAGGAAGTGGTTTCCACCGACTTCGTTGGCTCGCGCCACGCAGGCGTTGTGGATGCTGAAGCGACCATCTGCCAAGACAACCGCGTTGTTCTGTACGTTTGGTACGACAACGAATTCGGTTACAGCTGCCAGGTAGTCCGCGTGATGGAAGACATGGCTGGTGTAAACCCGCCAGCGTTCCCGCGCTAAGCAGCCGCACATGAAAACGCCCCGACTTGTCGGGGCGTTTTTGTTTGTGTGGTTTGCCTGGCTGGCCTACGGAGTCGGCGAAATATTTTGTGATAAATCGCTTCCGGAGCCGTCGCATCAAAGTGATAGGTTTGCCCGCGATCAAAAAGACCTGAGGACCACTTGTATGCGTTTTATCGCAAAGCCTTGCGCAGCATTGCTATTGCTGGCCAGCACCGTCTCTTTCGGTAACCTCGCCATGGCGAATGCCCAGCGGTCGGATATCGACAGCATCGTGCAAGATGCCGCCCAAGCGGTCATGCAGCAGTACAACATTCCCGGCCTGGCCATTGCGGTGACCGCTAATGGCAAGCAGCAGTTCTACAACTTCGGCGTGGCCTCAAAGGAAACACAACAGAAGGTCACGAGCGATACGCTGTTTGAAATCGGCTCCATCAGTAAAACCTTCACGGTCACCCTGGCGACCTACGCCGAGGCCAACGGTCAGCTTTCTCTCACTGACCACCCCGGCAAGTACCTGCCTGAGCTCGCGGGTAGCCCGTTCGATAAAGCGACGCTGATCAATCTGGCGACCCATACCGCAGGCGGCTTCCCCTTGCAGGTGCCTGATCAGGTACAGAACAACCAACAGCTGATGGACTACTTCAAGGCGTGGCAGCCGACGTATGCGCCGGGTGCTCAACGAACCTATGCCAACCCCAGTATCGGGGCGTTGGGCATGATTACCGCAATCAGCATGAAGATGCCGTTCGCGGTGGCGCTGGAACAGCGACTCTTCCCGGCACTCGGAATGCCCAACAGCTTCATCAACATCCCGGCGAGCAAGCTGTCGCTCTATGCTCAGGGTTACAACAAGCAGGATGTCCCGGTCCGGTTGAATCCAGGTGTACTGGGTGACGAGGCCTACTCGGTAAAAACCAGCTCCACGGACCTGATTCGCTTTGTCGAGGCCAACCTGGGCGTCGCGAAGGTAGAGGCAAAACTCGGTCGCGCCCTGATGGAGACGCGCAAGGGCTATTTCCAGGTAGGTCCGATGACTCAAGACCTGATCTGGGAGCAGTACGACTACCCGGTGCAACTGAGTGCACTGGTTGAAGGCAACGCCGACAAGATGATTTACGACAGTCATGTCGTCACGGCATTGAATCCGCCACTGACACCGCAGGAGGCGGTCTGGGTCAACAAGACGGGTTCGACCGGCGGGTTCTCTGCTTATGTGGCCTTCGTCCCCGAGAAGAAGTTTGGCATTGTGGTGCTGGCCAACAAGAGCTACCCCAACGAACCCCGGGTGCGCCTGGCGCATCGAATCCTGAGTGAACTGGATTGTTGTTCGCTGGCGGAGGATTGAGTGGCGGTCGATGTGAGCCCGTCAGCGTTCCCGCGCTAAGCCCTGGCTGCACATGAAAGCGCCCCGACTTGTCGGGGCGTTCTCATGTGCAGCGGTTCATTATAAGGAGCAATTAGACATCATCTATTAAATTGGAAGTGTTCATGCGTCATTTGCTATGTCCGGTCAGTGCAGTGTAGTTATATCGTTTTATTCTTGATGTGTGCCAGATCAGAACACTGTAAAGATCGACATGCCATAGCTATAAAAATTCAATAATAAAAAAATCCTCAAATAAAATAAGCGGTTGCAATGGGAGGGTGTTGTTACTTGCTTTATGTGGATCCAATACAGGCTGTGTTCAATAATTGACGCCATTTTATTGAATGCTTCGATGCTTGACAGCGATGGGTGCTGAAATTAGTGTCTCCCCCTGGCAGCGCCGGCACCGGCCGGGGTTGGGTGGCAGCAAATTGCCTGTATTGCCGGGCAAGTATTCACGGTGATTTCACAACTTTGGCACAACTTTGGCAGTGCTATTTTAAAGATGGTGACGTTTTAATGTGCGTCATGATGGCAACTAATACTCCAAAAAAACAGGGAACTTATTCCTGCTCACATCACACTGAATCTAAATAAACCGTGCTGGCTTTGTTGCTGTCCGGGGAGTTGATGATCCGCTTTCGTTGATCCTGCTTAATGTGTTTTGCGGTTGCGTTCTAATCGGGCATGACGGCTGCGCAGTGCTGACATATAGCCGTGTATTCATGGCTTATTGAGAGAATTAAACATGGCAGAAGAACGCTCAAGGTTTTTTTCATGGTCCCTGTTGCCGCGTCTGGTGGGCTTGGGTGTCCTGGTATTTATCATCTGGCTGTTGCTCTCGACGTTGCTGATGCCGCTGGTGTCGACATCGGCGACACGGGCAATTTTGAATGCGCCAGTCATTCTGCTGACGACACCCATCGAGGGGGTGGTGAATTCGCTTGAGGTTAAACCCGGCTCGACCTTTACCCAAGGCCAGAAAATTGCGGTGGTTGAAAACCCGCGGGCTAACCAGGAGACGTTGCTGACCCTGCAAACCCGGCGTTTGACCCTGGAGCAGGAACTATCGTCATCGGCCAGCCAGGCCGAGCACGACCAGCAGTATTACGACGAGCTGGAGAAGACCAGTCAGCGCTATCAATCGGCGTTTCATACCCGTCAGCTCTATGCACAACGTGCGCTGAAGGCCGAGAGCAGTGCCGCCAGCGCCCGCTTGACGGACGCACAGGAAACCCTCGATCGCAACCTCGAGTTGTTCACTCAAGGGGCGGTCAGTGGCGCGGTCGTCGCCTCCTCGAAAGCCAAGTTGGCTTCGTTACAAGGCTCGGCAGAGTCTGTCCGTTCACAGCTGCGAATCAATGACAGTGATGTCAATGCCGCCAATAAGCAGGTCTACCTTGACCCTGATCAGTTGCGCATGTTCGACCTCGATGCGCAGATAACCACTCTGAAACTGAGCCTGGAAAATCAAGCCCGCAATCGCGAGACCTATCAACGCGAACTCGACAATCTCAACCACCTGATCGAAACCGAACAGAATCGGGTCAAGTTGACGGCTGGCTATGAGGTCACGGCGTATTCGTCCGGCACGGTTCAAGAGCTGTTGGCGCCCCAAGGGACGGTGGTGCAAGCCGGGTCGACCTTGCTGCGCGCCACCAACTGTAAAGAAAGCTATGTCGTCGCAGTGTTTCCCGAACGCATGGCCAGCAAGATTGATCACGACAGTGTCCTGACGGTGAGAATCCATGGCCTGGACGAACCGCTCAAGGCCAATGTCGTGCAGTTGTTATCCAGCACTAAGGATATTCGCCCTAACAGCTACAGCGTTCCTTTCCCGTATGCCGAGCAGAACTCGGTGTACGTTGTCGGTACTTTTGCCGATGACCTCACCGACAGCCAGCGCGCCATGACCTGCAATCCAGGGCTGTGGGCCAGCGCCGAGGTGTCTCACTGATGAGTCCGCGCAACGTTGTGCAATGGCCGTGGCTGCCGGGTCTGATTGGTTTGATGCTGATGAGCAGCGGCGGATCTGCGCTGGCGACGCCGGCCAGGCCGCAGCTGGCGGCGATGACGTGTGCAGCGCTGGATCACGCGGTGCAATCGCAAGCGGCGGGGCCGGTGTTGCTGGCCAGTTACCCGCCGCTGGACGGTCAGCCGGCGCCAATCCAGGCGTTGCGTGGGGTTGCGTTCACCTACGACAACGCCTTGGCCAGCATTGCCTTGTTTGCCTGTGGTAAAGCCGAGTCGGCGCGACGGATTGCCGATGCGCTGGCCTTCGCCACGACCCACGACCCGGAATATCAGGATGGACGCTTGCGCAACGCCTATGCGGCGGGCCCGGTGGGTTCGTCGTCGATGCGCCTGCCGGGTTATTGGAGTCTCGAGCGCAATGCCTGGAATCAGGACGCCTATCAGGTCAGCAGTGCCACCGGCAATCAGGCCTGGGCCGCGTTGGCGTTGTTGGAGGCGTTGCGCCAGAGCGGTGACTCCTCCTACCTGGAGGCCGCTCGCAGGGTGTTGCAGTGGTCCGGAAAAAACACTTATGACGGACAGGCCCCCGCGGGTTTCAGCGGCGGTTACTACGGGTATTTCCCCAAGCAGATCCAGCAGACCTGGAAGTCCACCGAACATAACGTCGACCTTGCAGCGGCCTGGTCGGCACTCAACACGGTTGCGCCCGACCCGGGCTCGGCGCACCAGGCGCAGATTGCCCGGCAATTCGTATCGAGTCAGTGGGACGCCGGGGAAGGGCGCTTTCTGATTGGCACCGGGAAGGATGGACGAACCTCGGATCGCCAGCGTTCAGGACTGGACGCGCAGATCTGGCCCTTGATCGCCTTGAGTGATCCTCCTGCGGACTGGCGGCGTGTCTTCACGTTTATCGATCAGGCGCACCGCTCGGGTGCCGGGTATGGCTTCAACCGCGACCCGGACGGTTTATGGACCGAGGGCACCGCGCAAACCGCCGCCGTGGCGAGCTTGAGCGGTATGAAGGAAAAGGCGCAGCCGCTGTGGAATGTGTTGCTGGCCCAACAGGCCGGTAATGGCTGGCTGTTTGCAACACCCGCACCGCGTATCAGTACCGGGTTGGCGATCGGCCCGGACTCAACAACCAACGACTTTTTCTATTACCACTTGCCTCACTTGGGCGCTACAGCATGGGCCGCGATCGCTGCTACCGGCATCAACCCCTTTACTGGTTTTCAAGAGGCTGACTGACATGCAGGCACTGGACTCGCTGCAACTTGTGCAAATCAATTTCTGGACCGTGGTCGCGGTGATTCTGTTCACCTGCCTGACGCACCGTGATCAATGGATGGCACGTGCCGGTTTCGGAGCTTTGACCGCGCTGTTGTTGATCAATTACGTGGCCTGGCGGATTCGCGACACCTTGCCCGATGGACACGCCGGGTTTGCCTCGGTCTGGGCTTACGCGTTCCTGTTTTTCGAAATGCTGGCGATCGGCTACACGCTATTTTCGATCATCGTCCTGCTCTGTCGCTCGGATCACCACGCCAGTGCCGATGCCGGGGAGCAACGCTTGCGTGCCCAGGGCCGCTCGGTGCCGGCGGTGGATGTGTTTATCGCCACCTACAACGAAGGCCTAGAGATCCTGGAAAAAACCATCATCGCCGCCCAGGCGATCGACTACCCCAACGTGACCATCTGGGTGCTCGACGATACCCGCCGCGACTGGTTGCGCGACTATTGCGCCGAGGTCGGTGTGCAATACGCCCGACGTCCCGACAATTCCCACGCCAAGGCCGGTAACCTGAACAACGGCCTGCGTCTGTCGGCGGCCAGCAGCAATGCGCCGTACATACTGGTGCTCGACGCCGACTTCGCCCCGCAGCAGCCGATCCTGATGCGCACCCTGGGATTGTTCGAAGATCCCAAGGTCGGCCTGGTGCAGACGCCGCAGTTCTACTACAACCCCGATCCGATTCAGCACAACCTCGGTTCATCCAACTGCTGGGTCGATGAGCAGCGAGTGTTCTTCGACGTCTACCAGCCGGCCAAGGATGGTTGGGATACCGCGTTTTGCGTGGGCACTTCGTTTGTCGTGCGGCGTGATTTGATCACTGAAATGGGTGGCTTTCCGACGGGCTCGGTCTGCGAAGACATCTACACCAGCTGCCGTCTGCAGCAAAAAGGCTACGTCACCCGCTGGTTGAATGAGCGACTGTCGATCGGTTTGTCCGCCGAGGGGTTGACCGAGTACATCAATCAGCGTGGGCGCTGGTGCCTGGGGACGATCCAGGTCGCGCTGCTCAAGGAGGGTCCCTTGCGCGGTAGTGGCTACTCACTCAATGAACGGTTGCACTTCGTGCATGGCTTGATGCACTGGTTCTCCAAACCATTCATCCTGATGATGCTGGTGTCGCCGGTGTTGTATTGGTATTTCGGTATTGCCGGGTTCTACGCCCATCCGGCGGATTTCATGGCCTTCGGCATGCCGGCGTTGATTGCATTCTGGGGCTACGGGACGTGGGTCACTGATCGGCGTACCTTGCCGATTTTTACCGAAGTCACCCAAATCGTCGCCTCACTGGCGGTGACGGCGACGATCATCAGCGCCATGGTCCGGCCGTTCGGGCGACCCTTCAAGGTCACGGCAAAGGGCCTGGATCGTTCACGCACAACGGTCCACTGGAAGTTGTTCGGGTTCTTTTTTGCGCTGACACTGTTCTCGCAAATAGGCGCTTACATCACCATCAGCAACGCGGCTGCGTTCGACGGCAATATGCTGTTCAACCTGTGCTGGACGGTGGTCGCGCTGATCTACAACCTGGCCACCCTGGTGGCGTGTGTTGACCGGCCGCGCTTGCACGGCGAAGAGCGCTTTCCTTTCGATAAACCCAGTGGGTTGCGCTTCGCCGGCAAAACCCTGGCGTGCCAACTGGTGGATATTTCGCTGAGTGGCGCCTCCATTTCCTGTGCCGTTGCGTCATTGATCAAGCCCGGGCTGCGGGGGCAGGTGTGGATCAATAAGCTCGGCTGGCTGGATATTGAGGTCATGCGCCATCACGGCGAGGACCGTTTGGGCTTGAAGTTCATCGATCTTGACGAAACGCTTCGGCGCCGGCTGATCGCGCGGCTGTTCAGTGAGGCGCCGATCAACGTGGTCGGCAAGGCTGAGCCAGGCTTGGCTTTCGGCACCTTGTTGCGGCGCTCGTTGCTCGGCGAAAAGCGCACGGCACCGCGTTCGCGGCGACCGGCCAAGGCGCCGTCCTACAGCTCACTGCCTGGATTACGCCCGATCAGCCTCCGTTCGCGTCAGCAACCACTGCCGCAAATCAGCACCACCCGCTCAGGTCTTTGGGCTTTCCTTCTCACTCCGTTACGAGCCTTGCTCGGCCAACGTTTGTAGGTGCGCCTCATGAACAGACGCTTATCCACCTCATGTTTCATGTCGCTGTTATTGCTCGGCGGTTGTTCTCTGGAACCCAAATACGAGAAACCGGAGGCGCCGATCGATCAGCAATGGCCAGCCAGTTCGGCCAGTGACTGTTGCAGCGCCAAGCAGGCGTTCGACAAGGATTGGCACGGCTTCGTGCTCGATGACCGACTGCGCCAGTTGATCGACCTGTCCTTGAAGAACAATCGCAGCCTGCGTCAGTTCGAGGCGGGCGTCGAGGAGGCGAGGGCAGGGTACGCCGGTGCCGAATCCGGGCTGTTTCCTTCCATCGGACTCAACACCTACGCCGGCCGCAGCAAGTTTCCGTCACAGGTCAGGACGCAGGGAGGCGGCGTCAGTTCAGGCAGCACGGCCAACACCTTTCAGGCCGGCGGTGGCTTCACGTCTTACGAGTTGGACCTGTTCGGGCGCATCCGCAGTCAGCGAAACGCCGCAGGCGCACGCTTCGAGGCGACCGAGGCGGACTATCAAACGGCTCGCCTGGCGTTGATCGGTGAAGTGGCCAGCACCTGGCTTAGCCTCAAGGCCAATCAGAATCTGCTCGACCTCGCACAAAACACCTACAAGTCCCAGGACCACTACGGTGAGTTGTTGCGCAAGAGCTACAACCTGGGCTCCAGTGCTCAAATCGATGTTCACCAGGCGGATGCGCAGACCAACACGGCGGCGGTTCAGATCAACACGTACCGCATGCAGGTGGCGCAGGACATGAATGCGCTGCAGGTGTTGGTCGGGCAGCCGGTGCCGGTTGGGTTGTTGCCCACTGGCGTGCTGGGTGAGCAGTTGGCAACCGCCGATGTGCCCGCCGGGTTGCCGTCGTCACTGATTGCGCGGCGGCCCGACATCATGGCCGCCGAAGCCTTGTTGCGAGCTACCAATGCGGACATCGGCGCAGCCCGCAGCGCTTATTTCCCGACCTTTTCGCTGACGTCGGCGGTGGGCGGCCTGACCGGTGACTTTTCGCGATTGTTGAGTGCGCCGGCCGAGTTCTGGTCGGTGGCTCTGGCGGGGTCGTTGACCCTGATCGACGGCGGTGCGCGAAAGGCGCAGGTGGACGCCAGCCATGCGCGGTTCAACGGGCAGACGGCGGCGTATGAAGCCACGGTGCAGAACGCTTTCCGCGAAGCCGCCAATGCCCTCAACGCCCGCCAGGAGATGCTCACCCAGGTTGACTATCAGAAGCGTCTGGTGGCGGATTATCAAGCAGCCTACCGACAATCCCGATTGCGTTTCGAGGCGGGGATGGACAGCTACTTTTCGACGATGGACGCGCAGCGTTCGTTGTTCGACGCACAGCAGAAGCTGGCGCAGATGGAGCTGGCGCGGGAGATCAATCAGGTGGACTTGTACAAGGCGCTGGGCGGGGGGTGGAGTCAGTCTGTGAAAATGGCGAACCGATGAATTGTGGTGTTTTCGCCGGCCTCTTCGCGAGCAAGCCCGCTCCCACAGGTTCGGTGGTGTTCACAATACAGTGAGCACACCACAAACCTAATGTGGGAGCGGGCTTGCTCGCGAATTCGATCTAGCGGGTGCCGCCGACTACAGCTGCTTGCGCAGTCCGCAACTCATGCCGGTTGCCACGGAACAGCACCAGCGTTGCGATCAGGCCAAGCACCGCCGCGCCGCTGAGCCAGATGCCCGGTGCAGCCTTGTTGTCCAGTACGTGGATCAGGTAAGTACAGGCCGCCGGAGTGAAGCCGCCGAAGGTCGCAGTCGCCAGGCTATAGGCCAGGGAGAAGCCTGTGGTCCGCACTTCAACCGGCATGATTTCGGTCAGGGCTACCACCATGGCGCCGTTGTACGAGCCATACAGGAATGACAGCCACAACTCGACGATCAGCAGATGGCTGAAGCTCGGGTTGGCTACCAGCCAGGACAGCGCCGGGTAAGCGGTCAACAGTGCCAGAATGGTTGCCGCCAGCAGCAATGGCTTGCGGCCAACCTTGTCAGACACTGCACCCATGACCGGCAGCCAGAAGAAGTTCGACAGGCCGATGCAGACCGTGACCAGCAGCGCGTCCAGGTCTGACAGATTCAGCTCGGCTTTGCCGAAGGTCGGGGTGTAGGCGGTGATCAGGTAGAACGACACAGTGGTCATCACTACCAGCGCCATACCACCCAGCACCAGCCCAAAGTTCTGACTGATCGAGCGAACAATGTCCTTCAGGGTCGGGCGATGTTTGCGGGCCTGGAATTCCGGAGTTTCTTCCAGCGAACGGCGAATCACGAAGATGACCGGCACGATCATGCAGCCGATCAGGAACGGCACGCGCCAGCCCCAATCACCCATTTGTTCCGGGCTCAGCCAGTGGTTCAGGCCCACGCCAAGCAGGCCGGCGAAGACCACGGCTGCCTGTTGGCTAGCGGATTGCCAACTGACAAAAAAGCCCTTGCGACCCGGGGTGGCGATTTCCGCCAGATACACCGACACACCGCCCAACTCCACTCCCGCCGAGAAACCTTGCAGCAGCCGACCGAACAGCACGATCAGTGGAGCGGCGACGCCAAGAGTGGCGTAACCCGGTACACAGGCAATCAGCACAGTGCCGGCAGCCATCAGCGCGAGGGTGATGATCAAACCTTTGCGACGACCATGACGGTCAATGTAGGCGCCGAGAAAGATTGCACCCAGTGGGCGCATCAGGAAGCCGGCACCGAAGGTGGCCAGCGACAACATCAAGGAAGCGAAAGCGCTGTCGGCAGGGAAAAAGGTTTTGGCGATGGCCGTGGCATAGAAGCCGTAGACCATGAAGTCGAACATTTCTAGGAAGTTGCCGCTGACAACGCGAAATATCGCTTTGCCTTTGCCCGTAGTCGAGGACATTTAATCTTACTCACTTTGGCTGTCTTGTTTGAAATCCCTGGTCTTGAAACATCCTCACTGCCGGGTCTGGTCTATGCCGGTGCCGCGAACAGTTTTGTAAAGATATGTGTAACAAGAACGGTAGGCAACCAATAGTTAGCATGCTGCTTAAACGTTTTAGCCATTAGCTAGTTCAAATCCCGGACCTGAGCGAATTAAAACCTGTAGGAGCCGGGCTTGCCCGCGATGGCGGTGCGTCAGGTAAAACGCGATCGCGGGCAAGCCCGGCTCCTACAGGGGGGCGGTGTAAGTCGGGGCATTTGTCGCATAATGGCTGGCCTTGGCGTTCTGTCAGGGAGTTCTTTGGGGGGTACGCGAATTGTTGAACCGGCGATTGGGCGTTTTCGTGGTGCTTGTCGGCGCCTTATCGGGCTGCGGTAACGGCGATTCCATGGAAAGCTTTGGTGGCCCGACCATGGGCAGCACTTACTCGATCAAATACATCCGCCATCCGGGTATCCCCGGGCCGGTCGAGGTGCAGAAGCAGGTCGAGCTGATTCTGGCCGAGGTGGATCGGCAGATGTCGACCTACCGCAGTGACTCGAACATCGAGCGCTTCAACGATTTGCCGGCGAACAGTTGCCAGCCTATGCCTGCCTCGATACTGCAGTTGGTCCGTGTCGGCGAACAGCTCTCGATCGACAGCGACGGTTCGTATGATCTGACAGTGGAGCCGTTGCTGAACCTATGGGGTTTCGGCCCGCAAGCCCGTGAGGAGAAAGTCCCCAGTGCTGAGGCGCTGGCTCAGGTCCGGCAGCGGGTAGGCCATGCTCATTTGCGAATCGAAGGTGACCAGTTGTGCAAGGACGCTGCGGTCGAGGTCGACTTCAACAGCATCGCCGCGGGTTATACCGTGGACCAGATCGTGGTGAAGCTGACAGCAATGGGCATCGACAGCTACCTTGCTGAAGCGACAGGCGAACTCAAGGCTGTCGGTAAAAAACTCGACGGCTCGCCTTGGCGGATTGCTCTGGAAGAGCCTCGGGACGATCAACAAGTGGCTGAACGGGTGATCGCGGTGGACGGTTTTGGTGTTTCTACCTCGGGCGACTACCGTAATTACTTCGAGCAGGGTGGGCGGCGCTATTCCCACACCTTCGATGCCCGAACCGGCGCACCGATCACCCATACCCTGGCGTCGGTCACGGTGATTCATCCTTCGACGTTAATGGCCGATGGCTTATCGACGCTGCTGCTGACTCTTGGTCCAGAGCGCGGCTGGGAGTACGCAGAAAAACACGACATCGGCGCATTTTTTGTGATCCGTACCGATACAGGCTTCGTCACACGAACCCGTCAGGCTTTTGATCGTATGAGTGCCGAGAAAACCCGGTAATTGCGGCGTTATCTACGCGTGCGACTGGCGCTGTAGTGCAGGCAAAAGTAGCCTACGACGCGACCAAGGGTTAATGTGCGCGGCGTTGACGCTTCTATAGACTGTATCCGGATTCGTAACTGACCCAAATTGTTCCTTCATGCCGCCGGCCGCGACATGATTTAGCCGGAGACGCCAGAGTGGTGTCTCGGCCTGTTCTGAGGAGTACGCATGGCTGTCTACAACTACGACGTGGTGGTGCTGGGTTCCGGCCCTGCTGGAGAAGGTGCGGCAATGAACGCCGCCAAAGCAGGGCGCAAGGTGGCGATGGTCGATAGCCGTCGTCAGGTAGGCGGCAACTGCACCCACCTGGGGACTATCCCGTCCAAGGCCTTGCGTCACTCGGTACGGCAGATCATGCAGTTCAACACCAACCCGATGTTCCGGGCCATTGGTGAGCCACGCTGGTTCTCTTTCCCTGACGTACTCAAGAGTGCGGAAAAAGTGATCTCCAAGCAGGTTGCTTCGCGCACCGGCTACTACGCGCGCAATCGGGTTGACCTGTTCTTCGGCACCGGCAGCTTCGCCGATGAGCAGACTGTCGAAGTGGTATGCGCCAATGGTGTGGTCGAGAAACTGGTGGCCAAGCAGATCATCATTGCCACCGGGTCGCGTCCCTATCGCCCGGCCGACATCGATTTCCACCACCCGCGTATCTACGATAGCGACACCATCCTGAGTCTGGGCCACACACCGCGTAAACTCATCGTTTACGGCGCTGGCGTCATCGGTTGCGAATACGCATCGATTTTCAGTGGTCTGGGTGTGCTGGTAGAGCTGGTGGATAACCGCGGCCAGTTGCTGAGCTTCCTGGACTCCGAGATTTCCCAGGCGCTGAGCTACCACTTCAGTAACAACAACATCACTGTTCGCCACAACGAAGATTACGATCGGGTCGAAGGCGTGGACAATGGTGTGATCCTGCACCTCAAATCCGGCAAGAAGATCAAGGCCGATGCCTTGCTCTGGTGCAACGGTCGTACCGGCAACACCGATCAGCTGGGTCTGGAAAACATCGGGGTCAAGGTCAACAACCGTGGCCAGATCGAAGTCAACGAGAGTTATCGCACCGGTGTGTCGAACATCTACGCTGCTGGCGACGTGATCGGCTGGCCGAGCCTGGCCAGTGCCGCCCATGACCAGGGGCGTTCGGCAGCCGGCAGCATTGTCGATAATGGCAGCTGGCGCTTCGTCAACGACGTGCCGACCGGTATCTACACCATTCCGGAGATCAGCTCGATTGGCAAGAACGAGCAAGAGTTGACCCAGGCCAAAGTGCCTTATGAAGTCGGCAAGGCGTTCTTCAAGAGCATGGCACGTGCGCAGATCGCCGGTGAGCCCCAGGGCATGCTCAAGATCCTGTTCCACCGCGAAACCCTGGAGATCCTCGGGGTTCACTGTTTCGGCTATCAAGCTTCCGAGATCGTCCACATCGGACAGGCGATCATGAACCAGAAGGGTGAGGCCAACAGTCTCAAGTACTTCGTCAACACCACGTTCAACTACCCGACCATGGCCGAAGCCTATCGGGTCGCGGCTTACGACGGCCTCAACCGGCTTTTTTAAGCGGCTCCGGCCGGTGGCCTGAGCCGGCCGGGGAGACCGATTTCAGCAATTCTCGAGAGTGGCGCTGGCCAAACCGGGAAAGTCTGTAATCAGGCTATCTACGCCGAAGTCGGCGAGCCTGCGCATCAGCGCGGGTTCGTTGACTGTCCATACCGACACATGCAGACCTTGGCGCTGGGCTTTCTCCAGACGCTCGGGCGTGCACAGCGTCCAGTTCAACGCCAGAATCTCACAGCCATAACTCTGTGCGACCTTCAGTGGGTCGAGCCAGGCATATTCGGCTACCAGCCCACGTGACACGTCGGGTGTCAGTTCCAGCGCGGCTTTCAGTACTTCCCTCGAGCTCGAAGTGATGGTGACCTTGTCCAGTAGTCCGAAACGCTGAGCCATCTCGCGAATGGCTAGCACGGTGGTTACTGCACGGGTTCGCGAAGCGCTTTTGACTTCCAGCTGCCAATGCTCGAAGTCGCATTTCTCGAACAGCTCTTCCAGGCGCGGGATCGGGCACGGTTTGATCCACCCCGGGCCGCCCTTGCGCGCGTCGTAGGTCACCAGGTTGGCGGCCGAATGCTCGACCACTTTGCCGCGTCGGTCGGTGGTGCGCTTGAGTGTCGGGTCGTGAATCACCATCAACTCGCCGTCCATGGACAAATGCAGGTCCAGCTCGCAGCGACGAACCCCGTGCTTGAGGCATTGCTGAAAGCTGGTCAGGGTGTTTTCCGGTGCTTCGCCTTTGGCGCCGCGGTGGCCGTAGATAAGGGTCACGGTTCTTCCTTAATTAATTGCCTGACGATTCATTCTGTTCGCGTGCCAGGCGTCGTTCTTGCGCCTGTTTCTGCAAGATATAGCGGGCCAGCAATTGGCGTTGTGCATCGGTCAGGGATTCGAATTCGGTGCCGATTTCGAAAGTGCCAAAGCTTTCCGGCTCACAGTGAGTGACCTTGGCCCGCAACAGCAGGCCCAAGGCTTGCGGCATCAGCAAGAGTTTGATTGCCAGATGGCTGCCGGCCGGGTAGGCGAGGTGGTGCTCGAACTCGATGCCGCCTTCCGACAGCACCACACGCCGTGGCTCCTCGAAATGGCCGACCACGGTTTGCGCCACGACTTGGCCGAGCAGGTCGACACGCTTGTTCAGCACCTTCAGGTAGCTGGCCATGGTTCGATCGCGTTCGCTGATCTGCCTGAGCAGGTGTTGCGACTCGAATTCGCTCAGGTGCAGCTCGCTGAGCAAATTGAATAATGGTGACGCATCCTGCAACACTTCCTGGCCTGCGGCTTCGGAGGCAGACAGGGGCCGAATTTCCAGTGCGATCGTGTCCTCGATACGGTAGTATTCGCGGCGATCTTCTTCATCTAATGTCGACATGGCGAACCCATGGTAGCGGCGGTGGTCTGAGTGTAAAGCTGGTTATCGACCCCCGCCACAAGGACGTTCCTCTTTCCTCCGAACAAGCCCCGACATGTTCAGACCTCTCTTCGTATTTATTGGCACGCGTTATACCCGTGCAAAACGCCGCAATCATTTTGTGTCATTCATTTCCCTGACCTCGATGATCGGACTCGCCCTCGGCGTAGTCGTGATGATCGTCGTGTTATCGGTGATGAACGGCTTCGATCATGAGATGCGCACCCGCGTGTTGGGCATGGTGCCCCACGCGACCATCGAATCCGGTGAGCCCATCAGCGACTGGCAAAGCCTGGCCGCCAAGGTCAAGCAGAACCCGCAGGTGCTGGCGGTTGCGCCGTTCACCCAGATGCAGGGGTTGCTGACCAACAACGGCAAGGTGCAGAAAGTATTGCTCAATGGCATCGACCCGGCCCAAGAGCGGCAAGTCTCGATCATCGATAACTTCATGCAGCAGGGCAAGCTGGACGACCTGTCGCCTGGCAGCTTCGGCATCGTCATCGGTGACAAGGCGGCAGCCAAGCTCGGCGCGGGTATCGGCGACAAGCTGACCTTCGTTGCCCCGGAAGTGACCGTCACGCCAGCCGGGATGTTCCCGCGCATGAAACGCTTCACGGTGGTCGGCATCTTCCATGTCGGCGCCGGTGAGCTGGACGGCTACCTGGGCGTTACCAACCTCGACGATCTGGCGCGCCTGCATCGCTGGAAGCCGGATCAGGTACAGGGCCTGCGCTTGAAGTTCGACGACCTGTTCCAGGCGCCGCGCACCGCGTGGGACATTGCCCAGCAGCTCGGCGAGAACCATTACTACGCCCGTGACTGGACCCGCACCCACGGCAACCTGTATCAGGCCATCCGCATGGAAAAAGCCATGATCGGCCTGCTGTTGCTGCTGATCGTCGCCGTTGCTGCCTTCAACATCATTTCCACGCTGGTGATGGTGGTGAATGACAAGAAAGGCGACATTGCGATTCTGCGCACCCTCGGCTCCACTCCGGGGCAGATCATGGCGATCTTCATGGTCCAGGGCACGGTGATCGGTGTGGTCGGTACGCTGATCGGTGCCGTGGTCGGAATGTTCGCCGCGTTGAATGTCAGTGCCGCGATCTCCGGTCTGGAAGGGCTGATCGGGCATAAATTCCTTAACGCCGACGTTTACTTCATCGACTACCTGCCGTCGCAACTGATGGCCGAAGACGTGTTGATGGTCTGCGCCGCCGCGTTGGTTCTGAGTTTCCTCGCCACCCTGTATCCAGCCTGGCGTGCCGCGCGCACCCAGCCTGCGGAGGCGCTACGTTATGAGTGAGTTGGGCATGAGTGAAAAAGCAATCTTGAGCTGCCGCAACCTGGGCAAGTCCTACGAGGAAGGCCCGGAGTCGGTGGTGGTGTTGTCCGGCTTGCAACTGGAGTTGCATCCGGGTGAGCGCGTGGCGATTGTCGGGACTTCCGGTTCGGGCAAAAGTACCTTGCTCAACCTGCTGGGTGGCCTCGATACGCCGACTGAAGGTAGCGTCTGGCTGGCCGGTGAAGAGCTTTCGGCCCTCAACGAAAAGGCCCGCGGTCTGCTGCGCAACCGTTCGCTGGGTTTCGTTTATCAGTTCCACCATTTGCTGCCCGAATTCACCGCGCTGGAAAACGTCTGCATGCCGCTGTTGATCGGCCGCACGGCGATCCCGGAGGCCCGTCAGCGTGCCACGGCCTTGCTGGAGCGCGTCGGGTTGGGCCATCGCCTGGAGCACAAACCGGCGGAGTTGTCCGGTGGCGAGCGCCAGCGTGTCGCCATCGCTCGTGCGCTGGTCAACAACCCAGGCCTGGTGATGCTCGACGAGCCGACCGGTAACCTCGATTCGCACACTGCACAAGGCATTCAGGACTTGATGCTGGAGCTCAGCACCTCGATGCGTACGGCGTTCCTGGTGGTGACCCACGACATGAACCTGGCCCGGCAGATGGATCGTGTATTGCATTTGCAAGAAGGCAATCTGTCCGCCATTTGATTCGGCAGAGCACGGTGCCCGGCGATGATTAGCCGGGTGCCGGGTCCTTTATTTTTTCTACGGTGCCCCGCGAATGTTCAGACCGTTATCGATCTTTATCGGCACGCGCTATACCCGCGCCAAGCGCCGCAATCGCTTCGTTTCGTTTATCTCGATGACCTCGATGATCGGCCTCGCCCTCGGTGTGTTGGCGATGATCGTAGTGCTGTCGGTGATGAACGGTTTTCAGCGCGAAATGAGCTCGCGCATCCTCGGCATGGTGCCCCACGCGACCATCGTCGGTGTCAACCCGATCGATGATTGGCAGCCGGTAGCGGCTGCTGCCATGAAAAATCCTGAAGTGACGGCTGCGGTGCCGTTCACCGAGATGGAAGGCATGCTGTCCTACAAGGGTTTGATGCAGCCGATCCAGATCAGCGGCGTCGACCCGGCTCAGGAAGGCAAGGTCTCTATCGTCGCCCAGCACATCGTGCAGGGCCGTCTGGATGCCCTCAAGCCGGGTGAGTTTGGGGTGGTGCTCGGTGAAATCACCGCACGCCGCTTTCGTTTGAACGTTGGCGACAAACTGACTCTGATTGTCCCGGAAATCAGTTCCGCACCGGGGGGCATTACCCCGCGCATGCAGCGTCTGAATGTGGTCGGTGTGTTCAAGGTCGGCGCCGAGCTGGATGGTTCCATGGCATTGATTCATGTCGCCGATGCCGCTCAAATACAGCATTGGGAGCCGAATCAGGTGCAAAGCGTGCGTTTGGCGGTGAAAGATCTGTATGCCGCACCGCAGGTGTCGGCTGATATCGCTGCGGGCTTGGGCGCCAACTTCAAGGCCGATGACTGGACCCACACCCAGGGCAGCCTGTTCAGCGCGATGAAGATGGAAAAAACCATGATCGGTCTGCTGTTGTTGATGATCGTCGCCGTGGCTGCGTTCAACATCATTGCGACCTTGATCATGGTGGTGAATGACAAAGGCGCGGACATTGCAATCCTGCGCACCATCGGCGCGACACCTCGGCAGATCATGGCGATTTTCATGGTTCAGGGCACGGTGATCGGGATCGTCGGCACCGTGATCGGCGGCATTCTTGGTGTAATCGCGGCGCTGAATGTGAGCGAGTTGGTGGGTTGGCTGGAGCGGGTCACTGGCCAGCACATTTTCAGTTCCGATGTGTATTTCGTCAGCAACCTGCCGTCCGAACTGCAAGGCTTCGATGTCGCACTGATCTGCAGCGCAGGTTTTGTTCTGAGCTTTCTGGCGACTGTGTATCCAGCCTGGCGCGCATCGAAGATCCAGCCGGCGGATGCGTTGCGGTATTCGTAGGCAGTTAAACCGTCATCGCGAGCAAGCTCGCTCCTACATTAGACCTGCGTCGAGCCACCATGATGTGAACGACACAGAACCACTGTAGGAGCGAGCTTGCTCGCGATAAGGCCGGTCCTGCCGGTATCAATCTGCCTTTGGTAACTCAATCACAAACCGCGTCCATCCCTTATCTGATTCGCAACGAATCTGCCCGCTATGAGCGCGGATGATCGAATGGGTGATCGCCAATCCCAATCCTGCATGTTCACTGCTGCCATCGCGGCGCGCCGGGTCCGCCCGGTAAAATCGATCGAACAAACGTGGCAATAATGCCTGGTCAATTCCGCTTCCGCTGTTCTCGATACTCAGGCTCAGGCCTTTTGCGGTATCGACAATCTGCACCCTCACTTCACCCTCTGCCGGGGTAAAACGCAACGCATTGTCCAGCAAATTGGAGAGGGCGCGACGCAGCATGCTGCGGTCCCCGGAAAAACTCCCATGGCCTTCACGAGTCATGCTGACCTGCGTTTCTTCCGCCAGTGGCGCGAAAAACTCCAGCAACAGGTCCGCCTCATCTCCTAGCTCCAAAGGCTCACGTTTCGGGATGAGCAAGCCATGATCGGCTTTGGCCAGATACAGCATGTCGTTGACCAGCTGCGCCATCCATTGCAGTTCTTCCAGGTTGCTGTGCAACGCCTCGCGATAGTCCTCCAGCGCCCGTGGGCGGGTGAGGGTGACCTGAGTGTGGGTCAGTAAATTCGACAGCGGTGTGCGCAGCTCATGGGCGATGTCGGCAGAAAACGCTGAAAGCCGCTGGAATGAATCGTCCAGGCGCCCGAGCATGGCGTTAAAAGTATGGGCAAGTTCGGCGAGTTCGGCCGGCATCTGATCGTGGGGCAGGCGCTTGGTCAGCGAACTGGCGGAAACACTGGCGGCGACTTCACTCATGCGCCGCAGCGGGCGCAAACCGCTGCGAGCGGCCCAGGCACCCAATAACGCGGTGGCGAGCGCCGACAGGCCAACCGTCAGCCAGATCAAGTGCTGCATGCGTTGCAGGAAGTGTTGGTGGTGCGTGATGTCGAGCATCAACGTCAACTGTGGGGAGTTCTGCTTGCCCGGCTCCAGCGCAGCGCCATAGACCCGGTAAGCGGTACCGTCGCTTTGCAGACTGTGCAAGCCGGGCTCGGTCGGCAGGTCAGCGGGCAGGGTAGGTGAACTGTCGAACCAGACGCTGCCATCTGCTGCGCTGATTCGCAGCGCCAGGTCCGGTTGATGGCTGAGTTCATCTTGCAACGAGGCTTTGCGATCAGCAAAGCGGATCGCGTCATCGGCACCTTGCAAGGCACTGCGCAGGGCAATCAGTTTGCCGTCGAGCTGTTGCTGATCGAGTTCGATGAAATGCCCTTCACTGGCGCGACTGAAGAGCACGCCAGCCAGCAACGACACCACTGCGGTGCAGGCGGCGAACAGTAACGCCAGGCGGCTGCTCAGGGAAAGACGGCGCATCAGGCCGGGCGCTCTTCAAGGACGTAACCCATGCCGCGCACGGTATGAATCAACTTGTTCGGATAGTCATCGTCGATCTTCAGGCGCAAGCGGCGAATCGCCACTTCAATGACATTGGTGTCGCTGTCGAAATTCATGTCCCACACCTGTGAGGCGATCAGCGATTTGGGCAGTACTTCGCCCTGGCGGCGCAACAGCATCTCCAGCAGGGCGAACTCCTTGGCGGTGAGGTCAATGCGCTGCCCGCTACGTTCGACCCGACGACGGATCAAGTCCAGGCGTAAGTCGGCCAGTTGCAGGCTGGTTTCTTGAGGCGTGGCGCTACCTCGGCGTAACAGACTCCGTACGCGGGCGAGGAGTTCGGAGAAGGCGAAGGGTTTGACCAGGTAGTCGTCGGCGCCGAGTTCAAGGCCATGCACGCGGTCTTCTACGGCGTCACGGGCGGTCAGAAACAGCACCGGCATGTCCAGGCCGGCACTGCGCACCGCTTGCAGAATTTGCCAGCCGTCGCGACCGGGCAGCATCACATCCAGGATCAACAGCGCGTAATCGCCGGTCAGCGCGAGGTGCTGGCCGGTAGTGCCGTCAGCCACTAATTCGGCGTTAAAGCCGGCTTCACTCAGCCCTTGGCGCAGATACTGCCCGGTTTTCGGTTGGTCTTCGACAATTAGCAGTTTCATGGGCGACTCATGGCAAACGGACGGGAGCTTTATACCGTGGGTGGCCGCGATGCGGCGCAACCTGACAAAGTTGTAATCTAGCAGTCAGCTGGCTGGCAGCGGTGCAGCGTTAGAGTTTCCCACAGGCTGAACCTCATCTTATTGGAGCGTGACTATGTTTTTGGGAAATCGGTTTTTGCGAAATCGACTGGTGCTGGCGGGTTGTCTGCTGGTGCTGAGCTTCCCCGTCTGGGCCGCGCCTGCACAGACCTATGCCTTCGGCGCACCTGCGCCAGCGGCGAAAGCCACGCGGACTGTCGAAGTGGTGATGGGCGATATGTCTTTCAGTCCCACGTCGCTGAAGATCAAGGCTGGTGAGACGGTGCGCTTTGTGCTGATCAACAAAGGACAACTGTTGCACGAGTTCAACCTGGGCGACGCAGCGATGCATGCCAAGCACCAGCAGGAAATGCTTCAGATGCAGCAGAACGGCATGCTGACTCCGACCGGGATGAACAGTACGTCAATGCCGTCGGGCTCCATGGATCACGCGGCGATGGGCCACGGTTCGATGGCCGGCATGGATCATGGATCGGGCATGAAGCATGACGACCCGAACAGTGTATTGGTAGAACCGGGCAAAACCGCCGAATTGACCTGGACCTTCAGCAAGGCGAGCAATCTTGAGTTTGCCTGCAACATACCCGGTCATTATCAGGCAGGGATGGTCGGCAAGATTACGGTCACCCAATAAGCGCTTCGCACTCAAAGGCGGGAGCAAAGGCTGATAGACTTGTCGGGTTAATTTAGTCAGGTTTCCGCCATGCATCCCGCAGCCGAACACTCGCCGCTGGGCAAGTCCAGTGAATACATCTCTACCTACACCCCGTCTTTGCTGTTTCCAATCCCGCGCGCGGCGAAATGGGCCGAGCTGGGCTTGAGCGCCGACACCCTGCCGTATAAGGGTGTGGACTTCTGGAATTGCTTCGAGCTGTCCTGGTTGCTGCCGTCTGGCAAGCCCGTAGTGGCCATTGGCGAGTTCAGCATTCCGGCAGACTCACCGAACATCATCGAGTCGAAGTCCTTCAAGTTGTACCTCAACTCGCTGAATCAGACGCCATTTGCTGACATGCAAAGCCTCGAGGCGACCTTGCAGGCTGATCTCTCGGCCGCTGCGGGCAAACCGGTGGGCGTGCGTATTCGTAGCTTGAATGAAGTTCAGGCCGAAGGTGTCGTGGCATTACCGGGTGTGTGCATTGACGAGCTGGATATCAGCGTCAGCGACTACGAACAGCCGCGCCCAGAACTGCTGCGTTGCGACGACTCGCAGGTGATCGAGGAGAGCGTGCACAGCCATCTGCTCAAATCCAATTGCCCGGTGACCGGTCAGCCAGACTGGGGCAGCGTTGCGGTGGAGTATCGCGGTGCAGCGCTGGATCACGCGAGCCTGTTGGCCTATCTGGTGAGCTTCCGTCAGCACGCGGACTTTCACGAACAATGCGTGGAACGGATCTTTCTCGACCTGCAACGGCTGCTGAAGCCGGAGAAACTCACGGTCTATGCCCGTTATGTGCGCCGTGGCGGTCTGGATATCAATCCGTACCGCAGCACTGAGGCGGTGGTATTGCCCAACCACCGATTGGTTCGCCAGTAAGACCTGAAAAATGCGGCGCCCCTAAAAGATCGTCCGTACGCGGCCCGAACCTTCGGCAGCTCCTACGAGTATTGCGTACACCTGATAATTTGCGGGTGTACGGAACCACTCGCCGGTGTTCGCTAGACTGCGTTCATTGCCGCAAAAATGAAAAAGCCCCGCTTTAAAGAGCGGGGCTTTTGTATGTTGGGGGGCCTAGATTCCCATGTTGCCTAGCGCGAGCACGATATTGCGCAAGGTGCCGGCGATCGCGGGATGATCAACTTCGAAGCGTTCTACGGCGAGGTTTACGCCATCGGCCAGGTTGGTGCCCTGAGTTTTTTTCTCAAGTTCGAGCTCAAGCTCGATCTGTTGCATCAGCAATTGCAGATCGGCGCGTTCTGCTTCCGAAAGCGGTGGGTTTTGCTCCAATTGCTCGCGCAGGGTATTGAGTTGTTCTTGCAGTTCGCGGGCAGGCATGGCGTTCTCCCTCTATTGATAGGCACAGGCATGGACCGCGGCAGTTGCCTAAAGGTCCATACCCAGACCTTAGAGTAATCCACTCCATCGCCGCGTGCATGATCTCGATCAAGATCGGTCGATCAGGGTTTTTCACCCTTAAGTCGCCGCAGGCCGATGTCCGCGAGGCAGGTCGTGAGTTCGCCCAAATGATCGATCACCGAATGCACACCGAGGCCAAACAGTTGCAGCGTTGCCTTGCCGCGTTTGTGCTCGCGCTCTTGCTGGCTCAAAGCCTGCCATTCGCTGGGCGCAAGTCCGCACAGTGAGCCGCATGATGCCAAGCCGATAGTCCAAAGCCCGGCGTTGAGGCCGGACTGCAGCAAGCGCGGTTCACCGCTGACCAGTACGCAGCCATCCAGGCGACTGACATTCAGCGCCATCAGTGCCTGCCAGCAGGCGTTTGGGGCCGGCCATTGGCTAGCGGCTCCGGCATTGTGGGTGGGTTTGATCCAATCCGGCAACGATACCGCGAGGGCATGGCTGACCCCATGCGGCAGCTCATCCAGCCAAGCGCAGGGGACACCCTGGCGTTGCAAGCTGTGCAGAATATCCAGCGCGCCAGGAGTGGCGTTGGCGGGTTCGTGGGGGGGCTGATTGGCACCGTGTTGGCGCGTCCGGGCGCCGAAATCGACCAGGCAGCCACTGAGGCCGAAAAGCACGGCGGTCAGGGCAGGAGCAGCTACGGGTAAGGCTTCAGCGTGCGGCATATCAACGTCCCTGAAATAGCATCGCAGGCTAATCGTTGCCGATGACAATTGAGTGACGACTGTGTAAATGGAATAGTACAAAGCCGAGTCTGTTGTAAGACTCCTCTGGGGGGATGCTGCCTAATCGAGCGGTTCCGCTTTATACTAGCTCGCTTACCGCCAGGGCATAGCGCCCGCGACAGAACAAACCAAGGAGTTTCTGCTATGCGCTGGAGCAGTCGTTTAGTTCAATTGTGTGTGTGTACCAGCATCATGTTGGTTCCGTTTGTGGCTCAGGCCGGGGAAGAAGACCCTTGGGAAAGCATCAATCGGCCGATTTTCCGGTTCAACGATCTGCTTGATACCTATGCCTTGAAACCCTTGGCGCAGGGCTATCAGGCAATCACCCCGCAGTTCCTCGAAGACGGCATCCACAACATGTTCCGCAACATCGGTGACGTTGGCAACCTGGCCAACGACGTCTTGCAGGCCAAGCC
Organism: Pseudomonas sp. F220; assembly: GCF_057813935.1. Lineage (NCBI taxonomy): Bacteria > Pseudomonadati > Pseudomonadota > Gammaproteobacteria > Pseudomonadales > Pseudomonadaceae > Pseudomonas > Pseudomonas sp. F220. The sequence goes on from NZ_JBVASJ010000036.1 coordinate 51,283, forward strand.
TCGCGCCGCTGGCGTCGACACCGCGCGCTTGTTGATGAACACCACGCTCGGCGTGGCCGGGTTCTTCGATCTGGGCACCAAAATGGGCCTGCAGCGCAACGATGAAGACTTCGGTCAGACCCTCGGCCACTGGGGCGTGGGCAGCGGTCCATACGTGATGCTGCCGTTCTTTGGTCCGAGTACTCTGCGTGATGCACCCTCCAAGTACGTGGACAGCTACACCGAACCCTACCGTTATATGAATGACATTCCGGCGCGCAATATGGCATACGGCCTGCATGTGATCGATACCCGCGCCAGCCTGCTGTCGGCCGAGAAGCTGATCAGTGGCGACAAATACGTGTTCATCCGCAACGCCTATCTGCAGAACCGCGAGTTCAAAGTCAAGGATGGCAAGGTTGAAGACGACTTTTAAGCCTGACTCTGCAAACCAGGAAGGCGGCCAATTGGCCGCCTTCTGCGTTTCTGTCCCGGATTAATTCATGTTCAGGATTGTAAGCCCAAGTTTCTGACTGCCGCCGTCCTGTTCTTTAATCCAGACTACCTCGGTGTCGGCTTCCAGACCTTTGAGGGCGGTATGTTCAGAGTCAATCCGTATGCTCAGCCTGTCGCCCACGTTGAATGAACGCTGAGCCTGGACTTGCATGCCACTGCTGGAAAGGTCCACGCAGACGGCTGGAATCACTTGGCCGGCGTGGATCAGGGTGACCTCTGCATTCACCCGCATGCGGATGTAATCGCGTTTTTCACTATAGTCACGATCATTTTGATTCATGGGCTCTATCCTTCAATTCCGTTCCGGTTTTGCTTGTTCTTATAACTCCCGGTGATTTGCGGAGAAAAGACGTCAAGCGACCATCGGCATGAGCTTGAAACGCCCCGCGGATGGGAGTACCGTCTGCGCCTTAGAAGGGCACCTCTGATTAACGCGCGAGTAGGGCAATAGCTCCAAAGGCTGCGACTCAGAGAGGCTAGAAAGCGAATCCAGTAGAGTGAGCCCGGTCAACACCCAGCTCACCTACGCCAACCTAATTCTGGCGCCGTTTGCCCACATGCAAAAAACCAGTGCCACGCTGCTGATAATCGATGACGACGAAGTAGTGCGCGCGAGCCTCGCGGCCTATTTGGAAGACAGTGGATTCAGCGTCCTTCAGGCCAGCAATGGCCAGCAAGGTCTTAAGGTATTCGAGCAAGCAAAGCCCGACTTGGTGATCTGCGATCTGCGCATGCCGCAGATGGGCGGACTCGAGTTGATTCGTCAGGTGACTGACCTTGCTCCGCAAACGCCAGTGATCGTTGTCTCTGGCGCGGGCGTCATGAACGACGCTGTCGAGGCCTTGCGCCTCGGTGCGGCGGACTACCTTATCAAACCCCTGGAAGATCTGGCTGTGCTCGAGCACTCTGTGCGCCGGGCCCTGGATCGTGCGCGTCTGCTGCTGGAAAACCAGCGCTACCGCGAGAAGCTGGAAACCGCTAACCGCGAGCTCGAAGCCAGCCTGAACCTGCTCCAGGAAGACCAGAACGCTGGGCGTCAGGTGCAGATGAACATGCTGCCGGTCAGTCCCTGGACGATCGATGAGTTTAAGTTCGCGCACCAAATCATTCCGTCTTTGTACCTTTCCGGTGATTTCGTTGACTACTTTCGGGTCGACGAGCGTCGGGTAGCGTTTTATCTGGCAGACGTTTCCGGTCATGGCGCGTCTTCGGCATTCGTCACGGTGCTGTTGAAATTCATGACCACGCGGTTGTTGTTCGAGTCCAAGCGCAATGGCACTTTGCCGGAGTTTAAGCCTTCGGAAGTCCTTGGCCATATCAACCGTGGCCTGATCAGCTGTAAGCTGGGCAAACATGTCACGATGGTCGGTGGAGTCATCGACGAGGAGACGGGTTTGTTGACCTATAGCATTGGCGGTCACCTGCCATTGCCTGTGTTGTACACCCCAAACAGTGTTTGCTATCTGGAAGGGCGTGGTCTGCCGGTGGGCTTGTTCAATGAAGCCACCTACGAAGATCGCGTAATGGAGTTGCCGCCGGTATTCAGCCTGACGCTGATGTCCGATGGCATTCTGGACCTTTTGCCCGAACAGACACTCAAAGAGAAAGAGGCCGCCTTACCTGAACGGGTGAGAACGGCGGGCGGCAGCCTGGATGGTCTGCGGCAGGTTTTTGGATTGGCCACGCTAGGGGAGATGCCGGATGATATCGCCCTGTTGGTGTTGAGCAGGAATCTTTAATGAGTACCGGTAGAATCCAGTTCGCCGAGCAGGACGGCACCTTCGTCCTGAAGTTCGTCGGTGAAGTTCGCCTGACCCTTTGTTCGGCGTTGGATGCGACTATTGAGAGGATCTTCACTGCGCTGAATTTTTCAGCGATCGTGATCGATCTGACCGAAACCCGCAGCATCGACAGCACGACACTTGGCCTGCTGGCCAAACTGTCGATCCTCTCGCGGCAAAAGGTCGGCCTCTTGCCGACTGTCGTCACCACCCACGAAGACATCACCCGGCTTTTGCAGTCGATGGGCTTCGATCAGGTGTTCAACATCGTTGATCGTCCGATCCCGTGCCCGGAATGCCTGACCGACCTGCCATCCCAGGATCAGTCGGAAGAAGTGGTGCGGATCAAAGTGCTTGAAGCGCACAAGATTCTCATGGGCCTGAACGACTCCAATCGCGAAGCTTTCCACGACTTGGTGAACGCCCTGGAGCGTCACTGATAGCATCACGCTTTAGCGCATAAAAAAGGGCGAACCCGCGAGGGTCCGCCCTTTTTGCATGTGCCCGATTCTGATTAGAGCTTGGCGATCAGAGCTTGGCAGTCAGCAGCGCTTCGAGTTTTTCCTGGTCACGGGCAAACTGACGAATACCTTCCGCGAGTTTCTCGGTGGCCATCGCGTCCTCGTTCGAGGCCCAGCGGAACTGGCTCTCGGTCAGGCTCTGACGGGCTTCGCCGGCATGGCCTGGCGCCAGTTTGCGCTCGAGTTTGCCAGTGTCTGCAGCCAGTTTTTCCAACAGGTCAGGGCTGATGGTCAGGCGATCACAACCGGCCAATTGCTCGATCTGGCTCAGGTTGCGGAAGCTGGCGCCCATCACCACGGTCTTGTAGTCATTGGCCTTGTAGTAGTTGTAGATGCGGGTGACCGACTGCACGCCCGGATCATCGGCGCCGGTGTAGTCGTTACCGTTGGCTTTTTTGTACCAGTCGTAAATCCGGCCTACGAACGGCGAGATCAAGAACACCCCGGCATCGGCACAGGCAACCGCTTGGGCGAAGGAGAACAGTAGGGTCAGGTTGGTCTGGATGCCTTCGCGCTCCAGTTGCTCGGCGGCGCGGATGCCTTCCCAAGTAGAAGCAACCTTGATCAGAACGCGTTCACGGCCAATGCCCGCCTTGTCATACAGCTCGATCAGACGGTGCGCGCGCTTCAATACGGCGTCAGTGTCGAACGACAGACGCGCATCCACTTCAGTGGAAATACGCCCTGGAATCACTTTCAGAATTTCTTGCCCAACCGCCACGCCAAAGCGATCACTGGCCAAACCGACATCGCCTTTACAGTCGCTGACACAGGCGTTCAGCAACTCGGCATAACCTGGAATGGCCGCAGCTTTGAGCAGCAGTGAAGGGTTAGTGGTGGCATCCACCGGTTTGACGCGAGCGATAGCTTCAAAATCGCCAGTATCGGCAACAACGGTGGTGAATTGCTTGAGTTGATCCAGCTTGGAAGTCATGGGCGTGCTCTGTCCTATGGGTCTAATGACATTACCCGAGCGCTGACAGCCACTCAAGGGTGCTTATGCTTAACGACGGCCCCAAGCCGCAACAACCTGAAAACAGGTGTTTGAATAGCGGGGCGTCATCCAGATAAATTCGATGCCAAATCAGCCAGCAGGTTCAACACGGCTGGGATCTATCGACCTTCGAGCAACTGCGCCGCCTGATCCAGCAACGCCAAAGGCTCCTTGGCCTTATGGATATCCACCGAGAGCAACTGCCGAAACCGCCGTGCCCCCGGAAAGCCAGTGCCCAGCCCCAGCACGTGCCGAGTGATATGGTGCATCGACCCGCCAGTCGCCAGATGCTCGGCTATATAAGGCCGCAACCGCGCCAAGGCCTCAGCCCGCGTAATCACCGGCGCCGTACTGCCGAACAACTGCTGATCCACCTCAGCCATCACATAAGGATTGTGATACGCCTCGCGCCCCAGCATCACCCCGTCGAACCGCTGCAAATGCTCGTGACACTCCGCCAGCGTCTTGATCCCGCCGTTGAGAATAATCTCCAGCTCCGGAAAATCCGCCTTCAACTGCGCCGCCACGTCATAGCGCAAAGGCGGAATATCGCGGTTCTCCTTCGGCGACAACCCCTCCAGAATCGCAATCCGCGCATGCACAGTAAAACTCGTGCAACCGGCATCCCGCACCTGACCGACGAAATCACACAACTCGGCATAACTGTCGCGACCATTAATCCCGATCCGATGCTTCACCGTCACCGGAATCGACACCGCATCACGCATCGCCTTCACACAATCCGCCACCAGAGCCGGGTGCGCCATCAAACACGCGCCAATCATATTGTTCTGCACCCGATCACTCGGACAGCCGACGTTGAGATTGACCTCGTCGTAACCGTGTTCCTGAGCCATACGGGCGCACGCCGCTAAATCCGCCGGGACACTACCGCCTAATTGCAGGGCGAGCGGGTGTTCAGCCTCGTTGTGACGCAGGAAACGGTCGTGATCGCCGTTGAGCAGCGCGCCAGTGGTGACCATCTCTGTGTAGAGGAGGGCGTGCCTGGAGAGCAGGCGCAGGAAGAACCGGCAATGGCGATCAGTCCAATCCATCATCGGCGCCACGGAAAAGCGGCGGGAGAGGGATTGGGGTGTGGTTGGGGCGAGATCTAGGGGCATTGGGGCGTCTGTTGGATTGCGGTTTTAGCTGGGCACAGAAGTGAAGAGTGGGCTGGGCTTGGCTAGGGAGAATTCGCAGGTTAGGCAAAGAAGGGAGTTTATCAGGATTGGAGAACGATTGACTGGGTAGGGGATAGGCTGCGACTGGAAATGGTGGTCTGCCTCCATTTTCTCGGACTATTATTATCGGTTAGGCAGGCAGTCTTAGGAGGCCAATGCCTGCGTGCTCAATATCCCTGGCCTCGTTCAAACCGCGCTGAGGAGAATACGATGAACAACAAACTCGCGGCGTTATCTGTTGTCTTTACGATTGCTTGCCTTGGGTCATCAGCGGGTTGGGCTGAGACTAGCGCTTACATTATGTTTACCCCAAACGACATCCAGTGGGCCGATAACCCTGCTTTGCCAAAGGGGGCAAAAACCGCCGTCCTCCAGGGTGACCCAAAAGTTGGGCCATATATCGTGCGAGTAAAACTCCCACCGAACTATATTTTACCCGCCCATACTCATCCCGACGAGCGCACAGTCACCGTGATCTCCGGTACGTGGTATCACGGCGATGGGGATAAATTCGATGCGACAAAATTGCATGAATTTCCGGCCGGAAGCATTTATGGCGAGGGTCACGTGAGGCACTTTGGGGCAAGCAAAGGCGCAGAGGTAATCCTTCAGGTGGAGGGCCCCGGCCCAAACGGGATTGACTACGTCAACCCTGCAGACGATCCAAGAAAAAAATAGCGTTCACGCTGACACTCAGTTTGAGCGTTGAGTCAGTTAAATAAGGTCCCGTTGTGTATTTTTTCCTTGCCCCAGATAGAGGGGCAAGGAGTGGTAGTGCCGGTGATGGAAACAAACGCCGTTATCCGCCAAGTGCTCGCTACACTTCGAGTCGAGGGCGATCTGTTAGAGTTCACGATAACCGTCTGTGGGTAATTCGGAGACAGATCACGAATTCTGGATTGAATGATTAAGCAGGTGCCAAATTAATCGTGGTCTCCTTAATGAACTTTTTTTGTGATGAAAACAGGGTTCCCGCCCAAGCTGGTTGCGGGCCTTGGCGGGGTGGTGCGTTTTTCATTTTGTGAAGTGTTTGGAAGGGAAGTGAAACGCCGTTGCACAAGACACGCCCAAAGGGGGCATACAGCGAAAAGGAGAGAGGCCCGGTCTAGTGTGCTGTCTCAGAAAAAACGTTCTCTTTGGACTGTGATGCCATCGCCTCTCGCGCACGCTGGATCTTGCGCAAGATGTCTTCACCTTTTGCATTCCAGACGTATAGGCTTGGCTGAGCATTG
>NZ_JBVASJ010000037.1:0-56720 GCF_057813935.1 Pseudomonas sp. F220
GCAGCTGCTCTTCGAGCACCCGCGAGAACTGGTGGTAGTTGATGCCCTGGCCGGTGGCCGAGGTCTTGTCCAGCAGTGGCACGATCAGCATGCTGGATTTGAAATCGCTGGCCACCAGGCTGCCGACAATGCCCGCACGGCTGATGTTCTGGCGCAGTTGCTCGATGTCCGCGGGCGCCCCCTGGTAGGTACCGGGCATCACCGGACCGCCCTGGAAGCCTTCCACGGTGACTTCAGTCCAGCGCACCCCGGGACTCCACAGCGACTTCATCCAGGCGCGGTCGACGCCTTCAGTGAGGAACAGCTGGTCATTGACCTGCTTGAGTACCTCAAGGTAGTCGGGGTCGAAAATATCGCCCTTAGTGTTTTCGACCACCACCCGCACCGAGTTGCCCAGACCGCGCAACGACTGGCGATTTTCCAGGTAGTTCTGGATGTACGGCTGGCTCTGGGGAATCATTTTTTCGAAACTGGGCCGCAGCTCCAGACGCGTCACCGCCATATAACCCAGCAGCACGGTGACCAGTGCCATCAGCAACATAAACAGTGGGCGGTAGTTGAACACCAGCCGCTCCAACAGGTTGCCGGAATGGCGGTCGAAGTCCAGCAGGTCGCGGATCACCGGCATGGTGTCTTGCTTGATATTGCCCATGTCTGGGTACTCGCTCTAATTTTTCGAGGTCTTATTTGATGGACAATCTCTGTACGCCATGGCTACCCACCACCACCAGCGAACCATCGGCGGCCTGGCTCACACCGGCCACAGGGGTCGGATCCTGCTCTGCCATCAACTGCAGCCGTGTACCGCCCGCCTGACTGACCAGTGCGTGTCCGGCCTGGGTGAACAGCTCGTACTGACCCTGGGCATTGATGATGCCGGCCGTGATGCTGACCCGCAGGCCAGTCGCCAGTGAGCTCCAGTGCTCGCCACCATCGGTGCTGCGCAACACAGTGCCGCCCAGGCCGTAGGCAAGCACTTCACCGGGCTTGCCGATGACGCCGAAATAGCTGCCCTGATAGGGCGTCTGCAAGGCATTGAAACGCTGCTGCGCGGCGTTCCACTTGAGCAACAGCCCCTGCTCGCCGGCGATGTACAACCCATCGCCAGTCGAGGCGATAGCGTTGAGGTGAAAGCTTTGCGGGTTGTCGGTTCGGTCCTGAAACGGGGTCCAGCTCTGACCACCATCCTCGGTACGCAGGATCAGGTTGAACACACCGACGACATAGCCCAGCTTGTCGTTGGCGAACCACACATCGAGGAACGGTTTGTCGGCGCCCTGCTCGACCAGACGCTGACCTTCAGCGACCAGCAGTGGCCATTGCTCGTTGGCCGGCTCGGTACTGGCCAGCGTCGAATAATGCTTGACCAGCAAGTCACCGATCTGGCGACCGTCGAGTTGCTTGCGCCAGGTGGTGCCGGCATCTTCGCTGTGCAGTACGACACCATCGTTACCGACCGCCCAACCCTGCTTGGCAGACGGAAAAAACACCGCCGTCAGATCACTGCTGAGCGGGACACTGGCCTGCAGCCAGTGCTGGCCAGCGTCATCGGAATAAAGAATATGGCCACGCTGGCCAACGGTAACCAGGCGTTCACCTGCACGAGCGATGCCGATCAAGGGGCTGCGCACGGCCAAAGGACTCGGCTTGGCCGGCAGATCCAGAACATCCACATAACTGGCTGCCTGAGCGACACCCTGCAACAGCGCCAGCATCGAAAACAGCAACACCAGCACGAACTTTTTCAAGGAACCCATACCGCACGCACCTTCTAGGAAAACGGCGCCGGACAGCACACGAGGTACAGCCCGGCGTCGGAGTCGGTAACCCAAGATGAACGACGCTCAGGCCGTCCATCTTCCAGTCACACTGCCGGGGGACCACAACCGATCGCCCCGGACTTTGTCGCCTGCCGCTTAGCGGATACCGGCCCCTGCCAGGGCATCCGGCGCCCACTGCGCCTTCGACAGTGGCTCGATGTACTTGATGCCACCGTATGGGCCCACGATGCCATTGATGTTGTAGTTGCCGCCCACCAGGTCGTAAATCATGAAAGGCGAGGTATCGGGGACCTGTTTGTCGTAACTCTGACTGAGGAAGGTGAAGGCGCCACGGTAGAGCTTGCCGCTCGCGTCATACTGGTCAGAGGCCAAAGCGATCCAGCTGTCTTCATCCAGGTAGAAACGACGCTTGTGGTAGATGTGCCGCGCACCATCCTTGAGAGTGCCCTCCACCACCCAGACACGGTGTTTCTCCCAGCGCACATAGTCGGAAGCGATGTGGTTGGGGGTCGTCAGCTGCTTGGCGTCCACGGCGTAGGTCAGCTTGTAGGTGTTGTAGGGCACAATCATTTCCTGCTTGCCCACCAGCTTCCAGTCGTAGCGGTCCAACGCGCCATTGAAGACGAATGTATCGTCGTAAGTATTGGTACCGCCCGTACCCGGGTTAGGCGTGTCATAGGCCAGGTCCGGCGCCAGCTTCACCCGACGCTGGCCAGGCAGGTACTGCCAGGCCTTGCGTGGCTGCGCCAACGGGTTGGCAGAATCCTTGAGCATGATCGCCTCTCCCGCACGACGCGCGGGACCGGTGTAATACAGCTTCATCTGGTAGAAGGTGTCAGTGCTGGCAATCGGCTTTGACATGTCTTCGTAGATCGGATAATTCATGAACGACTTGCCCGTGGTGGCCAGGGTCGGCACACCCGCCGAATCGACGTTCCAGGAGTCATACTTGGCAGTGAAATTGACCCCCAGGTAGCGCAACAGGTGGTTCCACATGGCCTCACTGCCCGAGGTCGGGATCGGGAACGGCACGCCAGGCAGTACGTTATCGATGGCCAGACCGCCGTCGAGGGACTTGGCACCGGTGGCATTCTTCAAGCTGTTGTCCAGCACTGCCTTGGGCAAGGCGACAGTGCGGTGAGTCGGATAAACATTGATGTGGTAAGTGGGGTAACGCTTGGCCAGTTCCACCGTGGTGGCGGTCAACAGTCCCTTGTACTGATCGACGTTTTTGCCATCGATGACCAGCAGCGGTTTCTCGTCGGCAAAGGGGTCCGGACGCATGCTGTCGCCGGGCTTGAAGCTGGCTGGCGGGGTGGTCAGCCCGCCTTTGTAGGCTGGGATTGAACCATCGGCATTAGCCGCCATCTCGGCGCCTACACCGGTAAGGTTGGTGCCCAACTTGGCCGCTTCCTGAGCCGATACGCCCGCCTGGGCCTGACCGGCAATGACGGCCACCAGGGAGGCTGCCAGCACGCTACTTAGGAATCTCATCTGAATTCTCTCCACTTGTTTTTGTAATCTGAGCGTCAATCAGAAGGTGGTTTTGAACGAGGCAGTGACCATCCCGCGGTCCTTCAACAGAGGCGACAGGCCTGCCTGCGAAGTGATCTGACCGGGGATGCACTGGTACAGGCCATTGGCTCCAGGGGTGTTGTTATCAAACCCGCTTTCACAGGTATCGAAAGGACCAAAGGAGTCGACGTACTTCAGGTCGAACTTGTACTTCTGATAAATGTCCGCGGCGACGCCTACGGAGTAGCTGCCGGCATCTTCGTTGCCGCCAAGCTGCACCGCCGAGTTGCCCTTGAGGCCAACGTTGTAGGACACCGGCATGGACATATCGACACCCGGGAAGACCTGGAACCAGGTCGGGGTGAAGTTGGCAGCGATGGTGTAGGCATTGGTATCGACCTTGTCGGCGCCCCTGTAGCTGGAATCGCCCTTGAAGGTCTGCTTGCCGGCCTGATTGACACTAACCAGATGGGTCATGGCACCTTCCACGGCCAGTGAGGAGGAATCCCACAACGGAGTGCTGCCAAAAGCCACCAGGCCATTGAGTACCGCATGGAAGGTCTTGCCACGAGCCAGTCCGGTTTCGCCCTTGCCCGGCATGGCGCCGATAATGTTGGCACCGTTGATCAGGCCCGAGCCCGCTTGTGCATCCAGGGTCGAGTTGACGGTGCTGAAGTTGCTCACCAGCGGCATGTTTTCGCGGTAGTTCAGGTCAAGACCGACGCTGACCGGCCCCACACTTTTCGACAGGCTGATGCCGTAGATGTCGATGTCATCGGCATAGGCGGTCATGTACTCAACGCCTTGCAGACCCGGCAACCCTGGCTTCTGCAGGTTAGGTGCATTGATCAGCACCGCCGGCATCGGGTCCGAGGTGTTGCGGTAGTAGAAGCCCAGGGTGCCGTTCAGCCATTCCGGGCTCCACTTGGCCATCAGTCCGAAGTCGCCAGAGTTGTGCGGTTTGATATCATGCCCGCGCGGCGCGCCGTAAAAAGCACCGGCCCCGCCCAGTAGCGCCGGCACTGGCAGCCAGAACACGTCGGCGCCCTCGCCCAGCATGTCGTAGCCGCCCATGTAAGTCCCACCCTCGGGAAGACGGGAGTTCTGGAATTCCAGGAAGTACTGCGCGCCCAGCGTCAGTTCCGGATTGACCGTGAACGACATGGAAAGCTGGTTGCGCGGCAGGAACAGTTCCTTGGTTTCGGTGCCCGGCACGTTGTACAGCTTGGCAATGTCCAGGCCTGCCTGACCGTAGTTGATGCCGTTGGCCGCGTTGAACAGGGTCTCACCCCAGTACACGTTGTGCTTGCCGAGCTTTGCGCTGAACATCGACTCCTCGCCGACCTCGGTGCTGTAGAACACAAAGGCATCGAGAATTTCGCCGGAAGGTCCATTGTAATAACGATCGGTGTAGTTGCTCAGCCCATGCGTGCGTGCAACGTGGCCGTTCAGCGAGTCGCCAGGCTGAATCAAACCGGCCGGACGAGCTGCAACCAGATTACCTGCATTGCCCGCCTGCCCTGGAAAAGGGTTGGAGCTGGATCCGACATCGTCATAGGCATGGTCATACCAACTCGCGCCGCTGACACGAAAGCCCATTTTCCCTTGGTAGACCACGTCCAGCTCGGTCAGCAGATCGACCCGCTCAGTCACCGCTCTACCGACACGGAAGTTGTTGTCACCGTCGTTGAGGTTGGCCGTGTTGGCGATCTTCGAGTTCTGACCTTCCACCCGTTGACCATAACTGGCCTTGAGGGTGTTATCGAAGCGCACGGCCCAGTCTTCACTACCATCGCTGAGTTCAAAAGCATGGGCTGCCGGCATGGAGGCGAGCAGAATAGCTGTGGGCAGCAGGCTGCGACGCAGGGGGCTGAGTCCTGTAGTGGTGTGCATTACCTTGTCTCCGTTTTTTGTTTTTTTTGTTTTTGGTGCTAACAACGACTCACATCCGGTCCTGGCGGTGGTGCGAGTGTCTTTCCGGCAGTTTTATTCCAGTGTTTGCGCCTAGCGATCCAGCGTGTGGATAATCGTTTCGGCCTGCGGCCATTCGCCGTAACCGGCAGCCGGGTTGAGATGGCCTACGGCGCCTAGATTGACCAATTCGCTTCCCCAGTTGCGGGCCATTTGGCTCACCGACTCCAGGCTCGCGAGGTGGTCGTTGGTACTGGCCGCGACGATCGAGGGGAACGGCAGAGGCCCCTTGGGTAGCGGATCCCAGCCATTGGCCCGCAGGCTCTGCGGGGTTGGATAAGCTGCTGGCCAGCTGGCCCCAAGGTCCGGCGGTGCGGCCAGCAAGGCGCCCTTGATCGGACGGCCATAGCGGGCAGCCCAATGCACCACCATCAGCACACCGGCACTGTGAGCCACCAGGATCACCGGACCGGAAATCGTCTCCAGCTCGCACTGGATCGCTTCGACACGAGCTGCCAGGCTGAGCTTGTTCTCTTCCAATGGCGGCACCGAGCGAACCTTGTCCAACTTGGCTTCCAGCAGCGTTTGCCAATGCTCAGGCACGTGATCACGCAAACCCGGAACTATCAAAATCGTGGTGTCACTCATCGCCCTATTCACCCTTGAACAATCCATCGAGGAGTCCGCCAACACTTCGAACCCTGCCAGCAGCACAGTAGAATTCGTCTTGTCGAAGCGCTTCCCATTTAGCGTCAGTCACTCCTCTTTTGATGACAAAGCCTCAGGATCGATCGGGTATATCTACCGACAAGTGCTTTTCATTTCGCGACCAAGTCTCTATAAATGACAGGCAGTTCCGACAGGGAGTCCTCATTTGTCACCGAATGGAAGAAATGCACGCCATGACCGCTCTAGTCCGATCCGCCGCACTGACCAATTACCTGGAAGTGACTCGCCATCTGCGGCTGAACGTGAACGCTCTGTTGGCCGAGGTGGGCTTGAGCCCTTCGCTCCTGAGCGATCCCAATCGACGCATCCCCGCCAGCGCCGTCATTAACCTGCTGGAGCAGTCAGCGCACCTGAGCGGTTGTGAAGCGTTCGGCCTGCGCATGGCCGAGCTGCGCCACTTATCGGACTTTGGTGAAGTGAGTCTGCTGCTCAGTCACCAGAACACTCTGCGCGACGCGCTGAAAATCATTGTGCAGTACCGTCACACGATCAACGACTCACTGGCGATTTTCATTGAGGAAACCGGCAATACGGTGATCATCCGCGAGGAACTGGTCACCGAGATGGCCACGAACAACCGCCAATCCATCGAACTGGCCATCGCCGTGATGCACCGCTTTTGCGCAGCCCTGCTCGGTGCGCACTGGCACCCGATCAATGTCTGTTTCACCCATGAAGCGCCAGCGGACCTCACCGTGCATAGACGGATCTTCGGCTCCAAGGTGGAGTTCGGCTGCGAGTTCAACGGCATCGTTTGTCCCGCCGCCAACCTCGACGCCGCCAACCCTTTGGCCAATGCGGCCATGGCCCGACACGCGCAGCGCTACCTGGATTTGCTACAGGACAAAAGCGACCACTCCCTGGCGCTCGACGTGCGCAAATCCATTTACCTGCTGCTCCCCATGGGCCGCGCCACCATTGAGCAGATTGCTCAGAGCCAGGGCATGAACGTGCGCACCCTGCAACGCCGCCTGGAAGAAGACGGGGCCAGTTTCAGTGAGTTGATCAGTAGCGTGCGCCGCGACCTGGTGATTCGCTACCTGGAGAACCCCGGCAACTCACTGGGACGGATCAGCGACATGCTCGGCTACTCCATGCCCAACTCATTCACTCGCTGGTTCATTTCCCAGTTCGGCATGACGCCAGCCGCCTGGCGCAGTGAACACAAGATCGTGCCGCGCAAAGAAAGACAGCTAAAACACCCCGCTGCCACCTGAACACGATTCGACAGCACTCTGCGCGCTGCGCAAGAAGACAACTGAGCACAACAGGTTGGCTTACTGTGTGTTCAGGATTTCTATTGAGTAAAAAAACGGCCGCCTGCTTCAACAGACGACCGTAAAAGGAACAAGTGCGGAGTACGACGCATGACTCAGGATCGAACTACCCGAAACGTCGTGCAGCCCTCAATAGATAGCCTGCTTACAAGCCCCAGCGCATCAGTAACAGCACCAAAACGACGAGAAAGACCGTCTCCCCCACCATCAGCAGGATCGGCTTGATGCCCACCGAGGCCAGCTCCTTGAGCTGGGTCTTCATGCCCAGGGCGCTGATGGCGATGACCAGGCTCCAGCGCGACAGCTCGTTAGTGAAACCCTGCACCGCCGGGGCGACCCAGCCGGTACTGTTGATGCACGCGAGCATCAGGAAGCCCACAGCAAACCAGGGCAACAACGGTGGCCGCTTGCCGGTCGGGTCGGCGCCCTTCATGCGGGTAATCATCGCCGCGCTGATGATCACCGGCACGAGCATGGCCACACGCATCAATTTGATGACGGTGGCAGTATCGCCGGTCTCGGTAGACATGCTGTAGCCGGCACCTACCACCTGGGCAACGTCGTGGATGGTGGCGCCGAGGAACACCCCGGCCTCCTGTGGCGACAAGGCGAGCCAGTTGGCGATCATCGGGTAGACAATCATGGCCGTCGTGGACAGCGCCGAGACACCAATCACGGTGAACAGGGTGGCACGTTCCTTCTGCGGATGGTTAGGCAAAGCCGCGGCCAGCGCCAAAGCTGCCGAGGCACCGCAAATCGCCGTGGCGCCACCGGTGAGCATGCCGAACACACGCTGGAACCCCATGGCCTTGGCCGCCACCATCGAGACGAGGATGGTCACCACCACCAGGATCACCACCAGCGCTACCGGTTTCCAACCCAGCGCGACGATCTGTTCGAGGGTGATGCGCATCCCCAGCAACGCCACGCCGATGCGCAATACGGTGCGTGAGGTGAACTCGATACCGGCCTTGCACGAGCCTTCACCGGCGAGAAAATTCAGCGCCATGCCGAGCAGCAGCGCGAACAGCATCACCGGCGCACCATAGTGCTCGGAGAGGAAACTCGCCGCTGCGGCGACAACCAGGCTGACGATAAAACCGGGGGCCAGTTCTCGCACGCGGCTGTGAACAGAGGTTAGAGCAATGGCACTCATACTGCGGATTCCTTGGGAGCGATGACAATAAACACTTGGCCGTCGACCACCTCGACCGGGTAGCTGGCAACCTTCACAGCGTTTGAATTGAGCAGGTAACCGCTGGCCAGGTCGAAGCGCAGGCCGTGGGCACAGCACTGGATCACCCGGCCCTCAAGGCGGCCACCACACAGTGAGGCCCCCTGATGTGGGCAGCTGTCGTCGATGGCGTAGAACTGCCCGGCGACATTGAACAGCGCCAGGCTGCTGCCCTCCGGCTCGAACAGCGTGCGCATGCCCAGTGCCGGGACTTTCTCGGCCGGTACTGCAATACGCCGACTCATGCCGAATGACTCACGGCCACATCCTGCGCAAGCACTTGCTGCATGACCTGCAACAGCACCTCGGCCGGCTGTGCACCGGACACTGCCTGGCGCCGGTTGAAGATGAAATAGGGCACACCCCTGGCGCCCATCCCGCCATCGTCGAAGGGGCTTCGAGCCCCCTCCAGGCAGTCGGCCAGGGCCGCGCGCGGGTAGCCGCAGGACTCGGCAATCGCCAGCAGGGTGGCACGATCTCCCAGGTTCTTGCCTTCATGAAAATAGGCACTGAACAGTCGCTCCAGCAAGGTCTCGCCCTGCGCCACGCTGCCCAGCGGGGTGGCGTGCTCCAACAGGCGATGGGCATCGGCAGTATTGGGCATCGTGTTGATGCCACTGAAGTCGATGCTCAAGCCGACGGTGGCCGCGGCCTGCCGCACTTGCGCCTGGCGTGCTTGCACCGCCTCGGCACTGCCCAGGCGCTGACGGTAGAACTCGACAAAAGGCGCACCCTGCGCCGGCAGGTGCGGCAGCAGCTGCACGCCATGCCAGGCCAGTTCCAACTCCACATCCGGGTGGCTGGCGCGCAACTGAGCAAGCGCACGCTCCAACTGGCGCTTACCAATCAAGCACCAGGGGCAAATAAAGTCGAAGAACGCATCAATACGCAAAATACCTGTCACGGCGAAACCTCAAGCACAGTATTAGGTGGCATATCATCGACCTGCTCGCCCTGTGGACGGGCAATATCGTTGAGATAGTGACGCCGGGTGTAGAAGAACACTGCGGCCGCCCCGATACTCATCAGCGGCACCAGCTGGAAAGCCCCGTGCAGGCCGATGACATCAGACACCCTGCCTGTAATAAAGGGCCCCGGGGCCAGGCCGAGCAGGTTATTGACCAAGGTCAGGGTGGCGAAAGCGGTGCCATGCACCGAGTAGTGGGTCAGGTTCGCCACCATGGCGCCGCTAGTGCCGTTGGTGCCAGCGGCGATCAGCATGCCCAGGCCGATCAGCACCAACTGGACAGGACCGGCGGGTAGCGCGAAAGCCAGCGACAGCAGCAGGCAACTGCCCAGGCAGTAAGCAATGGACAGGTCGATCTTGCGAACCGGAGAGTGGCGGCACAGGCGATCGCTGAGCATGCCGCAGAGAATCGTCCCGGCGCCGCAGCACAGCACGATAATGGCCGCCAGACCACCGGCCTTGCCCTCGTCCATCCCGTAATAGCGGTTGAAATAGCTCGGCAACCACACAAGCACGGTGCCAACAACGAACAGTTGCAGGCCACTGCCAACATAAGCGCCGATGACCGAACGAGTGCAGTACAGCGTGCGCAGCGGACGCTTGATCGCCGCTTTAGTCTTTTTTGTGGCAGCCGCTATGCGTTTTGGGGCAATACGCACTTCCTTGACGATGATCGGGTAAAGCACCGCCAGCAGCAGGCCAAACAACGCCATGCTGGCGAACGACCAACGCCAGCCCAGCTTGACGGCAATCGCCCCGCCCAAGGCCATCCCTAAAACCGAACCAAACGCGCCACCCGCCATAAAGGCACTGACGAGGGTTGCACGCATGCTTTTGGGAAATACCGACACCACCACGGCGATGCCGACGCTACCGTAGGCCGCCTCGCCGACGCCCACCATGAAGCGCGCAATCAACATGTGCTCGTAGCTCTGCGCCAAGCTGCAACCCAGGGTAGCCAGACTCCACAGCAACGCCATCAGCGCTAGACTCCTGACCCGGCCAAAGCGGTCGGCCAGCAGCGACAGAGGGAATGTCAAGAGGCCAACCATCAGGGCGACAATGCCACTCAGCAGGCCGAGCTGACCGTCGCTCAGGGCCCACTCGCTTTTGAGAATCGGGAACACGGCATTGAGTACTTGCCGAGACATGTAATCAGAAATCAATAAGCCAAAAGTCAGCGCGAACACAATCCAGGCGTACCTGCGTGGAATACCGACCGACGTATCTTCTTCATCGTCCACAGTACTGTGGTGATAGGCCATGCTACCTCCTCGGTGTCTTGCACCTGTTTTGTTATTATTTTTGGTCTTGCGCAACGCGTTACAACTTAGCCGGGGCAAGATCTCATTGAGTTCCTGCCCCGGCTATCTTTCTATCACCCGCGCTGTGGCACACCTTTCTGACCCGGCTTGCGGTTCGGCGCCATACCGTTGGCCAACAGGGTTTCTTCAACACTCTTGTACTGCACACCGATACGGTAGATGTCGCGCGCCTCTTTGCCGGTGGCAATTTCACGCCCCAGCTCGTGGGCAATACGCACCGTCTGCTGGATCTGCTGCACGGACGTGAAGCGCTTGCCGTGTTGATCGATGATGGTGTCTTCAGTGCCCACACGAGGATGCAAGCCCATGGCCAGGGCAATGGTGTTGAGTGGCAGCATGTTCTTGATCAGCGACTCGGAAGTCAGGGTACAGCCATCCGGTACGCGGTTGATGAAGTTGAACATGTTGTACGGGTTCGGGCCGTCGAAACCACCGCCAATGCCGATCCAGGTCAGGTTCAACGGGCCTTTGTAGAGACCCTTGCGCACCATTCGCTCAAGGGTTTCGTAGGCATGAATGCCGGTCAGCTGGAAGTGCGGCTGAATATTGTTGGCCTGCAGGCGCTTGAGGTGCTCGGTCACCCAGGCCGGACCTGCCGGTACGGTCATTTCACTGTAGGCGGCTTCGTAGAGCGGATCGGCCAGAGAGGTGCCTTCCCGGTATTCCGGGTACAGCAACTCCATGATGTTCATTTGAATGGTGTTGATGGCCACGGTGACCTGATCCGGCTTGGGCGACAACTCCGCGAGCATGTGCCGGGTATCGTCGGACAGCCACAGGGCCGCCTCACCATCGCTTTCAGGGGCAAAAGAAATCGAGCCGCCGACCTGAATGATCATGTCTGGCACGGCTTCACGCACACCAGCGATCAGTTCGTTGAACTTGGACAGGCGCTTGGAGCCCTTGCCGTCCAGTTCACGCACATGCAAGTGCAGCACGGTGGCGCCTGCTTCATAGCAGTCAACAGCCTTCTGCACCTGTTGATCCATGGTCACCGGAATGTCTTCCGGGAAGTCTTCCGGCATCCACTCAGGGGCGTAAGGGGCGACGGTAATCACCACCTTTTCCATGTTTTCAGGGTGCAGGGAATCGTCGAAAAATTGCATGTTCGTCTCCTGTTTTTATTGTTGCTCGCCCAACGGACGGTGCTGGAGCGGGCGTTTACATGAACACAGTTGAGGTTGCTCAGTAGGTCTTGTCGCCAATGATCCCAGCGCGTTCCATTTTTCGATGGCAGGCGGGGTAATCCATCACGGCGTAGTGCTGGGTACTGCGGTTGTCCCAGATGGCGATGCTGTTCGGCTTCCAGCGCCAGCGCACTTGATACTCAGGGATGCTGGCCTGACTGATCAGGTAGCGCAGAAATTCGGACGCACCGTGACTGAAATCCTGGCCATAACGCACGCGCTCGGCGGTGTGGTAGTTGCTGAAGTGGGTTGTGAAACCATTGACGAACAGCACCTTCTCGCCCGTTTCTGGATGAGTACGCACCACCGGATGTTCTGCGTCCGGGTATTGGGCCTTGAGCGCCAGGCGCTTTTCGATCGGCATGGCCGCGCCGAAGGTCGCCTCGATGCTGTGACGGGCACGAAGGCCTTCGATCTTCGCTTTCACGTCGCTCGGCAAGCGCTCGTAAGCCACCACCATATTGGCCCACATAGTGTCGCCACCGATTGGCGGACACTCCACACAGCGCAGTACGCACCCCAGCGGCGGCGCCTCGCGCCAGGTGGCGTCGGTGTGCCAGGAGTTCTCGTAACGGTCGATCGGACTGTCCGGGCTCTTATAGACCTGCACCAAGCCGGGATAATCCGGGTGACTGCCGATGACCGGGTGATCCTCCAGTTCGCCGAAGCGTCGGGCAAAGGCCACGTGCTCGGCGCGGCTGATGTCCTGGTCTCGCAGGAACAGCACCCGATGCTTGAGCAGTTGGGCGCGGATCTCGGCGAACAGGCCAGCGTCATGAATGGCATCGGCGAGGTTAACGCCGATCAGCTCTGCGCCAATGTTGCAGGTAAGTTGCTCAACTTGCATGACCAACGCCCCCTTAAATAACGAAGATCGAAGAACCGGTGGTCTTGCGCGACTCCAGGTCACGGTGTGCCTGCACGGCGTCTTGCAAGCTGTAATGCTGGTTGATCTCGATCTTGATCCGGCCGCTGCCGACCAGATCGAACAGTTCACCGGCCAGATCGGCCTTTTCTGCCGGGTCGGCGATGTAGTCGGCCAGTGCCGGGCGAGTCATAAACAGCGAGCCTTTCATCGCCAGAAGTGCAGGGTTGAAAGGCGGGATCGGTCCAGAGGCGGTACCGACGCACACCATCAGGCCGCGGCGCTTGAGCGAGTCCAGCGAACCCATGAAGGTGTTCTGGCCAACACTGTCGAACACCACGTTGACGCCAACACCATCGGTCAACTCACGCACGCGCTTGGCCACATCCTCGTGGCTGTAATTGATCACATGGTCGCAACCATGGGCACGGGCGAGTTCCGCCTTGGCCTCGCTGGACACGGTGCCGATTACATTCAGGCCCTGTAGCTTGGCCCACTGCGAGACAATCAGGCCAACGCCACCGGCGGCAGCGTGCAGCAGGATGCTGTCACCAGCCTTGAAGTCATAGATGCGACGCATCAGGTACGCAGAGGTCAGCCCGCGCATGGTCATGGCCGCCGCGGTCTCGAAAGAGATGCTTTCCGGCAGTTTGATCAACGGCGCAGCCGGGATCAGACGCTCCGTGCTGTAAGCGCCCAAGGTGTTGAGAAAACCGGTATAGGTAACCCGATCCCCGACCACCACATTGCTCACGCCCTCGCCCACTGCCTCCACTACACCGGCAGCTTCCACGCCCATGCCATTAGGCATCGGGATCGGGTAAGTGCCGTTGCGGAAATAGGTGTCGGCATAGTTCAGACCGACGGCTACGTGACGAAGCCGAACCTCACCCGGGCCGGGATCGCCGACTTCTGTCTCTTCAAAGCGAAGAACCTCGGGACCACCGGTTTCGTAAAAACGTACGACTTGGGCCATGCTTTTTATTCTCCAATCAGCGCTTTGGGTGCGCTGCAGTTTTTTGTTGACTGGAATGTAAGCTGCGGGATGTCTGAGCGCTTCCCATCAGACGACAACGCATGATCATTTCATGACAAGCATCGTCGTCCTGCCCTTCCCGCTCTGTGACTTCCGTGGATGCCGTGATCATCTCTTGGCAGGAACGCTTAAGTGTTCGCCTGCAAGCCGCCAAGGCCCATGGCGAGCAGACCCCTGCGGTGGATTGAGAGGAACAGGCGGCGCTTTTCTGGATCCGCTGGGAGGGTGCGGTACTGCGTGTCCGCCTGACTGGTAACACTCATCCGAAAGCTGAGTAGGAGCAGTTGAACACTTGGGTCAGTTTTCAGTCGGCAGAACAGCCTTTACCGAGTCGGTTTTCGGTCAGCGGCAACAGCCTCACCTTGCGAACCCGCATTGGACTGCCGAGTCATCTCGCCGTCATCCCAGGTCCACCCACGGTACCGACCCTCGGCTACGTGCTTTATCACGGGGCCGAAGACCTGACGGCTGCAACCAGACAATTGGCTGCGTTGATACAAACGAGTCTGGAAGAACAGGCATTCAGTGTCACCGATGCCAATCAGCTGAAGTCCCGGGCGACCTAAGTTATCCATGCTCTTTGAATAGCTCATCACGAATGGGAAGTGAGCATTGACCTATATTGGGTCGTTTTCAGCCGGTCGCGACAGGCAGAGAACGGCCAAGAGCAGTCGTTGGGTCACGATGCGGTTTACTGGGCGTTTGGGGGTATTTGCTTCGCCTGCTATATCTGCAGCGGCGTAACGCTTGACCGGCCCCCATGTGCTGCCCGGTGGCGGCCGCTCGCTGAGCGGAGCCGCCGGATAAGTCCGCAGACTCAGCCCTTGGCCGCCATCGCGGTGACTTCCACGCGCATGCCTTCGACCGCCAGGGCGGCCACGCCAACGGCGGCGCGAACCGGCCAGGGCTTGGCGAAGAAGCGCTGGTAGACCTCGTTGAAGGCGGCGCGGTCGGCCATGTCGGTGAGGTAGATGGTCAGATGCAGAACCCGGTCCATGGAACTGCCGGCGCGCTCCAGCGATACGCTAGCCCGTTTATCAACTGCCTGTTGCCTTGACATGCGGGTACACACCACTAAGATTTTAGATCACGGTCTTAGCGTATGAACACACTATTTTACGGTGATTCAGAGGATTCAAACTCCTGGGCCCAACCCTGTCTTGCATGTCAATTTTTTGCTGTGTGGTTGTGACATTTACGTCTCTCGATCAGAGACAGTAGGT
Organism: Pseudomonas sp. F220; assembly: GCF_057813935.1. Lineage (NCBI taxonomy): Bacteria > Pseudomonadati > Pseudomonadota > Gammaproteobacteria > Pseudomonadales > Pseudomonadaceae > Pseudomonas > Pseudomonas sp. F220. The sequence goes on from NZ_JBVASJ010000037.1 coordinate 15,051, forward strand.
CGTTACGTAATGCCGCTATAGCGGCGGATCATGTGCAACTGTCGACTCTCACCTGCCGGGTATGGGTCGTATGTGGAGCGATCATGGCGAATCGACGCAAGGTCAAGGTACCAGGTGTTCGTAACTACGACGGTCCCGCCGGGGGCTGGGGCGCTATCAAGGCTACCGCGACGGCTGTTCGAGAGCAGATGGATGCCTCAAAGGCGCCTATGACGCTGCTCAGGACCAATCAGCCTGAGGGGTTCGATTGTCCGGGCTGCGCATGGCCTGACAAAGAGCACAGATCCACGTTCCAGTTCTGTGAAAATGGTGCCAAAGCGGTGACCTGGGAGGCGACCAATAAGCGGGTTACCCCAGACTTCTTTGCCAATCATCCTGTCGCGTCTTTATTACACCGTACTGATTACGAGTTGGAGGACCTCGGTCGTATAACGCACCCCCTTGTTTATGATTCGAATTGGCGACGCAATTGCTCTCATCGCTGGGCGATGCGATCTCGGTCGTTGATGAAGTTCAGGGTTTCCGTTATTTCGATATGCGCAGCATGGTCGGATTTGTGGATGGCACCGAAAATCCGGTCGGTCGCCATGCCGTCGACTTCACGATCATTGGTGATGAAGACCCGTCGTTTACCGGCGGCAGCTATGTGCTGGTTCAGAAGTACCTGCACAACATGACCGCGTGGAACGAGTTATCCGTTGAGGCTCAAGAGCGCATTATCGGACGAAAAAAACTGTCCGATATCGAGCTCGATGATTCGGTTAAACCGACCTCTTCGCACAGTGCCTTGACGACCATCACCAAGGACGGGCAGGAGGTGAAAATCCTGCGCGATAACATGCCATTCGGCCGGCCAGGCGCCGGAGAGTTTGGCACTTACTTCATCGGCTATGCCCGCTCGCCAGAGCCCATTGAGCAGATGCTCGAGAATATGTTTGTCGGAAGACCCGCAGGCAACTATGACCGCTTGCTTGATTTCAGCACGGCGGTCACTGGCGGCTTATTCTTCGTGCCCTCATCAGACCTGCTCGAAGAGCTTGCTGATCGCAAACCTTAGGGGACCGGGGAAAAAATGGCGATGTGGAAATCCTGAATGCGATGAAATCGAGTGTGGGAGCGGGCTTGCTCGCGAAAGCGGTGTGTCAGTCGACATCAATGGCGAATGTCAGTCCGTCTTCGCGAGCAAGCCCGCTCCCACAAAGGATCTGCGGGACATGCTGATAAAAGGCCCGGCGCGAGAGATCGCGCCGGGCCTTCATCATCTGAAATCTGCCATCAATGAGTGGTCATTCCGGCCATATGCATCATCAGCCGGAAAAAGCTCGCCACGACCCCCAGTGCAATCACACTGCCGAACCAAATGGCGATCAACCAGAGCACCCGCCGATACCAAGGGGCGGCTTCGTTTTGTGCAGCCAAAACTTCAGTGTTTTCGCTATCAATGGTAGCCATCGCCAATCCTCACTTTTCCGCGGAACACGTAGTAATTCCAACAGGTGTACATCAGGATGATGGGCAGAATGAACAACGTGCCGATCAAGATGAACAGCTGGCTTGAGGGCGGTGATGCGGCATCCCACAGGCTGATCGAGGGCGGCACGATGTTCGGCCAGATACTGAACGCCAGGCCGACGTAACCCAGAAAGACCAGTACCAACGTGAACACAAAGGGCCAGTGAGAGTGATGCTGGCGCAACGTGCGAAGCAACCCGAACAACGCCAGCACACCCAAAATCAACACCCCCCCGAACACTACAATGTGCGCGTGAGTGAACCAGCGCGTCGCAATCTCGGGATGCAACCACGGCGTCCACACGCAGAGCACCGCAACGACCGCCGTGAGCACGAACGCCAATGGCCGCGAGTAGTGACGCATGCGTGACTCAAGCATGCCTTCGGTCTTGACCAGCAACCAGGTACTGCCGAGCAATGCGTAAGCGATGATCAGCCCAAACCCGCAGAACAACGGGAACGGTGACAGCCAATCCAGGGTGCCGCCGGCAAACTGACGATTGACCACCGGAATACCGGCGATATACGCACCAATCACGATACCTTGGCAAAACGTTGCCAGCAGTGAGCCACCGATAAAGGCCATATCCCAGATGTGGCGTTTTTCAGGGCTGGCCTTGAACCGGAACTCAAACGCCACGCCACGAAATATCAACCCGGCCAGCATGAAAATCAGTGGCAAATACAACGCCTCCAGAATCACCGAGTAAGCCAAGGGAAACGCACCGTAAAGTGCCGCCCCACCGAGTATCAGCCAGGTTTCGTTACCGTCCCAGACCGGCGCGACGGTGTTCATCATCACATCGCGCTCTTGGGAGTCTGGGATGAGCGGAAACAGGATGCCCAACCCCAGATCGAACCCATCCATGATGACGTACATCATCACCCCAAAGGCGATGATGACACCCCATATCAACGACAGATCTATACCTTGAATGCCCATGTTCGATCCCCTTGTTCAGTTGACGTGGTCGCCGGACGCGAACGTCTCGGTGATGGCGGACAGGGGACGGCGTGGCGTGCGTTCCTGGCCAGGGCCGTCTTGAGGCGGATGCTCGTGATGCGGCTGCGGCCCCTTGCGAACCAGCTTCATCATGTAACCGATACCCACCGCGAACACCGAGAAATAGATCAGTACAAACAACGCCAGCGAAATGCTCAGCTGCGTGACCGTGTGATTGGACGCCGCATCGGCGGTTCGCAGCAGTCCGTAGACGACCCACGGCTGACGACCGACCTCGGTGGTGATCCAGCCCGCCAGCATGGCGATCAGACCGGTCGGCCCCATGAACAACACAAGGCGCAAGAACAGGCGATTGCGGTACAGCGCGCCATTGCGACGCAGCGCAAGCCCCAGCAACCCGGTGAGGATCATCAACATTCCAAGCCCGGCCATGATCCGAAAGCTAAAGAAAATGATGGTCGAGTTTGGCCGATCCTCTTTTGGGAAGCTCTTGAGCGCAGGGATCTGTTTATCCAGACTGTGAGTCAGAATGAGACTACCCAGATAAGGGATTTCTATCGCATAACGGGTCTTCTCGGCCTCCATATCTGGGATACCGAACAACACCAACGGAGTCGGCTCGTTACCGACATTTTCCCAATGTCCTTCCATGGCGGCAATTTTCGCCGGTTGATGTTCCAGGGTATTCAGCCCGTGGGCATCACCGACCACCGCCTGAATCGGCGCCACGATCAACGCCATCCACAACGCCATCGAGAGCATTTTGCGCACGTGCGGCGTGTCGTTTTTACGCAGTAAATGCCACGCCGCCGAAGAGCCTACAAAGAACGCCGTGGCCACAAACGCGGCGATGGCCATGTGCGCCAGGCGGAACGGGAACGACGGGTTGAAGACGATGGCCAGCCAGTCCATCGGCATGATCCGTCCGTCCACGATCGAGAACCCCTGTGGCGTCTGCATCCAGCTGTTGGAGGCCAGAATCCAGAAGGTCGAGATCAACGTACCGATGGCGACCATCACCGTGGCAAAGAAGTGCAGCCCTCGCCCTACCCGGTTCCAGCCAAACAGCATCACCCCAAGGAAGCCCGCCTCAAGGAAAAACGCCGTCAACACCTCATAGGTGAGCAACGGCCCGGTAATACTCCCGGCGAAGTCAGAGAAACGGCTCCAGTTGGTACCGAACTCGTAAGCCATGACCAGGCCGGACACCACCCCCATACCAAAGTTGACGGCAAAGATTTTCGACCAGAAGTGATAAAGGTCTTTGTAAACGGAGTTGTTACTTTTCAGCCACAGACCTTCGAGGACAGCCAGGAAACTGGCAAGCCCGATGGTGATGGCGGGAAATATGATGTGAAACGAAACCGTAAACGCGAATTGAATGCGCGCCAGGTCCAGCGCCCCCAGATTTAACATGACGATACCCTCATAGTGGCTCGATGCGCGTGCATACAAAGCCCGGCCGCAGTGAACCTCACGGCTCGCAGCGAACAGATTTCCAATGATCTGGTGAGGCTGGGGCGACAACCATGCCGCCCCGGCCAGACTCAAGCGCCGAAGGATTGGATCAGGTTGCTGTCCTGCGCCTGCTCAAGGCGAATCGCGATGAACTTCGAGGTCGGCGTGAACGTCCGGTCGCCGTAACTTTCCAGCGGCACCAGCGGGTTGGTTTCCGGGTAATAGGCGGCGGCCTGACCGGGCGGAATGTCGTAGGCGATCAAGGTAAAGCCGGTCACTCGACGCTCACGACCGTCCCCCCACAGCGAGATCATGTCGACCTTTTGCCCCGGTTCGTAACCCAGTTTGCGAATGTCCTGCTCATTGACGAACACCACATCGCGCATGCCGTAGACGCCGCGATAACGATCATCCAGTCCATACAAGGTGGTGTTGTACTGATCGTGGGAACGCAAGGTTTGCAGGATAAGATCCGGCTTAACGTCCAGGTTGCGCACCCCTTCGCTGATCAGGTGTTCTGGCAATTCGCTGGGGGCAAACTGCGCTTTGCCAGTCGAGGTATTCCAGATGCGTTTGGCGGCATCGTTACCCAAGTGAAAGCCACCGGGGTGCAGCAATTTTTTATTGAAATCCTCGAAGCCGGGAATGGTGTCGGCAATCAGGTCACGAATGCGACCGTAATCAGCGACCGTCCAGAGCCAGTCGATGGGGTGTTTACCCAAGGTAGCGTTGGCAATCCCGGCAATGATCGCCGGCTCCGAACGCATCAACGGAGATTTGGGTTTCAGCTGGCCGTGGGAAATGTGCACCATGCTGAAGGTATCTTCCACCGTCACGCCTTGCGGACCCTCCTCTTGAATATCGATATCGGTGCGCCCCAGGCACGGCAAAATCAAGGCCTCACGGCCGGTGACCAGATGGCTGCGATTGAGCTTTGTGGCGATGTGTACCGTGAGGTCGCAGTTGCGCAGTGCGTCATGAGTGCGCGGGCTGTCGGGGGTAGCCTGGGCGAAGTTGCCGCCCAGGCCGATGAAGACCTTCGAGCGCCCCTCTTCCATCGCCGCAATCGCCATCACCGTGTTATGGCCGTGTCTGCGCGGAACCTTGAAGTCAAAGCGCGCTTCCAGCGCGTCAATAAACTCGGGGGGTGCCAGTTCGTTGATGCCCATGGTGCGGTCGCCCTGCACGTTACTGTGCCCGCGCACCGGCGACAGCCCTGCACCTGGGCGACCGATATTGCCACGCAACAACTGCACGTTGATGATCTCCTGGACGGTCAGCACCGAGTGAGTGTGCTGGGTCACCCCCATCGCCCAACACATGATGACCCGTGTGGCTCTGCGGTACATGCGGGCAGCCAATTCGATGTCCGCCAGGGACAGGCCTGACTGTTCGACAATGTGCTCCCAGGTCGTGGCGTCGACTTCGGCAAGGTAGGTCTCCAGGCCCGAGGTGTGCTCGGCGATGAACGCCCGGTCGAATACCGCCTCGCTGTTGTTCGCGAGCGCTTCACGCTCCCACTGCAACAGAAACTTGGCGATGCCGCGCATCGCCGCCATGTCGCCACCCAATGCCGGACGAAAGTACGCAGACGAGGTGGGTTCGGAACCGTTGGTGAGCATTTCCAACGGATGTTGCGGGTGTTGGAAGCGTTCCAGACCACGCTCTTTCAGGGGGTTGAAACAGATCACCTGCGCGCCACGTTTCACCGCTTCGCGCAGTGGCTCAAGCATCCGCGGGTGATTGGTGCCCGGGTTCTGGCCGATGACAAAAATGGCGTCGGCTTCCTCCAGGTCATCGAACGTCACCGTGCCTTTGCCCACGCCGACGCTGTCATCCATGCCCAGGCCGCTCGCCTCGTGGCACATGTTCGAACAGTCAGGGAAATTATTGGTGCCGTAAGCGCGAACGAACAGTTGATAGAGGTAAGCGGCTTCGTTGCTGGCCCGACCAGACGTGTAAAACTCGGCCTGATCAGGCGACGTCAGCCCTTTCAGGTGTTTGGCGATCAAGGCAAACGCATCGTCCCAGCTGGTTTCGACGTAATGATCAACGGAAGCGTCATAGCGCATGGGGTGAGTCAGGCGCCCTTGGTATTCAAGCCAATAGTCACTTTACGCCGCCAGCGACGACACCGTGTATTTGTTGAAGAACGCAGGGTTGACCAGACGGCCGGTGGCTTCCCAGTTGACCGCTTTGGCGCCGTTCTCGCAAAACTTGACCATGCCGCTTTCCGGCGACTCGCCCCAGGCACAGCCCGGGCAGTCGAATCCGCCGTTCTGGTTGGTCTTGAGCATGGCTCGAATGTTCTTGAACGCGTTTTCGCTGCCCAACCAGTTCTTGGTAACAGCAATCAGCGCGCCCCAGCCTGCGGCCGCCCCCGTATACGGTTTGTAACGTTCAACTTCGCTCATGGTATTTCTCCAAGACTTTGCACGTCGGCGGCGGCCTGACTTAAAGTCATTGTTAATGGCTATTTTTATACGCACATCAATGCGAATGCATTTAACGTCAGTTACAGACTGATTTGCGTCGAGCCACTTCAAGGGCTCAATGGCGGGTTACGAATCAAGCCTATTCCGTGCATGACAGAAGTGTCTAATCACAAATAATGACCAACCCATCGAAACAATCTATCAATAAAAAACCAACGACAAATCAATGCAATACAGATTTAACAACTCATTAAATCAAGCTTTTATTTACCCCATAGATTTCATCGATCAACCGGTTGTTAATAGTGATTAGACGACGACCAAAAACAACTTTAGCCTTGGCTCAATAAGGCCCTTATATAACAGTGGCCTCCCAAAACCAGCGCCATACACCTGAACCGCTGATGGAGGTTGTGATGACCGAACGAATCTTGATGGATAGTTTTTCTCGCCGGGTCGACTACCTCAGAATGTCGGTGACCGACCGCTGCGATTTCCGTTGTGTGTATTGCATGGCCGAGGACATGGAATTCTTGCCGCGGCAACGGATCTTGACGCTGGAAGAGCTCTATCAATTAGCGGAAAGCTTTGTGGCCCTGGGCACGCGAAAAATCCGCCTGACCGGTGGCGAACCGTTGATTCGCCCCGGCGTTGTGGAGCTCTGTAAGCGCATTGCAGCGCTGCCAGGACTGCGTGAACTGTGCATGACCACAAATGGCTCACAGCTCGGCAAGCTGGCAGCGCCGTTATTCGATGCGGGGCTCAAGCGCCTGAACATCAGCCTCGACAGCCTGGACGCCGATCGCTTCCGTGAACTGACGCGCTCCGGTGATCTGACGAAAGTCATCGCCGGTATCGACGCCGCGAATGCAGCAGGCTTTCAACACACCAAACTCAACTGCGTTGTCATGAAAGGGCGCAACGATCACGAGATAAACGATCTCGTTAGTTTTGCGATCGATCGTGGACTGGATATTTCCTTCATTGAAGAGATGCCACTGGGTGTCATCAGCGAGCACAGCCGTGCCGGGGCGTTCTATTCCAGCGCGCAAGTGCGCGAGCGGATTGCCGAACGCTACACCCTCATCGACTCCGCGGAATCGACCCAAGGCCCTTCGCGCTATTGGCGCCTGGCTGAGGCGCCGCATATTCGCCTGGGGTTCATCTCTCCCCACAGCCACAATTTTTGCGCTACGTGCAATCGTGTTCGGTTAACCGTCGAGGGCCGACTCCTGTTGTGTCTGGGCAATGAGCATTCCGTCGACTTGAAGGAAGTGCTTCGCCGCTATCCAGGAGAGCCGGAGCGCCTGGAGAAGGCAATCATCGAGGCGATGAAAATCAAGCCGTACCGGCACAACTTTGAACTCAATGATGACGTGCAAGTTGTCCGTTTCATGAACATGACCGGCGGATAGCCTGCCCCCGTTTTCAGATCATTACTCTCTAGAAGGCTGTTTCCCATGATCGTTAGAGCCAAACCTAATCTGATCAATGTCTTGATTTCACTCAAAGGCTCGATTGCCAAGCGTATCGCGCTGCGAAGCCTTCTGGTGACACTCCTGGCCTCTGCTATTGTCCTGGTCGAAACACTCCATCCCGCGTACTTCTCAAAGGTTAATGCCACTCCCTTCACGCTGCTGGGGTTATCACTTTCAATCTTCATGAACTTTCGCAACAACGCCTGCTACGACCGTTGGTATGAAGCGCGCAAAGCGCTCGGTGCGATGATCATGGACGTGCGCTCGATGATCCGGGAAACCCAGGTCATTAAGGACACACAGCAACGCAGCAAGATATTGCGCAACCTCTGCGGCTTTGCCCATGCGCTTAACGCCAAGCTTTGCAAGGAAGACGAACTCAGTGCGGCGGGTACGTGGCTTAACAAATTGCCATCTGCCAACACACCTAACATCCCTGAAAGTATTCTGCGTCAAGTCGGCCAACAGTGCTCAACGCTCGCCGAATCCGGCGAGATCAGCGAATGGCGTTACACGCTGATGGCCAATCACCTGACTAATCTGACAACCACACAAACGATCTGCGAGCGAATCAAAAGCACGCCTCTCCCGTTCCCTTACACACTCCTGCTACACAGGACAATTTACATATTTTGCATTTTGCTGCCCTTCGCGATGGCCGAGCCACTGGGCTGGCTAACGCCAGTTTTCACCGCCATTGTGAGTTATACGTTTTTTGGGCTGGATGCTATTGGCGACGAATTGGAAGACCCCTTTGGTCGAGATGAAAACGACCTTCCAACCAATGCCATCGTGCGCACCATCGAGCGTGAAGTGCTTGATGCCTTGGGTGCGACAGAACTCCCTCCACTACTTCAGCCCGTGGACTTCGTGCTGAACTGATTAGCACTAACTACTCATTAAGCACCCGTAGGGGTGGAGGATAAGCATGACCGAATTCAATCAGCCCGATTCCGGGATGCTGACTCATTTAGATGCTGAAGGCAGAGCCAATATGGTCGATGTCAGCGAAAAAAATCCGACAAACCGTGAAGCTCAAGCACAGGCCTGGATACGTATGCGACCTGCTACGTTGAAACTCATCCAGCAAAACGGGCACCCCAAAGGCGACGTGTTTGCGGTCGCTCGAATCGCCGGGATCATGGCGGCGAAGAAAACCCATGAATTGATCCCGTTATGCCACCCGTTGATGCTCAGTTCGATTCACCTCGAGTTGAGCGCCGTGGAGCCCGACAGCGTAAGAATTGTGAGCACCTGCCGGCTGAACGGCAGAACCGGCGTTGAACTGGAAGCCCTGACGGCGGCAAGCGTGGCGGCACTAACGATCTACGACATGTGCAAAGCCGTCGACCGGGGGATGGTCATTGACCGGGTCCAACTGCTCAGGAAACAGGGTGGAAAATCGGGCACCTTTGTGACAGGTGACGGCCAATGATTCTGATCAACTACTTTGCGCGCTATCGGGAACAACTCGGCCTTGGCGGAGAAAAAATCGCACTGGATGAGTCTTTGCGAAGCATCGACGATGTCAGAAAATTGCTGATCGCCAGGGGCGCTATTTGGCAGGAAGTACTCGGTGAAAGCAGCCTCATGTGTGCGCTGAACCAGGAGTTATGTACACCCGACGCCCCGATAGAAGACTTCGATGAGATTGCCTTCTTCCCTCAAGTGACCGGGGGTTAAGCGATGACTGTTCAGGTCCAGACTGAGGTGTTTGATTTGGGTGAGCTGACCCGAAGTTTGCACGCCGAAGACCCTGGTGTCGGTGCCGTGGCCACCTTCGTGGGCTATGTCCGCGATATCAATCAGGGAGAAAAGGTCAGCAACCTGTTTCTCGAGCATTATCCAGGAATGACCGAGCGCGCCTTGCAACTGATCGTCGATCAAGCCCATGAACGGTGGCCGCTGCAACGGGTGAACATAGTCCACCGCGTGGGTCTTTTGAGCGTTGGTGAACCCATCGTTTTTGTCGGCGTTGCCAGCCAACACCGACAGGCTGTTTTTGATGCCTGCGCGTTTTTGATGGATTATCTGAAAACACGAGCGCCCTTCTGGAAGCGTGAAGAAACCCGATCCGGTGACCGTTGGGTATGCGGCAGAGAGAGTGATCGGCTGGCAGCAAGTCGCTGGGAAGGTAGTGATGGGCGCTAGCGGTATGAGCCCCCTCAAATAATTGAGGGGGTGGATAGATCGCTTAGAACAAGTCGCAGAAAGGAATAAATCGCGCCGTGTCACCTACCTGTAACGTGCAGCCTTCGGGGATCTCGACCAGTCCATCCGCCCAGGAGGCGCCCAGCAACACGCCTGAACTCTGATTCGGATAGAGCACCGCTCGCCCCGCTTCCAATTTGGCCCTCAGGTACTCCCGGCGGCCTCCTGCCTTAGGCCAGTCAAACCCGACGTTTACCGCAAAGCTCAAGGGCGTGACGTCTTCGACACCCTGGATGCGCAACACGTAAGCCCGGGCCAGCAGTCCGAAAGTCACCAGCGCCGACGTCGGGTTGCCTGGCAGGCCGATGACCGGAACGGTGCCAAAGTACCCCACGGTCAGTGGCTTGCCCGGCTTGATAGGCAACTTCCAGAACAACGGTTTACCGCATTCACGCAGCACCTGCCCGAGGCAATCGGCGTCACCTGCGGATACGCCACCGGTGGTGAGAATCAAGTCCGTAGCGTATTGCAACTGTTCGAGTTTGAGCCGCGTCTGCTGCGGCCGGTCGGGCAGGATACCGGCATCGATGACGTCGCAACCCAATGCACTTAACCAGTGGCTCAACAAGGTGCGATTGCTGTTGTAGATGCAGCCGGGCTTCAGGGGCATGCCCGGTTCGGCCAGTTCGTCGCCGGTAGAAAGCAGCGCGACCCGTGGACGCCGTACCACATGCACATGCGTACATCCCTGCGCCGCTGCGATGGCCAACTCGAAAGGTCCCAGTCGTTTGCCTGCATGGAGCAACACCTGCCCGACACGGTTCTCCTGGCCTTGCGGTCGAATATTCTGGCCAACCGTCAGCGGCTGTTTGAAACGTACGCGGCCGTCATCCAAAAGCTCAACGTTCTCCTGCATCTCTATGCAGTTGGCACCCTCGGGTACCGGCGCTCCAGTAAAGATTCGGGCACAGGTTCCCGGTAGCAACGTTTCGGGGGCCTGACCGGCAAGAATTCGTTGGGATACGACTAACGGCTGTCCGCTCCAGTCGTCCACATTCAAGGCATAACCATCCATAGCACTGTTCGGCCAAGGCGGAAGATCAAGGGTCGCCACCAGGTCACTGGCCAGCACCCGTTGCCGTGCGGCACTCAGCAGTGCTGGCTCGCTATCATGAAGACGTTGGGCCTCAGCCATGTCCAGCAGCCTGGCGATGGCCTCCTCCACCGGCATCAGCTGTGACTGACTCATCCCCGTGACCCGCAGACTTGCACAGGCTTGAGGTGCGGCACGAAATTGCACGGTCTGTGGCGTGCATCCAATTGCTCGGCAAGAATGCCTTCCCATGCGGTTCGACAGGCGCCTGTCGAACCTGGAAGGCAGCACACCAGCGTACCGTTGGCCAATCCGGCCAAGGCCCGGCTCTGAACAGTGGAGGTACCGATATCGAGGATAGAAATCGCCCGAAACAGCTCACCAAAGCCGTCAATCTGCTTATCCAGCAAACAGCTTACAGCCTCAGGTGTGCTGTCGCGGCCAGTGAATCCAGTCCCCCCGGTAATCAGCACGACCTGAATCTGCTCGTCGGCAATCCAGCTGGCGACCTGGGCGCGGATTTTATACAGGTCATCCTTAAGCAAGTTTCGCTCACTCAGGGTATGACCCGCTTCCAGCAATCGACTCACCAGTAATTGCCCGGAAGTATCATTGGCATATTCTCGGGTATCACTGACGGTCAACACAGCCATATTCAACGGTACAAATAACGCATCCGACTTAACGCTCATGTCCTTCTCCGGCAGGCAATAATGAAAACAATTGTCAGAGGCTAATTCGCTAAAACAGTCACTGTCTAATCGTTCTGGCCAACCGGTTTATCGAGCGCCTCTATCGAAAGCTTTCTCACCAGCAATGATTCCTTACTTTAATTAAATTCGATCGTGATAGAGCCAATCAATCGGTCGTTCAATACGTGTGATTGGACTGAGAACAAGGACCGTGAGATCGTTTGCTGGCCCAACTATCCGTGTTTTTAATCATGATATTTACCTGCTCTACTGACATCACATTCATTCCTCAGCAGGTGCCATTGTGGACATCAAGCAACTCAAATTCCTGATCGCGCTGGAGCAGACTCGACACTTCGGGCAGGCTGCTGCGCGCTGCCACATTACTCAGCCGACGCTGTCCATGCGCTTGCGCAATCTTGAGGATGAACTGGGTCTGGAGCTGGTCACCCGAGGCCAGCGCTTTGAAGGTTTCACCCAGGCCGGTGAACGCGTGCTGGCATGGGCCAAAACATTGCTCGCCGCACATGACGGGCTGTTCGCGGAAGCCGCCGCGTGTCGCGGCCAGTTAGTCGGCAATTTGCGTCTGGGCATGGTGCCTCTCAGCGGTTTTAACCCAATCAGCTACGTTCAGGGGCTTTCCCATACGTTCCCAGAGCTAAAATTCAGCCTGTCATCCATGAGCTCAGACCGAATCATCGAAGGTATCGGTAACAACCAACTGGATCTGGGCATCTGTTATCTCGACCACGTGAATCCCAACTATCTGGAGTTTTTCGAAATAGGAGAGACCCGCGTCGGTTTGCTGTACGACACTCGCCACTTCCATTTCGAAGGAACAGAAATGAGCTGGGAAGATGCCGCCGAGCTGCCATTGGGGATGATCAGCAATGGCATGCACTATCGAAAATCCATTGACCTGAGTTTCCGCAGCCGCGGGCTAGACCCACAGCCATTACTCGAAACCGATTCGACTTATCAGTTGTTCCAGGCGATTCACGAAGGTTTTTGCTGCTCTGTCATGCCGCTGGACAGTGGCCTGGAAAACCCTATCGAGAATCTGGCCTTTATCAACCTTCCAGATGCAAGTGTTCTCGCGCCCCTGGGTCTCGTGATGCGCAAAACCGAACCTCGCTCGGCAATCGCTGAGAAATGTTTTGCTGAAGCCCAGAAACTATTTGCCGCAAAGAACTGATTCGAGGGTTTTGTCATGTCTTGTCGAGTCGAACAATCATCTGACCAAAGCGATGCGAATGCACCTGCGCCAAAGCCTATGAACGTCACCTATCGAGCCTATGATACGAGCGCACTCGTCTCCCAGGCTGCGTTAGCGTCCGAGATAGCCTTGGCCATCACTTACAACGGTCTGAGCCAGGCCGTGATGATGGTGTCGCCCGGGAACCTCGAGGATTTCATCCGAGGTTTCAGCGTTAGTAACGATATTGTTGAAGACCTGAACGAAATCTATGATATCCGCCTCTCGCACTTCGACCAGGCCTGTCAGGCGGATGTACAGATTTCCAGTCGTGCCTTCTGGGCACTGAAGAATCATCGCCGGCAAATGGCGGGTACCAGTGGTTGCGGATTGTGTGGTGTGGAAGCGCTGGAACAGGCACTTCCGCAACTGGACATTCTGGAGCCTGCTCCTCTCCCCCCAGCGGAACACTTTAACGGCATACGCGAGCGCATCGAACAAGCTCAACAAATGGCGCGTAGCAGTGGCGCCCTACATGCAGCGCTGTACTTTGACTCACACGGCTCCGCGCTCTTGTGCCGCGAAGATATCGGCCGCCACAACGCGCTGGATAAATTGATAGGCGCTATGCAGCGTGCACAGATCGATGCACGTTGCGGCTTTACAGTAGTGACTAGCCGCTGCAGCCTGGAGCTTATTCACAAAGCGGTAAGGGCGAAGCTTGGCACGCTGGTCAGCTTGTCGGCACCCACTGCATTGACCGTGCAGTGGGCAATCAAGCACCGCCTCAACTTGATCCACGTCCCCCATCGCAACGCGCCGCGGATTTACAGCCCGGCTTAACGCCTCAATATGCATCCCCTCCCCGACCTCCAACTCATGGATGAACATGGCGAACGCCACTTTCGCGACTTATGCGAGTAGTCCCGGGTCAGCGGTTTCTATCATGACAAACACAAAGGCGCTCAAGGGCTATGAATCGTCCGAAGGCGTCACGCGTCAGTTCTGTTCCAACTGCGGGTCTTTGCTGTTCTGGTATGAATAGAAGATCGACATCCACAAACGAACTGAGCGCCTTCGGCCAGAAACGGGCCGTGGCGAGCAGTGAGCTAAAATCAATCGCTGCGATACGCTTCAGGTCTACACGTTGAAACAAGCCGCCGACTGGATCAAGCCAAGACGGCCAGGTTCGCCAGGATTCGGTCAAAGTCTTCGTGACTGAACGCCGGAAGCACAAGGGGCTCTACATAGCCATCGCGGCGTGCGGTGAGCACGTACTGCATCATTGCCAGATTATTCGGCATCTCGAATACCTGGACAAAATCGTACGCCCCAAGGGTCGCGTAAAATGCCAGAGAACGCCCCCCTTGCTCGGCTACACGACATTCACTCATTGCCCGCCGTGATGGGCTGTCATGTAGCTCGGCCAAGCCTTTGGGCGTGAGCTTCATCAGCGAAATATAATGCTGCGAAACACCATCAACGGTGAGCGGGTCTGCCCCCTTCATAGCGTCTGGCCATCGAGTCGAGCCAGTCCTTCCAGCACGGCGGCAGCATCAGTTAGTGCGCCGAAAATTCCGTTCTCCACGGTCACCATGTACAGCGCGGCATCGTGGGCGTACTGGTCACCGCTGGCACAAGCGTCGGCAATGGTCAGGCATTGGAAATTACGATCACACGCTTCTCGCAAGGTCGTGTGCACGCAGACATCGGTTGTGCAGCCACTGAATAGCAAATGGGTAATGCCACGAGCACGCAGAATGTGCTCAAGCTCAGTGTAGGTGAAGGCACTGTTGCAGGTTTTGTCTACGATGATGTCATCGACACCCACATCCAGTTCAGCTACCAATTGAAAGCCCGGACTGGAGCGTAGTAACACGTCAGTACCTTCAAGCCCGGCCTGTCGCCGACGCCATCTTTCGTAGGGCGTCATGTCAGCCAAGTCCCCCCGATAACCCTGCCTTGTGTGGATGACCTGTATTCCCACTGATCGGGCCTTTTGGATCAATTGGTTTACCGTAGGGAGAATCGCCCTTAAAGGCGCTGGATCGTATCCGCTTCTAGCGAAGTAGCCAGTGTTGGACAGAAAGTCCTCCTGAAGGTCAATCACCAGCAATGCCGTTGCCGCAGGCACCAATCTGCCGTCGTAGGGATAATTGAAAGGCTGAGCAGTAATCATGGTTTCCTCCACAGTTTCAAGTCAGCCTAGCAATCAGGTATCGTGAGTTAAAGCGATTAATCCAGCACATTATTGTTTTCATAAACCAACCAATCGCTACCTGCACAGAGCCTTTCAGTGACCAACAAACTGGCGTTTCTTCCCTACCTGCGGGCCTTCGAAGCGGTATCCCGGCTCGGCACGCTGCGCGGTGCCGCAGACGAACTCCATCTCAGCCCAAGCGCGATTTCATTGCAGCTAAAGAAACTGAGCATAATCACCGGAATTCAGCTATTCGTGCGCACAGGCAGGAACGTGGCACTGACTGAAACCGGACATGAGTTTTATCAATCCGTATCTGAGGCCCTGGGCACCTTGGCAGACGTGGTACGACTTGCCGTTGAGCGCGAAGGCGAGCCAAAGGAGCGCTCGCTTTCGATATCACTTCCCCCCTCTATCGGCATCGCTTGGCTGACTGCCGCGATTGTCGAATTTGCGATCAGCCGCAACATGACCAACCTGTCGATTAACCAGGCGGTCAACTGTGCAGAAGTAGATTGGCATTCCAATGATATTGCAGTCGTCTACGACCAGCCGCCGTTCCCCGGCAGGCGCTGGGAGCTACTCAGTGAAGTCCAGCTCTGCGCGGTGTGCTCTCCCACTCTGCTCGGTCGAATGGATCTGCACAGTCGAGATCGCAAGCTCCATGGCTTCGCGCTTTTGCACGAAGATGACGGCGAGCAGTGGACCAGATGGTCACTGGCTGCACGGGTAAAGCTCTTCGACAACGTCCGGGTAAAAGTACCTTCCGCTGCCCATGCGATAGCGGCAGCTGTCCAGGGGAAAGGAATTGCCTTGCTCTCTGATGTCGTCACACAGGCTCACTTGGCCGAGGGCAGCCTGGTTCGGCCATTCGCAACGACGTTAGGGGCAGCCAACGCTTACTTTCTCGTGTGGAAGGTAGAAAGCAGTGCCGCCGAACTTACGACGGCGCTCGCCGAATATCTCCAGGGATACCTGAAAAGAAGCTAGAAATAGCTGAAACCAGGGTTTGAGCATGAACTGCCCACTTCCGGCCAAAAACTGCCGGTGGTCGTTGCATTTCGCTTGTCGCCGGCGTTTGGCTAAGCTGAATAAATCGGGACGAACTGAAACCCACGTGATAGCGGCCATCAGCGAATCTGGATTGGCATTCAGACGGTAACTCACGAAGGAGACGACTATGTATGCGGTTATAAGAACCTACTTGGGTTCTGGCGCAAAGCAGCTTTTCGAGTTTTTAGAAGCGCGCAACGCCGACGTCGAAGCTACCCTCCGGAAAGTGCCTGGCCTCGTAAGCTACACACTGCTAAATACGGGTGATGGTGGTACATCGGTGACTGTTTGCACGGACAAGGCCGGCACCGATGCGAGCTTGAAAGTCGCGCGCGACTGGATTCAGAAAAATGCCTCGCATATCCACGCGAACCCGCCGATCGTAACGGAAGGTCCGGTCATTGTGCAGATCAATTAGCGCGCCTTGGCGATTGATCTCACGACACTATCTCTGTTGCAGTCATTGCTTTTGCCGATCCTGGGCACCCTGCAGCCAGGCTGCCACCGATCTGAAGTTTTGTATGTTTGCTTCGCAGAGATGTGATCGTCCGCAAACCATCGGATTGGGTTTGTAAGGTCACGCTCGGAGTGTGGACTGTTTGGTCTTGTTGCCTGTCGTGCGATTCGCCACCATAGCGAGCAGCACGGCGTCTTTTTGGGACTCTGCGGACTCGGATCAGTCTCCGTCAGTTTGCGGTGGAAGCGAACGACGGCTCAGGGTCGTCTCCCGCCCTTCGCGACCGGCAGTAATCGGCCGATTCTGTTGAAAAAGTCGGCCATGGTTTCCATGGTAGAAAAGTACGCGCTTGAGATTGAAATTTTTACATTGAGCAGAGGATTCCGGACTCAGATTTCGCGTAGCAGCGCGCAAAAAAGCGTTTTCAGTGGTCAGTATGCGGGCAGTCCAGAAGAACCGACTTTTTCAACAGAATCGGCCAGAAGTGGACACCTGAAATGCCCCAGACCTTTACATCGCCTTGGAAGAGATCGCATTGGCCAACCCAAAACGTGCCTTGAGCAAGCGCGGCTAGGCGCGTTCGCGCCGCTATAGTCGACTCTATTGCCGACCGTACTTCCAGGAGCTTTTCCCAGTGTCTGACATGCCGAGCAATTTCGCGTACACAAAACGCTTCAACGCCGTACTCGCCTACATTGATGCCAATCTCGAAGGTGACCTGTCGGTGAAGACGTTGAGCCATGTGGCGAACTTTTCGGCGTTTCACTTCCATCGACAATTCACCGCGTTCGTTGGAGTGCCTGTCTCACGTTATGTGCAACTGATGCGACTACGACGCGCGGCACATCGCCTAGCCGCCCTCGCTGATCACTCGGTACTGGACGCCGCACTCGGTGCCGGCTTTGAAAGTCCCGAGGCATTTTGCAGGGCGTTCAGGCGGGCGTTCGGTACGACGCCGAGTGCGTTCAGGAAGGAACCGAACTGGCAGGTCTGGAATGCGGTATTCGCAATCCCTCACTTTTCCAGGACTATCATCATGCAAGTACGAATCGTAGATTTCCCTGAAGTCAAGGTAGCAGCGCTTGAGCACTGCGGACCAGCCGGGCTCGTCAATGAGAGCGTGCGCACGTTCATCGAGTGGCGTATGCAGAGCGGACAGTCGCCGGTGGCATCGAGTCGCACCTTTGGCATTCCCTATAGCAACCCCGATACGACACCTCCACAAGCATTCCGCTTCGCAATCTGCGGCGAGATTCACGAGGCCGTGGCGCCGAATGAGTTCGGCGTGCACGAGATCGTCATTCCTGCCGGTCGCTGCGTCGTGGTGCGACACGCGGGGTCACCGGATCACATCGGCGAAACGATCTATCCGATTTACCGCGATTGGCTTCCTGCCAGTGGAGAGGAACTTCGTGACCAGCCGCTGTTCTTCAATTACCTGAGCGTCTATCCCGAGACACCGCAGGATCAATGGCAAACAGATGTGTATGTTCCGCTGCAATAGCGGAGCAAGCAGCTTTCGACCCTGAGCTGAAGTTGACGAGTGTCCGTTCAGGGTCGTCTCTGCCGGTCACGACGGGCGGGAGTCGGCCATTTCCGGTCGCTCGTTCCGCTAATCCCAACGGCGCAAAGAGGACGTTCGGATCAGCACCGCCGTACCCGGCGTTATTCACGACAACGTCGAGACGACCAAATGCGGCAACCGCCGTCTCCACGGCCGCCTGAGCGGCGCTTTCATCTGTCACGTCCAGAGAAACCTCGCGAACGCGGTCGCCGTATTTTTTACCAAGTCATCAAGTCGCTTCGTGTCGCGTGCTGTGGCGACGAGCCGATCGCCGGAATCGAGTACAGTCTTCGCAATGTTTCGGCCCAAACCGCTCGCGCTGCCGGTGACTAACCATACTTTGTTCATAAATTCCTCCCCTTCTTCTTGCACTTATTGCCTAGTTTCAGATCGTCGGAGCGCTGCCCTCAACTGGGAGGGTGTCGTTCCCTCCCACGCTCGGAAAGCTCGATAGAAAGAATTCGAATCCACGTAGCCGAGCAGAAATGCCACTTCCGTGACATCCATCTCCGGCCGGCTGAGGTACTCGTGCGCCAGTTCCCGCCGCGCCTCAAGAATCAACTGTCGGAAGGTTGCGCCGTCATCGATGATTCGACGCTGCAAGGTCCGATCGCTCAACCCGAGCTCGCGCGCCACGGCCGATATCTTCGGCTGGTTTCCCGCGAGCATGCGTTTGAGAATCCATTTCACCTGCTCACTGATCGAACTTTGCGCACGGCGCTCTTCAAGCGCGCGCTCGAGCTGCGGATTCAACATGTCAAGCAACTCGGCATTGTAGGTAAGGAACGGCCGATCGAGATCGGTCGCGTGCAGGACGAGCGCATTGCGTCGCGCTCCGAACGTGATCGGGCCCTTGAAATAGGCTTCGTGGAAGCCGGTCGCCTCCGCGCTGCGCTTTAGCTCGACCCTTTTCGCCGTCACCAAATGCCCTGTGCCGCGGCGACCAAGTTCAACGAACGAGACAAAGGCGGCGTCTGTCAACAAAGGCGGCGTTTCTTCCTGCGCGTGGAGCCACACAGGCTCGATCACGCACTCGTCCTTGCTCACCTTGATTTGCAGTTCCTCGGGCGAACACAGTTGCTTGAAGCGAGCAAGGCGGGCGAGGGCATCCCGGTAGTCACGGGCGTAATAGGCCGCCATAGTTGACGGTGGCCGATTGCCGACGTCGATCTGGGTGGCGATTTTTAGGCCCGCGGCCGGATCAGCGGAGAGCTCGCCCACGGCACGCCAGAGTGCGAAGAACTGCGCCGTTGTGACGAGGTTCTTCTTGCCGTCGTAAACAGTCAGTGGCAAGCGAGCTCGGCTCAGCACCGCTGCTGGTGTAAGTCCGATCTTAGCGAGCCCTATCCAAAAGGCGTTCGCGGCTTTGAAACGGTCTGACACGTGGACGGTCATTTTTTCTCTCGCCGGCATTTCGTCTGGAAGCAATCGCGCTGACAGGACATTCCTCGGGTTAACCAATGATCGCTTTGGGTTCCAGATACTCCTGCAGCCCGAAGATCCCACCTTCCCGACCGATCCCCGATTGTTTGAACCCACCGAAGGGAGCAAACGGATCGTGACTTAATGTGTTGATCAGGACGCGGCCGGCGGCGAGTTTGCGCGCCACACGGGTGGCCCTTTCCGGGTCCGCCGAGCTTACGTAGGCGATGAGGCCGAATTCGGTGTCATTGGCGATTTCAATGGCCTCGGCTTCCGTCTTGTACGTCAGTATCGACAAGACCGGTCCGAAGATTTCTTCCTTCGCGATACGCATGTCGCGGGTGACGTTGGCGAACACGGTGGGCTTGACGAAATTCCCACCCTCCAGTCCCTGGGGATGACCTTCCCCGCCGATGACGAGCTCCGCACCTTCCTCGATCCCAGACTTGATGCACTCCTGCACGCGCTTGTACTGCTTTGTGCTGGCCAATGGGCCGAGGGTGACGTCTCTGTCCCTCGGATCGCCCATTTTGATTTTTTCGACGGCCGCCTTGGCCAATCGCTTCACTTCGTCGAGTTGGTCTTCCGGCACGATCAGACGCGAAGCCGCAATGCAGGCCTGCCCGTTATTCAGGTAGCAGGCGTTGATGGCCATCGGGATCGCCGTGGAGAGATCGGCGTCGCCCAGGATGATGTTTGGCGACTTGCCCCCGAGTTCCAGCGTCAAGCGCTTCATTGTGTCTAGGGAGTTCTTGGCGACCAGTTTTCCGATCTGCGTTGAACCGGTGAAACTGATTTTCTGAATGTCGGGACTTTTCGTTAACTCCGTCCCGACGACCTCACCGAGGCCCGTCACGACATTGATGACGCCAGGAGGTAACCCGGCTTCATGAAAGGCGTCCATCAACACTGCCGTTTGCATAGCGCTCATCTCGCTGGGCTTGATGACGACCGTGCATCCGGCAGCGATTGCCGGAGCCACCTTGATCGCGATCGAGCCGGCGCTCGAATTCCATGGCGTAAATATGCCCACCACACCGGCCGGCTCCATCACGACCTTAGATGTGCCGACAGTTTTGACCAGGTCGAAATCTTCGAGGACTTTCTTGAAGTGCAGGAAAATGTTCGCCGCGAGGTTGTTGGAGCCCTTCGCACGGTCTTGCGGTGCGCCGTATTCAACGACCGTCGCTTCAACGAGTTGATCCATTCGCTTGGCCACGGCGTCGTGCAACCGCTGTAGGAGCTCCATCCGGTATTCCTTGCTACTTTGCGAAAAGGTGTTGAAGGCCTCTTTCGCAGCACCGATGGCTTTTCGGGTGTCGATTTCGTCTGCCATGGTGACCTTGCCGATAACCTTGTTGTCGGTCGGGTTCACCAGATCGACGACCTGGGTTCCATGGGGAGTGACGAACTGGCCGTTGATATAGGCGCGATCAAAGGCTCTTACTGGGGTCGTGGTTTCATGTATTTTCATTTGCGTCACCCTTCAGGAGGTTTCGGCTTTACCAAGGTCGCTGTGTCTCTCAGGACCCAGCTCACAATTTCAGTGTGGCTAAAAAGCGGGTCGACGTAACTAGCAAACGACGCCAATGCTCTTGCAGAACGTGCCAAACAATCTATTGCCGGAACGGCAAGGGCGTGCCGGATAACCTGGCCACAGACTATCAATTATTGGCCCCGGTACTGGTCAATAGCGAAGCCGAGACCAAACGCATGCGCGCCGCCGCACAGAAGGTGCTGGGCAGCGAAAACGTGCTGGATAAAATGCCGATGCGCCTGATGGGCAGCGAAGACTTCGCCTGGATGCTTAAGGCCAGGCCCGGCTGTTACTTCATGCTGGGCAATGGCTCTGGGGAGTTCAATGGATGCTCCGTGCACAACGACCACTATGATTTCAATGATGAAATCACCCCGCTGGGTGCGGCGTGTTGGGTGGCGCTGGTTGAGGAATATTTGTGTAAGGGTTGATGGGCACCGTGGCGTTCCACGGACCTTGATGGACCTAGGTTTTGTACGAACAGTGCCTACGCGTCGATCATGCTGCGTTGAAAACAGGCTCGTGCGCGAGTCCGATCGGAATGCTCATTTACAACCAGTAAAGTCGAGCGCGACCCCGGCCGTTCCTCGCCTGTTTTCGCCTTGCCTGATCGCCGCTCGGCGACTTTTCGTACAACCCCTAGACCCGGGCTCAAGCCAGCAGTTCGGTGATCCACCGGGCCTGCCGGGCGATCTCCTGCGCCTTCTCCTCGGGCACGGCCTGCCGCGCCCGGGCGAAGTGGGTCAGGGTCTGCTGCTTCTGGCGCAGCATGCGCTGCCACTTGACCAGAAACGCCGGGCTGCGTGCCTGCATCTGCAGCGGGCCAAAGTACAGCTCCTCGGCGGTGTACATCACCGGCCCGGCGCGCTCGGCGACGATGATTTCGTAGTCGAAGCGGTTTTCCCGCAGCACTTCCTCGCAGAGGATGCGGTAACCATTTTCCATCAGCCATTGGCGCAGTGGCTGCTCGCCGCCGTTGGGCTGCAGGATCAGGCGCTCCTGGCCGCTCAGACGCGCCTTGCCGCTGTCGAGGATGTCGCGGATCGTCTCGCCGCCCATGCCGCAGATGCTGATCGCCGTGATCCCGTCTCCCGGCTCGATCGCCGCCAGGCCATTGGCCAGACGCACGGTGATCCGCTGGTCCAGGCCGTTCTCGCGCACGGTGCGTTCGGCCGAGCGAAACGGCGTCAATGCCACCTCGCCGGCCACCGCCGCCGCGATCGCGCCACGGCGCATCAACGCCACAGGCAGGTAGCCGTGATCCGAGCCGATATCGGCCAGGCGCGCACCTGCTGGCACATGCGCCGCCACGCGCTCCAGGCGCATGGACAATGTCTGTTCGTTCAACTGCAGCCCCTTTTCACCACGAACGTCCGGCACCTTTGGCCGGATCGGGGCGCGATTCTGTCGAGCAACGCCGTGCATTTCAAATTTATGCGACCAGGGCCATGGCTCGACCCGTACCTACCGCTCGCGTATCGGCCCAAAGCGAACCCTGGTCATGGGCCGCTTTTGGCCAACCTTTGCGGAGCCTGAGAGACTGCAACGGGTCGCTTTCAGCCCTTCCCGACAGGCAGCAACCGGCCAGAAACTCCGGGCTTACGACAGCACCCTGAGCGCCCACCGCTATCCCACAGGCGCTCACCTTAGGCAGAGCGGCGCAGGAAAGAGGAGCATCAATAGCCACCCAGCCCCAAAGAGCCCGATTCCGAACGTCAGATGCGCAATGACACTTCTGCACCTTGCCATGTTCGGTGCCGCTGTCCTCGAAGCCGCGATGCCAAAACCGAACGCGGGCTGCATGATGAAGAAAGGTGCAATCACACTGATCAAGCCAGTCACCAGCGCGGGCATCAGAGAGGGGTTGCAGATCCAGGCAAGCCCTTGGGCACCGAAGAGCACCATCGCAAAGACACTGCCAGTGATGTAATGGAACACCCAGCCAACCAGGCGTTCATTCTGGACACGGGGCGCAGCCACAATCGAGGCGTGACGAAACCGCCCTTGTAACATGTGGCCCAACCAACGACCGACGAGCCCATAGTCAGGCGACGCCAAGCCAAATACCCGCTTTTGAATAAAAGCCGATACGTCCATGATCAGCGTGGCCCACATTCCAACAAACAAAATGCGCAGTACTGACTCACCTACTCCCATGGTATTTCCCCTTGCCTTCAGCCTGTCTTGGCGGTTTGATTCCGGTAGTCTGCAAGTTCAAGTCGACTTGAGGTCAAGCATGAAAGAGATGGATATCGGTGAAGTGGCACGTCGTTCCGGTCTGCCGTCTTCAACCCTGCGCTACTACGAAGAAAAAGGTCTTATCCGCTCGATAGGTCGTCGTGGCCTGAGCCGCGTATTTCGTGCGGATGTACTCCAGCGACTGTCATTGATCGCGCTCGGGCAATCTGCGGTGTTTTCATTGGACGATATCGCCGCCATGCTGGACGCGGACGGTCAGCCTGCCATTGATCACAAGAGGCTTGCAGAGAAGGCTGAGGAACTGGACCGCACCATCGAGCGCCTCAGTGCCATACGCGACGAGCTTCGTCGTGCAGCGTCCTGTCCTGCTCCCCGTCATATCGAATGCCCGACGTTTCAGAAAATGCTGAACGCTATTGGGTCGGGGGATCTCAAGAGAAAAACCGGCAAAGGCAGTCTCCGCGGACATGGATCGTGAGACGGTCGCATGCCCACTTGGGTCGATTGCTGCCCCTCATGACCGGCAGGTATCGGCCAAAACCAGCCACTCAAGACTGTCTGCGCTAACGAGTGCAATTCACGTCCTCAGAAAGGACTACATCAAAGAACGATGAGATGAGTCGACTGGAGCGCCGCTCGGTCAGGCAATAGAGATAGGTTTCGGTGTAGAGCGGATCGCCTTCGATGCGGATCGTTCGGATGCGAGGATCGGGGATGAACTCTGCCTCGGATACAACCCCCAGCCCAATGCCACGCACCACGGCTTCGCGCAGGGCCTCGCGGCTACCAATTTCCATGGCGATGCGTGGAACGACCTGCGCCTCAATCAAGGCCTGCTCCAGGACCAAGCGAGTTGTAGACCCGGGCTCTCTTTGAAGCAGCGGCTGGCCTTCAAGTTCCTCCAGTCGCACTGAACCACGTCCAGCGAAGGGATGCTTATGGTGGGCAAACAGGATGATGGCGTGACGCGCGTAGAGCACGGCACAGAGTCCTGGATCATCATGCCGTCCGGCAAGCACAGCGATATCCGTCACGTAACTCTCAAGATCGGCCAAGACCTGCGCCGAGTTGCCAACCCGTATCGAAACGTCGATGCGTGGATGGTGCTGAAGGTAGTTGTCCACCATTTCGATCACGTGAAACGGGCCCACCGCCCCGAGCTTGAGCTGGCCGCTGTCAAGCCTGCCGGAATCGCGTAAGAGGTTGTGCGCCTCCAGATCCAGTGCAGCCATGGCCTGGGCAATCGGTAGTAACTGCCGGCCGACGTCGGATAACTCAATGCGCCGCCCACGACGGTGGAACAGTTCAACTCTGTGCTGACGCTCGAGGCTTTGTACCTGTGTGGTAAGAGTCGGCTGGCTGAGCCCTAGCGCCCGAGCCCCTGCGCTGAAACTCCCGTGGCGGGCCACGGCCAGGAATGCACGCATCTTGGCGGTCGACATCCATAGACTCCATCAATAGTTAGCTGCTTAAACCCATATTGAATTGATCGTATGACTGTCACGTGACATTCCTAGCCTGAGGCAACTCCAACCAACCCCTTGGAATGCCATGAAAACCTTCTCCAAATTTTTGCGCGTCGCCGGTATTGCCTTCCTTTCCATAAGTGCTGCTTGCCAAGCTACGGCGAACGACAAACTGAGGATTGGCCTGATCCCGTCAGAAGATTCCCAAGCGATGATCGAGTCCAGCAAGCAGGTGCTCAGCAGCCTCGAAGACAAACTGGGTATGCCTGTCGAACCCTTTGTCGCGACGGACTACAACGGCATCATCGAAGCGCTACGGGCAGGAAAGCTGGACGTGGCCTACCTCGGCCCTTTTTCCCGGCGCGCAGCAAATTACTGATTGCGGCGCCAACCACTGCGGGTACAGGGAGCGAAGTCACCCCTTGGGCCACTATCTGGGACTCCGCCAGCCACAAGAAATATTCCCTGCACCTGGACAGTACCTGGCCCAAGGTAGCCATTGTCGATCCGGAGCTGATGTTGACGGTTCCGGCAGGGGTCACCGTTTCTACGGGTCTGGACGCCCTCTCTCATGCTCTTGAGTCGATCTGGAACATCAATGCCAACCCGATTTCGGACACCTTTGCAATCTCTGCAATTGAGGACATCCTGGAGTGCCTGCCGCTGCTACGTCGTGACCTGACCAACAGGGAACTGCGTTCCCGGATGGCGCTGGCCGCACTCAAAGCAGGAATGGCGTTCTCCAACACTAAAACTGCGCTGGCCCACTCCATCTCCTACGAGATGACCCTGCGCCACGGCCTGCCCCATGGCATTGCCTGCTCCTTCACCCTGCCGCTGGTTCTGGGCCTGGCCTGGGGACATGACGAGGCGCGCGACCGGACGCTTCAGCGGATATTCGGCAACGACTTGCACAAGGCCCAGAGTCAGTTGCGCGAGTTCCTGCACAGTTTGGGGGTCAAGACCGAGTTTGCCGACTATGGCGTAACGGCAAAGGACGCCGAGGACATCATCAATTTCGCCATGCAGGGCGCACGAGGCAAGAACTTCATCGGTTCACAAGCTGCCTAGCGCCTGCCAACCCAACAAGCACTGCTAGCGGCGTGACGAGCCGCGGCGATTTCCTGCGGCACCGACAAAGAGTGCACCCTCCGACCCCACTCGGCGGGAACGAACAATAATAAGGAAAAGATCATGAATCGTGCCCAAGCCATGTCTGGTCTCGCAGTACGCGCCTCATCGTTCCGAGTAGCCCAGTGGCGCATGCTGCTGGCGGCGATGTTCTGTTATTTGTTTTTCTATACCGGTCGGCAGACCTTCGGTTTCGCCATTCCCGGCATCCAGGCCGAGTTCGGCTTGACCAAGGAAACGCTCGGCTGGGCATCGGCAGCCATGCTCTGGTCCTACGCCATTGGCCAGGCAATCAACGGCAACCTCGCCGACAAATTCGGCGGCCGACGCATCATGACCCTTGGCGCTGTGCTGTCCTGTGCCGCCAACTGGGTGACGAGCTTCGCCGGCGGCTTTGCCAGTCTGATCCTGCCCTGGGGTATCAACGGTTACTTTCAGGCATTGGGCTGGGCGCCAGGGAGCCGACTCATCTCCAATTGGTGGAGCGCTGGCGAACGCGGCAAGGTGTATGGCTTTTACGTGTTCGCAGCCGGTTGCGCCTCTGTCCTTTCTTACGTGACCTCAATCGTCGTTCTCGAGGTGCTGCAACTGGAGTGGCGCTGGATCTTCCGTTTGCCAGTGCTGCTGATGCTGGCGGGTGGCATTATTTTCTACCTGGTTGCTCGTGAACGTCCGCAAGATCTTGGCTTTGAACCACTCGCCGATACGGGTGTGGCCAACGCCAATGACAAAGACCACGAGGTGGCACACGGTGAGGTCGAAACGTCTGCGCAACGCTACAAAGCGGTACTGAAGAACTTTCGTTTGATCATCGCAGCCGTGTCTCTGGGATTCCAGAACGCCGCTCGCTATGGCCTGATCGTCTGGGTTCCGGTTCACTTTCTGGGTGCCAATTGGAAAAGTGGTGACAGCATGGTCGATCCGAAGTGGATTACGGTTGCCCTTCCAGTTGGCATGGCGATCGGCGCCCTCAGCAATGGTTGGGTATCGGACAAACTGTTCGGCTCCAAACGCTACCTGGCCATCATGCTCTACATGTTCCTCGGTGCAGCGACCAGCCTGTGGATGTGGAGCCTTCCTCCTCATAGCGCTATCGGTCTTGTGGCGTTGTTCCTCTGTGGCTTCTTCGTTTACGGCCCTGCGTCCAGCTTCTGGGCGCTCTGCCCAGACTTGGTAGGGGCCAAGCGGGCTGGCACCGCAACCGGAGTGATGAACTTCTCGTCTTATCTGTTCGCAGGCCTGGCTGAACCCCTGATCGGCAATATGCTGGACACTACAGGGAATACATCTTTGATCTTCATCGTGGTCACTACTGCGTGCCTTTGCAGTGCGACGGTCGCGCTGTTCATCAGGCGTTGACTGGCGAGCACAGATGCTTGAATTAAAGGTAACAACTCAGGAACAGGATCTTTTATGTACCAGTACCACAAATGGCTACGTTCCTTTCATGCGGTGGCGAAGACCGGCAGTTTCACCCTCGCCGCCGAGTACCTGAGCATCGGTCAGCCAACTGTAAGTGAGCAGGTTAACGCGCTGGAGAAGAAGTTTTCCGTGGAACTCTTCCACCGCCGAGGTCGCTTTATCGAGATGAGTTCGGCAGGACACAAACTCTATGCGATCACCCAGGGCCTATTTGGCCAAGAGGATGAAGCTGTGCAACTTCTGCACAGTTTCAAGCAACGCAAAACCGGCATGCTGCGACTGGGGGCGGTTTCTCCTCCTATTGCAATGAACCTGACCTACGAATTGATGCAGCGGCATCCGGACATAGAACTGGAAACCTCGTTCTCCCCTGAAAGAGAGACCCTGGAGCGACTCTTCAACTTCGATATCGATGTGGCGATTCTTGCCCTCTCCGAATTCGACCAACGTTTTCACACTCAGCTCTACCGACGCTACCCGATTATTGCCGTTGTCCGCGACGACCATCCTTGGGCCCGGCAGAAAGAGGTGCGCGTCGAGCAGATCAGCAGCGAGAAGTTGGTCCTTCGCGAAAAAAGCTCACGGACGCGTCAGCTGGTGGAGGAAAGCTGCAAGCGGCTAGACGTCACCCTGAACTGCGTCATGCAGTTGAACAGTCGCGAAGCCATCGTCCATGCCATCGCCAAGGGCATCGGAATCGGTTTCGTTTCTGCCGTCGAGTACGCCGAAACTCCAGGCACAAAACCGATCACTTTTGTCGATCACCCATTTTCTATTGATTACCACCTGTGCTGCCTGGGCATTCGCAGAAACCGGCCGATGATCTCGGAGTTGTTCGACTCAAGTCCGACGCCGGCAACCTGATCCCGTAACGCCCTCAAACACTCAATAGGCTTACTTCTTTCTTACGAGAAGGACGGCCTGCTCATACCCAAAAATGGAGACTCACCATGCACTACAAACAACCGTCCCAACTGCAAGCTGTGGTTCTGGACTGGGCGGGCACTGTTGTCGATTTCGGTTCCTTTGCCCCCACTCAAATTTTCGTCGAGGCGTTCGCCGAGTTCGGAGTTGCTGTTTCCCTGGAAGAGGCCCGCGGCCCTATGGGCATGGGTAAATGGGACCATATCCGCACCTTATGCAACCAACCGCAGATTGCCGAACGCTACCGTGCGGCCTTCGATCGGCTGCCGACCGATGATGACGTCACCGCGCTTTACGAGCGCTTCATGCCGCTACAGATCGAGAAGATCGCCCTGCACTCCGCACTGATTCCCGGCGCACTGGACGCCATTGCTGCTTTACGCGACAAGGGGCTGAAGATCGGCTCCTGCTCCGGTTACCCGGCTGTAGTCATGGCAAAAGTGGTAGAGCTGGCTCGACAGAACGGCT
Organism: Pseudomonas sp. F220; assembly: GCF_057813935.1. Classification (NCBI taxonomy): domain Bacteria; kingdom Pseudomonadati; phylum Pseudomonadota; class Gammaproteobacteria; order Pseudomonadales; family Pseudomonadaceae; genus Pseudomonas; species Pseudomonas sp. F220. The sequence goes on from NZ_JBVASJ010000037.1 coordinate 43,872, forward strand.
ATGTCGCCGACCATGTTGTGGCGACCGATGAAGTCCCCAACGGTCGCCCGTATCCTGCTCAGGCGTTGGCCAACGTTATTGCCTTGGGGATCAGCGACGTCGCCGCTTGCGTCAAGGTCGACGACACTTGGCCGGGCATCCTCGAAGGCCGCAGCGCTGGCATGTGGACGGTCGCACTCACCTGCTCCGGCAACGCTCTGGGCTTGAGCTACGAACAATACATGGCCCTGCCCTCGGACAAACTGGCTGAAGAACGTGCCCGCATCATCAAAATGTTCGAAGGCTCCCGCCCGCACTACCTGATCGACACAATTGCCGAGTTGCCGACGGTGATCGAAGACATCGATGCTCGCCTGGCGCGTGGAGAAACCCCACAGGGCTCCTGATTTATCCGGTTTCTGAAGGCTGTAATGGACCGCCCCACGGGCGGTCTATGCAAAACGAACGCTCCGCCACGAAGGACGCGCTCCATATTTGCGCTGGCAACAGGCTTACAAGGGTGACGTGATGGCTGCCGCTGCCTCGAAGAATGCGAAAATGATGCGTCTTCGTCGATGTGGGGACCTGAGGTAGAATGTCGCGGCATGGATGCTCGCCGCCCTCGGGGATTATGCGGACAGCGACCCACCGTAAGGGGCTACCGGACGCTGCAAGTACGACAGGTGCCATCGAGCGTGCCTATCCGAAGTGTCCGGGCGTCATAGGAATCGCGAAGAGATTGACGGGCGTTTTTTTAGTGAGCGGGTTGAATCTGTTCATCCCCTGCGTCCGATGACTTACACACAGAATTAGTGTCACCCAAGTAGCTGAAGCCAATGACTAACAAGAAGTCAGCGCAGGAGGGGCCTAAAAGTGAGGCCGATAATGTCTATCGGTCTTATATATCCACCCATCAGTCTTTCTGAGTGCAGGGTTCGACGGCATGCGGCATTGCATGCGGTGAGCCAGGGCACCTCATGATCAAGAATGGTGGGTGGATGGCGTTCTATCCTAGGTATAACTGTATGTTGAAAAAAGTGAACACGGGGCTACTTGGCTTGGCCATGTCCCTGGTACTCATGCCCTTGCACGCATCTGAGACAAAAAAAGTCGATGTACTCCTCATCGGCGGGGGCATCATGAGCTCGACCCTGGGTGTTTGGCTCAATGAGCTCGAACCCGACATGTCCATGGAGATGGTTGAACGTCTCGATGGCGTCGCCGAGGAAAGCTCGAACGGCTGGAACAATGCCGGGACCGGCCACTCTGCCTTGGCTGAGTTGAATTACACGCCAGAGGACAAGAATGGCAAGGTCGAGATCCCCAAGGCCATCGAAATCAATGAGGCCTTCCAGATCTCGCGTCAATTCTGGGCATGGCAGGTTCAGAACAACGTCCTGAAAAATCCCCACTCCTTCATTAATTCCACACCGCACATGAGTTTTGTGTGGGGCGATGACAACATCCAGTTCTTGAAGAAGCGCTACGAAGCGCTCCAGGCGAGCCCTCTGTTCAGGGGCATGCAGTATTCGGAAGACCCGGTACAAATCAAGAAATGGGTTCCGCTCATGATGGAAGGACGTGACCCGAATCAAAAGGTCGCGGCTACCTGGTCCCCGATCGGTACAGATGTGAACTTCGGCGAGATCACTCGCCAGTTCGCCGGTTATCTGCAAACCAAACCGAACTTCTCGCTGAAGCTTTCGAGCGAAGTGCAAGACATCAAGCGCAATGAAGATGGCAGCTGGCGTGTTTCCTACAAGAACCTGAAAGACGGCTCGCAAACTCAGACCGACGCCAAATTCGTATTCATTGGCGCGGGCGGTGGTGCACTGCATCTGCTGCAGAAATCCGGCATCCCTGAAGCAAAAGAATATGCAGGTTTCCCTGTCGGCGGCTCCTTCCTGGTAACCGATAATCCAGCGATCGCTGAACAGCATATGGCGAAGGCCTATGGCAAGGCGTCAGTCGGCGCACCGCCTATGTCGGTTCCTCATCTTGATACTCGCGTGCTGGATGGCAAGCGCGTGATCTTGTTTGGCCCGTTCGCGACCTTCTCCACGAAGTTCCTTAAAGAAGGCTCCTACTTCGATCTGCTTACGAGCACGACCCCGCACAACATCTGGCCAATGACTAAGGTGGGCATCGAGCAGTACCCACTGGTTGAATACCTGGCCGGTCAGCTGATGCTGTCGGATGAAGACCGTATGAATGCCCTGAAGGAATACTTCCCTAATGCCAAGAAGGAAGACTGGCGTCTGTGGCAAGCCGGCCAACGCGTTCAGATCATCAAGCGCGACGAGGAAAAGGGCGGCGTACTGAAACTGGGTACCGAAATCGTCAGCTCCCAGGACGGCAGCATTGCAGGCTTGCTGGGTGCATCGCCAGGCGCGTCCACTGCTGCTCCTATTATGCTGACTGTGCTTGAGACAGTGTTCAAGGACAAGGTGGCGACCCCTGCCTGGCAGGAAAAGCTGCGCCAGATCGTTCCGAGTTACGGCACCAAGCTTAACGGTAGTCCTGAGCGTGTTTATCAAGAATGGGCGTACACCAGTAAAGTCCTCCAACTTGATCCCCCGCCTGTGATTGACCAGGTAACTGCTGCGCAAGCCCCGGCTCCGGGTCAGGCGAAACCACAGCACGAGAGCAATCCATCGGCTGATATGGCCCTGTAAAATGAAGCCCCACCAAACACCGTTTGGTGGGGCTTGTGCACTGGGACTATTCAAAGACTGGTGCATGTAAACGTCTGGGCATCATTCCTTTTATGGGGACTCGCTCACTCGCCGTAAATATTGAAGTTGAAATACTTCTTCGCGATCTGGTCGTATTGGCCTGATTGACGAACGCCGGCAATGGCGATGTTCAGCTGCTCTCTCAGATCAGACTCGTTTTTTCTGACACCGATCGCGACGCCATCGCCAATGATGCGTTTGTCGGTGATGGGTTCACCCGCAAAGGCAAATTCTTGACCTTGAGGCTTTTGCAACAACCCGATATCTGCCTGTACCGAGGCTTGGAACGAAGCATCCAGGCGCCCGTTGATGAGGTCTGAAAACACTTGGTCCTGGGTTTGGTAGGAATGGATATTGACGCCTTGGCGACCCCATTCCGATCTGGCAAAACCCTCCTGCAGTGACCCTTGAACAACCCCTACGGACTTCCCTTTCAATGACTCTGCCGTCGGCAGCAATCCGGTGTTTTTCCTGGCGACGAGAGAAGACGGAGCGGTGTAGATCTTATGGCTGAAATCGACTTGCTGGCGACGTGCCTCGGTGGCGCTGAATGCCGACAGGATGGCATCGAATTTCTTCGCCTTTAACGCCGGGATCATGCCGTCGAAGGTCTGCTCGACCCAGATGCACTTGACCCGCAACTCGGCACACAGGGCATTACCCAGATCGATATCAAAACCACTCAATGAGCCGTCTGGCTGCTTTTGCTCGAAAGGTGGGTAACTGGGGTCGACGCCGAACTTTATCACCGGTTCCGCCTGCGATATCGGGGTGATGATCAGCCCGAACAGCATGACGGTGTATTGAAGTTTGCGTAGCTGCATGATGACCTCATTTTTTATTGGTTTTCGCGGTTTGGCAGGTCTTTGCTCAGGCGTTAAGCGGTAAAAAAGCCTCCGTCAACTTGACCCAATAGCCAGCGCCACGGATCAGGATGTCGTCATTGAAGTCGTAGCGAGGATCGTGAGCCATGCAGCTTTTTTCGCCGTCGCCATTGCCGATGATCAAGTAGCAGCCCGGGCATTGCTGAAGGAAGTAAGCGAAATCCTCGCTGCCATTGAAGGGCACGATGTCTTTCATTACCTCGTCCTCACCGAGCCAGTCGATGGCCACCTGGCTGGCGAACCGGGTCATTTCTTCGTCATTCACCAGCAAGGGGTAGTCGGCACTGTACTGGATGTCGGCTGTCGCGCCGAATGCTTCTGCCTGGGCGTGAATAAGGCGTTTTATCTGGCTCTCCAGACGGTCTCTGACGTCGTTGTTCAGTGAACGGACCGACATCAGCATGTGCGCGCTGTCCGGGATCACGTTGGACGCCTTGCCTGCGTTAATGGCCCCCACGGTGATAACGCTCATATCCTGAGGTGAAACGTTGCGCGAGACGATTGTCTGCAAGGCCATGATGATACTTGCGCAGACCACCACAGGGTCGACGCTCAGATGCGGCATCGCGCCGTGACCACCTTTTCCGTGAATCGTGACATTGACCTGGTCGGCGGAAGCCATGAAGGGCCCGGCCCGGAACCCGAGTTTTCCGACAGGGTAACCAGGCATGTTGTGTGCGGCGAACACCGCATCGCAGGGGAACTGTTGCAGCACGCCTTCCTGAATCATTCTTCGGGCGCCGGCCAGACCTTCCTCGGCCGGCTGAAAAATCAGGTGTACGGTGCCATCGAACGGGTGACCATGGGCAAGAGCGTATGCAGCGGCGAGGAGCATGACAGTATGCCCGTCATGGCCACACGCATGCATTTTGCCAGGTATCCGACTGGCATACGGGAGACCGGTTTTCTCGAGAATGGGCAGTGCGTCCATGTCAGCTCGTATACCAATCACGCGGGGGCTGGTGCCTTTTTTCAGCGTGGCGATGACCGCGGTTTCGGCGAAGCCACGCGTCACTTCATAACCCCATTTGATCAATCGCTCAGCTACCAGTTCGCTGGTCTCGACCTCCTGATAACCGAGTTCAGGGTTGGCATGGATCTGGTGGCGCAGTTCGCGCATTTCCTGCTCGATCTCTTTTAACAACGTCATGGACTGTGTCATTGGCAGAGTTTTTCCTTGGTTACCTGGGGGGAGAAACCAATCTGTCGCAAGGACCACATCCCATGCTATGGCTCACGACATCTTACGTTTCATCAAAGTGCCTGCGCTTTTTCTGGTACGGTCTTTTGGTGAGGGTCGAAGCCTGGGCGACGTTGGTTTGAGCTTAGAGCGCCAAAGCAACGGCTAATAGGCAATCGAAAGTGAACAAGGCAACCCAGGGTTAACACCGGCGGACACTATGAAGTTCTATCAACTCAACGCACTGGTGGCGGTGGCCGACGCGGGCAGTATCCGCGGCGCTGCCAAAAGGCTCGACACCTCGCCGGCCGCAGTCACCAAAGCGATACAGAAACTGGAGGCCGACACAGCAACACAATTGCTGATCCGCAATACCTCCGGGATTGTGTTTACCGAGGTCGGGAAGAAACTGTTGATTGAGTCACGCCTGCTAGTGGCGCAGATGGTCAGTGCCCGTCAAGTGTTGGCTGATTGCAACGGGGAACTGACTGGTCGCTTGTCGGTAGCCGTGACACCTTGGTTAGCGATGACGCTCATGCCCAAGGCTGTCGTGTGTTTTCGCCAGCGATTTCCAAAAGTGCAACTTGAGCTGCATGAAGGTCTTTCGTCCGTCGCCTGTCCGCGGCTGCGGGATGCGAGCGTCGATCTCTTTATCGGACGGCTTGATACCCAGTGCTCCAGCGCCGACCTCACCTACCTACCCCTGTTCACGGCTGATTGCGCGGTGGTGGCCCGTCATCAACACCCGTTGTCGAACAGTCGAACCATGGAGGATCTGGCGTTGGCCGACTGGATTCTGGCCTCCCGGCAAGACGGGGCGATTACGACGCCGGGGCATGTGCATTTCGCCCATTCACTGTCGATCATCTTGAGCTTGCTGCGCGAGACCGACATGTTGAGCATCTTTCCCTGGCCGCTGGTAGAGGTTTGCGCTCAGCGAGAAGGCTTGTGCGCCCTGCCGTTGCGCGAGCCGGTCAGCAGCGCCTCAGTGGGGGCCATCAGCCGAAGCGGGCAGCCCCTGCGGCCGGCGGCCGAACGGTTTCTGGAATGTCTTATCGAAACCATCCACTTTGAGATGGGGCATCCGCACTCGCCTTATCGGCGCATGTTGCAGACCGTCGATTTACTTGTCTGAGAGCGGTTATCGAAACTGAGTGAATCGTCACCGGTTTCATAGACACATTTCAATGGCTGCTGTTGGCCCAGAGGGTGTAAAAACGCCTTCGCGAACACTTGCTATGATTTCTGAGGATTTCATCGCAGGGATCGCCCATGAAGCGCTTTATCCAAGGTGAACATCGAGGCCAAGGCACCTTACTTCCGTCGAACCTCGACGACTACATCAACGATACCAATCCGGTGCGCGTAGTCGACGTCTTTGTCGACGAACTCGACCTGGTCAATCTGGGTTTTGAAGGTGCCATTCCAGCAGACACTGGCCGGCCCGCTTACCACCCCGCGATCTTGCTAAAGATCTACATCTACGGCTATCTCAACCGCATCCAGTCGAGCCGACGTTTGGAGCGAGAAGCTCAACGCAACATCGAGCTGATGTGGTTGACCGGGCGTTTGATGCCGGTTTTCAAGACCATCGCCAACTTCCGAAAAGACAACAGCAAGGCCATCCGAGGCGTCTGTCGCCAGTTCGTCGTGCTGTGTCAGCAGTTGGGACTGTTCGGAGAAAATCTGGTCGCCATCGATGGCAGTAAATTCAAAGCAGTCAACAACCGTGACCGCAATTTCACCAGCGCCAAACTGAAACGGCGAATGGAAGAAATTGAATCGAGTATCAACCGTTACCTAGCGGCACTCGATGCTGCCGATCGGCAAGAACCAACAGCTTTCGAGCCCAGCGCCGTGCGGTTGGAAGAGAAAATCGCCAAGCTCAAAACTCAAATGAAGGAGCTTCAAGCGATCGAAATCCAGCTCAATGAATCGCCGGATAAACAGGTCTCACTGACCGATCCAGACGCCCGCTCCATGATGACGCGCGGCACGGGAATCGTCGGCTACAACGTGCAGACAGCGGTCGATACTCAGCACCATTTGATCGTTGCACATGAGGTGACCAACGTCGGTTCCGACCGAGATCAACTCAGCTCAATGGCCAAGCAGGCCCGCGAGGCGTTAGCGTCAGATACGTTGTCGGTAGTGGCTGACCGGGGTTACTTCAAAAGCGAACAAATCCTGGCTTGTCACGATGCAGGCATCACCGCCTACGTGCCCAAGCCGATGACCTCTGGAGCCAAGGCTGACGGGCGTTTCAATAACGATGCCTTCATCTATGACGCGGCAAAAAACGAATACATTTGCCCGGCTGGAGAGTCGCTGATCTGGCACTATTCCTACGTTGAAAAAGGCCTGAAGTTGCATCGTTACTGGAGTTCGAAATGCCAAGGCTGCGCGTTGAAATTGCAGTGCACACCGAGCACGGAACGACGAGTGCGACGCTGGGAGCATGAAGCCGTATTGGAGGAGATGCAGCTTCGGCTGAGCAACACACCGGAGATGATGCGAGTCCGAAAATGGACGGTTGAGCATCCCTTCGGGACGCTCAAGCAATGGATGGGTGCGACGCATTTCCTGACCCGAAAGCTCAACGGGGTGAGCGCCAAGATGAGCTTGAACGTGCTCGCCTACAACCTGAAACGGGTCATGAAAATCAGCGGCACCACTAGCTTGATGAAAGCGTTAACGGCGTAAAAATCGGTCTTTTTTACCCCATCCAAAGGACTTTAAGAGGCTGCTGAGCCGTTTTAACTGTTCCTGGAAACGTCGTGACCGTGATCAGTTTGCGAAACGTGAGCACGGTCTCCTAGAGTCGATATAGAAACCCAATCTGACGTTTTTACACACTCTGGGCCGAGTCCTGCCGGTCGTCAGTAGCAGCTGCGAAATATCAGTTGCATCAACCCAAGCCGGCCGATCACGGTGTCGAAGAGGTTCGACGTGGTGCTGGCGACGTAACTCGCGTCGACCTTATTCTCCAAGAAGGAACAGGGTATTGGCGTCTGGCTCGCCGGCGAAGAACTGATCGAGGGCCAGCTGGAATAGGGGGTGTTCGGGCTTAATGCTGGCGAACAGCGTGAGGCAGGAGCGCAACTTCAGGTCATCAGGGTGGCCAAGGATTTCCAGTGCACTCTTATCGCTGTGTTGCAGGATGGTACTTACGCTTTCCTCCAGCCGTGGACCCAGTAAATCATGCAGCAGATAGGCCCGGGCTTCGGCGGCACCAGAAATGGCAAAGCGTTTGGCTATCTCGCTACGCCCGAGGCCATGCAGTTGCGGGAAGATGAACCACATCCAGTGACTGGTCTTGTGCCCGGCACGCAACTCTTCCATGGCTCGGGTAAAAACCGGGCGCTGGGCCTCGACGAAACGAAGAAGATTGAAGGGATCTTGCACGCTTGTACTCCCTAAGTTGGCAGACACTATAAAGCCTGGCGGCGCAGGCCGTTTGAACCAGGACGCAGAAACGCAACGCCGCGGTAGGTCACGCAGAATGATTCAGCCTGCAATGGTATGACACATCAGCGAAGGCAGCAGTTTCATCGAAAACAGCCGGTTACGGATGGCTGCATTCGACCCACAGGCGTCACTCACGCAGGGTCAACGAATTTCCGCTTAGCGGGAGACTGGGGACATCGAGGGATGTGTGCCTTCCACTAAAGTCACGCCACGGCGTTCACACCTACGATTGACGCGCCAGCATCGCTTGCGCCCGGCCCCAAATCTTATGTGCAGTCGACGTAAAAGCGGCCGGTTCAAGTCGGGCGGGCGTGTTACCTGGTAGTCGTGTCAATTTGACGTCAGGATCTGTCCCGCATTTGTCTTTCATGCCTGAATAATCAGCCACGGCCATACCTGCCCTTCCGCCACCTTCATTGTCAGGAAGCTTTCGAACATCGCTTTCTCATTTTCCTTGATTGCAGTCTTGATGTTTCCAATATTCTGGTTCAGGAAAGCCGCGCGCCGAGTGGATATCGGCTCAGAGCTACCAGCGATCAACGTTTCCTTCCAGGTCCAGAACCTTCTGTCCACGCATTCGAGCAACAACTTGAATGCTGAGAACGCGTGGGCGTCATCCTCAGCTGTCACAAAGCGGTCGAACCACTCTCTGCCCCAACAGTCGACATCTTGATATTGGGTAGCAAGCTCTGCGACATCCGAGAGCCACGTCTCGGGTTGTGTTTGAGGCATCGTCAGACCAAGCAAGCCCGCCATCAGGATGGCTCGGGCCCGGACAAACTGGCTCGATGCGCTCTCGTCCGCCGAAACTCTGCTTTCCATCCAGGTACGAGCATCCCCGTTGCGGGCTAGCATGAACAGCGATATCAGATCACCATCTGACTTGCAGTTCTCAAGCGCCTCTTCCCAGAGAGCCCGTACGGGCTCGGAGTCGTAAGACTCGAACAGGACAATATCGACCCAGTCCAGCTCCGTTCCGCCGGTTACCTGATTCACAGCAGTCTTGCGAGCCGTCAAACGACGATAAAACTGTGCGCCGACATCCGGCTTTTTATTGAGGAGGTGTGAGCACAACGGGACCAGTAGGCCATAGGAGCCTACGATAAAGTTGTCCGATGCCGTGCCCTCAGCCCCAGTGAGTTGACGCAGTCTTGTTTCGATCGAGGGATCTGCGTCCAGAATGTGCTCGATTGCCTCCACGGTGGTTAGATCGTCAAGCCAATGGGCACCGCGCGACCTTGCAGATTGCACAGCATCTACCACAAGGTTACTTCTAACCTGCCATTCAGAACGCGATTCCTCCTCGAAAGTTTCATTGCTCAAACTTCCGCTAGCGTATGTGCCACCCCAGATAATCGACGGACTAATAAACCGTATCGAACGGTCAGGGGCGATGTTCGATATCGTGACTGAAAACGCATCGGTAGGACTCGCACGCAAGTCGTCAGCAATCTTCATCGCAGGCAACGACGCAACAGCACCGAGACGGACACTTTCGCTCATTACGGCGAGCCATCTAAGCAGATATTCAACGACAGCATCGGTAGCCGGGGGCACCCACCCTCGTGCCTCACCTAGCTTGAGCACATATGCAGGGTCAATACGCTCCATTGTCTCTTTCGGATCAACGCTGTGCGCGTCAATAAGTAGCCGGGAGCCCCAGTACGACTCCTCCCTATGCATCGTGGAGGAGTGACGCCAGCCACGCGTCAACCAGCCGTCCCAAACATCCTGATCACCAGAGTGATAAATCGCCTTGAAAGCCATACTTCGAATGAAGCTATCCGCATGTTCAAGCATCCGGGGGAGTAACCTTGAGCTCACGAACTCTGACGACCTCGACAGGAACCACGTCGCCCGCTGGGCGGACGCGTCGTCTTCAGGTATTGACACGCTCTCGCATAACCCCGAAGGCACAGGTTTGAAATTGCGGACAAAATCCCGCAAGTCAAACGCATCCGGTGACCGCGCAAGCAACCGTTGCAACTGCTCTTCTGATGACCAACGCAGGAGCAGTTCATTAAACAGCGTCCACTCCAGCTGACGCAGGTCCTGACCAGAAAATTGGCCAGGCAACAATTGCCAGACCTGTTGCAACGCTTTCAGGTTCTCTTCGTCAAGAAGAAGGCTGTAGTCATTAACTTGAACAATCAAGGCCCATAACTTGTCGCCATCGCGATTCGGCGCATCAGCAAAGACTTTGCGCATTTTCTGCGCAAACACCTCAGGCGCGCACGCGTGGAAAGTTGGCTCAATGCTTTCCAGTTCGGATTCAGCGTACGAAAACTGGCGCTCTTGCCACAACAGCTCCGGCTCGATGATCTCGGTAGAGCTGAGTCTGTCAGTGAGCGCGGGCGGTTTGGAAAAGTCAGGATCACGCCAATACGTTTTGGCATAATTGGCCAGACGCTTGATCGGGACATCGCTTCTTCCCAAACAGTGAACGCAGTCCTCACGACTCCATGAAAAGATAGAAAGGCATGGATCTCGCAGATACTCCTCGTGATGGCGGCTCAGGTCGAAAGCAGGCTCTTCCGGCAGTATCGCCTTTCTGGCGACGCTGTCAGATGACCCCTCTAGTCGTAACGTTCGGTGTGCCGCAGCAATAGCTGCGGGCATATCTCCGACACGACAGAGCGCTTCGACTTCTTCGAATAGCGCATGTTTGAGCATTTCGCTGTCAGGCGCCGTCCGTACTACCCAACTGAGGACGTCCAGTTTCGAAAGATGCGTCTGCACAGACTCCGCCAGGATGCCAGTAACAATCGAATGTACAAATTCTGCGCGCGGCAGCTGCGATATATACGCCAATGCCACCCTACCCAAACGCAAGAGTCCCTCGTTGCGAATAGGACGAAGCTCAAATGAACCGACATATATGGTGTCGGCCACGGGGCGCCCGGCAAGATTGGTCTCGAGCCTCATTCGGTTTTCGACGCGCTGCTTTTCCAAAGTTGCGTCGTGATTGTCTTCTGCGTCGAGGTCGTCGAAGGACGACATATAACCAAGCCAGATGGTCGCATACCTGACCGCCTGTGCATGCACACTCGGAACAAAGTTCCAGTGGAGTATGCCCTCGAGCAGAAGCTGCTGACCCCATGAGTTTTCGGCAGGAGTGGCCCACAGATCTTGCGCGAGTTTGAAAAACGTCTCAGGCCTCTGCGGCAGATAACGAATGAAGTTCCTGCATTCGGGATCATCGCGGTTCTGCAGATTTAGCCATGTAGACAGAAGTATTATGCGTACTTCGTCCGGGCAATCCTCGAGAATCAGCGCATGCAAAGACGCATGCTCGACTATTCTCGATTTTTCGTCTATTCCCGACGCTGGCTCTAGCCATTGAGAAACAGCCTCGCTAAGGTTACTTCCGTGCCTATGCGCCTCCCGAGTCCTGTCGACCAGAAGTAGTCCAAATCCCATGGAGAGCCGGTCGCTGACAACCTCAATGCGGCCGCCGGGGGCATCAGACAACACACCACCAGATACCAGCTCTGTGTACAGCTCCTGACGTTGGTTGTCATCGAGAGGAGGAAAATCCTCCTTCAGCTCACTCATGCGAAGTCGCTGCTCCCCCTCTCGCGCCCGGTCAGCGATCCTTTTCAGCAATTCGTTAAACTCTGCTGGATCAAGCGGCAAACCTGTTCGACGCTCATATCTGTCGCGCCAGTCCTCGTACAGCAGGCGCGCCACTGTGATATCCCCCGAATCAGCTAGCCGTTCACGGTGACGCACAGCAAGATCGAAATAGCGCGGTTTGCGCAGCAACGGCAAGATGGCTGAAGATAGTTCTGCGAGCGATAGGGATTTTTCATGCAGCGCCGCATTTAGCTCATCGTCATCGTACGGCGTGATTTTCAAAAGTTCGAAGGGTTTGCGGAACCCTAGCTCTAATTTGTTTTTCCAGTAGCCTAACCGGCAAGTTATAACCACCAGCAGATGTTCACGCCAGGTTGACGTATCGAGGCGAGTGAATAGTTCCCGCCAGTGGGTGTGCGAAAATTTTTCATTGACGCCGTCAAGCACCAGTAGGATCGGCGGGATGACAGCGTTTTCCTCATCCACCCACCGTTGCAGCCGTTTTTTCCACAGTTCGGCGCCATCGATGTCAGAGTCGGCTGCCAGTGCATGCGACAACAGCGTCGCAGGTTCGGTATTCGTGACTACTGAAGACGGAAGAAAGAGGATCAGCGGGCATTCCGGTTGGTCCAGCATCTGATAAAGCCAGTTTGCGACGAGCCATGTTTTGCCATCGCCTTCTTCACCGACGACAACAAGTGAATTGCCCGACGCGCCCTTGCTCTCGTACCAGTCGGAAGTTTTTTTGAGGAATCGGGCACGTGGCATCGCTACATCGGCAACCGCAATGTTCTGCAAAAACGCAGCCCTGCTTTCGGACTCGTCTGAAAGTCGCTGGCGCAGCTTGGCATGGCTTCTTCGGCGAGCTTGGTCGAATCCAATCCATGACCGAAGGAATGTCGTAAGCGATCCATCACCTACACCTTCAAAGCCGCCAGTTGATCCTCAATGCTGTGCTCCCGAACTCTTTCAGGAGCCAGCACCTCATGATGCGACCCGATGCAAAAGTGGAAAAAGTCTACCTCTA
>NZ_JBVASJ010000038.1:0-52994 GCF_057813935.1 Pseudomonas sp. F220
CTCGATTACCGCCTTCCTAGCATTACGGAACGCACGACCGACCCGGTACGTTTGGAACGCAAAGGGCGAGGAAATTTTGAGCAAGATACGGCGAGCACGCGAGGCGATGGAGACGCAGATGGAGGGGCAAGTTATTTCGAAAACAGCACACTAGAGTGATTTCACTCATTCATGATCTTCGCTCGGAATATAGGTGAAAAAACCTTCCGTCCAATGGTCTTTCCCAAGCTGATACCCTTCAATAAAAAAGCCCTCTTTAGTCTCAGAAAACCCAGCTTTAAGACTTGCTCTTTCTACAGCCTTTTCAGCCGATTCCTTAGAGTCATAGACACCTATAAACTTTATATCTTCTTGTCCGTCGGGCAGCTCATTCGTGTGTGTAACTATATAAACAACATCCATACGGCTATCTCCGTTATTTTTGGGTCATTCGAATGAACGATCACCCCATTTCCTTATTTTGTTATGTTCGGAAGCCGGCCCTTTGTCAGCGCGTTGAGAGGCTGAAGCTATCTCGTGATTTTATGAATATGCTAACGGTTGGGCAAAGATCGAGGATGTCGTGGCCGAGCTGGAACAAAGAGTTCAGGTCGGGGAGCTGGGACCAATAAATAGACCAAGGCCTATTTACTCAAGTTTAAAGCTCTTGGCCAACATTATTATGGTCGCACCATAAACCGGTTCAACCTCCATAAGTTTTAATTCTCCATCTCGAATACAATCGGTTTTTCTTTTTAATACATCCCAATCAAGTTCAGTTCGGGTTGGCTCCCGACCTCGTATTAAAAAAAATAAGCGTCGAGCTACATCAAGATCAAAATCGCCAAAGTTGCTATTATCAATAATGCTCACTCGATCAATAATATTGGAAAGTCGCATTTCATTCATAGTGAAATCATCAACATCAGTTGCGATAATTTGTGCTCTGCCTTTTCCCGATGCTGCATAAGTAACATCAATAATCACTTCTTTTTTCAATGTATCAACTTTTATTCCGTCAATAGTTGATTCGATTAAAATATCCCAATTATCCATGTCATTCCTTCCTATTGTATCGGTGAGTAATCACGTCCGGGGTGCTCTCTACGTCCGTCTTCCCATTCATGTACATGCGGTGACTCATGACCTTGGTGTGGCTTGTCATAGTCCCTTTTGGGCTTTCCTTCTGAGTCATATTCCCTTGTCCTGCGTCGGCCTTCTATTACTTCGTCAGGGTTCGCCCGGTTGGGGACATTTTTTTCTCTGCCTGTACTCGCTTCATTCGCAACATCATTGGCAGATTCGTTGAATAGCTTGTCCCCGAGATACCAACCCAACCCGGCGCCCAGGCCAGCACCAATAGCACCGCCAATAGCGGTCCCTACACCTGGGCATACAAATGTGCCAGCTGCAGCGCCCGCTTCGGCACCAAGGATCAAAAGTGCGCTTTGCCCGGTCGGGTCAATGTACTTAAGTGGGTTGCCTTCCACGTAGGCATAGGTATTTAGGCCGCCATTCAGCCCAATCGGATCACTTTGGACATAGCGCCCCGTTTCCGGATCGTAATCCCGGAAATAGTTATAGTACAACCCACTCTCCGCATCGTAATACTGACCAGGGAAACGGAGGTTCAAGGTCAGGCTACCGCTGGCTTGTCCGACGCCAAAGGCATCGGACTTCCAGCGCCAAACCGTTTGCCGGCTGGCGTTGGTGGCGATACGCGGCGTGTTGAGGTGGTCGCTGTGGAGATAAAACGGGGTGCTGTTGGCAAGTGCGCCTTGCTCGCCGTAGCCCACGCTCACACCACCCAGCGGTGAATCATCGAGCCAGACATAGTATTGACTCGTTAGCTTTTTGCCTTTGCTGTCGAACGCGGTTTCGCCCAGCAGTTGCCCATCAGGCCCGTAGAGGAATGTGGTATTACCTTGTGGGGTGATTTTCCGGGTGCGCTGACCCAGAGCGTTATAGCGAAACTCGGCCAGGGTCAGGTTGCCGTTTTTCACGCTGGTCAGGCGATTTTGTTCGTCGTAGGTCAATTGACGATCAGCGCGGTCTTGGGTCAGATTGCCTGCCGCATCAGCGATTACCAATTGGTCGTCGATTTGGCTCAAACGGTTGTTGCTGGCGCCATACCGATAATCAGTGGTGGCACTGTCTCGCGCCTGACCTTCGATTAGAGGCGTGAGGGTTTTTTCGGTGCGATTGCTCGCAGCGTCATAGGTGAAGGTTTGCTGTTGGCTGGTATTTGCCTCTTCTGTCAGGCGGTCCAACGCGTTGTAGCTGTAGCTCAGATCGCCGAGCAGACTATTTTGTATCTGGGTGATGTTGCCGTTGGCATCGTAGTTATAAATGTTGCTCCAGCCAGCGACAGTTTGTGCTGTCAACTGATAGTCCTGGTCATAGTTACGTTGAAGTGTGGTGCCATTGTTCCAGGTCAGGCTTTTAAGCGGGCCGAAAGGTAAATAACTGAGGTCACGGGCGAAGTTGATCGGTTCATCTGTGCCAACCCGCATTTGTACCTGGTTGACCTGCCCGGCGGAGTTGCGAAGATAGTCGATGCTGAAGCCGGACGGGTAGTCGATGCGAATCAGTCGATTGGCTCCGTCGTACCCATAGCCGAGGTTAGCGGACCGAGTGACTTCGTTCGCTGGCAGAACATGCAGTTGTCCGGTGAGGTTACCTTGCTCATCGTAGGTGTAACTCAGCACACCATTGATGTCTTCTACTGCAGTCAGTCGGCCGATGCCTTTGTTACCCTCGGCAACCGCGTCGTAGTGGAACCGGGTATCCAGTTGCGGCTTGGCCGGGAAACGGCGAGCTGTCAAACGATTGAGGGCATCGTAGGTGAAAGACGTGACTACGCCGCGGGCGTCAGTCTTTTGTGTGATGTTGCCAGCGGCGTCATGTTTATAGGTGTTGGTGCCACTGTCGGGGCTGACCAGATGAGTCAGGTTACCGAGGCTGTCATATTGATATCGAGTGATCACTCCGCGCGGGTCGTTGACTTGTATGAGATTGTCTTGAGCGTCGTATTCAAAACGAGTGGTGCCGTTTAGCGGGTCAGTGTTCTTCACTAACCGGTCGAGCGGGTCATAGGCTCTGCTATTGCTGTAATTACGAGGATTGGTCGTGACGGTGGGATTATCGTTCAGGTCGTATTGCATGCGACTGGTTTGGCCAGCAGCACCCACTGAGTGCAGTAGGCGGCCTAGTTCGTCATATACCCGTCGATGCTGTTTCGTCAGATTGCCCGCACTGTCTTTCAGTCGTGTTGCGGTGCGATTACCCATTGGATCAAGATCAAATTCGATCTGCTCCTCCAGGCTGTTGGTGATACGAGTGAGCCGCCTTGCGTCGTCCCAGGTGTAGGCCAACCAGCTACCGTCACCACGAATCAGCTTGGTGATGTCACCTACAGCATTGTGTTCGAACCGCGTGGTGTTATTGGCAGTGCTTACTGATGTTAGCCAGCCTTGCGGTGCATAGGTCAGTGTTGAGGCGACTCCATTGGGATCGACAAGGGTTTGTGGGTTACCCAT
The DNA here is from genome assembly GCF_057813935.1 of Pseudomonas sp. F220. Lineage (NCBI taxonomy): Bacteria > Pseudomonadati > Pseudomonadota > Gammaproteobacteria > Pseudomonadales > Pseudomonadaceae > Pseudomonas > Pseudomonas sp. F220. The sequence goes on from NZ_JBVASJ010000038.1 coordinate 3,519, forward strand.
AAAGTCGAAATTCGAAAGCTCGGTGACGTGCCCGAGCGCGTTAATAACGCGTGTCAGCTGTCCTTTCGCGTCGTATTCGTAGCGAGTGATGTCGTTCACATCGGTTCGGGGTCCATCCGAGGACTCGATCAGGCCTTTAGCATTGTAGGTGAGAGACCAACTGCGCTCTGCGGCTTGCGAAAATGGTGCGACAGAAATGGTGCTCAGGGCGAGCGCTAACAGGCTGGCCCGAAATGTTAGTTTCTTCATGATCAGATCCTTCTGAATCAGCGTGACGTCGCGGTTTGACTGAGTTGTCGTCCTTGAGGGTCGTAGGTGTACTGGATTAGTCGGCCCGGTTGGGTGACGCGGACAGGAGAAAATAAAGTCGGGTGCCACTCGGTGAAAATTGTTCTGGAGTCAGGCGTTCCACTGGCTTCTGTGCGGGAGGTTTCCAGACCGCGATCATTGTGGGTATAGGTGGTTACGTTGCCGTTGTTATCTATCTTGGTCTTGAGGAGTCCGCGTTCATCATAAGTAAAGGTCGAATTGCTATCCGGGCAATTAGCAGAGGGCTCGCCGTTAATCGCGGTAATGTGTTTGATGCCTTGGATGAAATCGAAAATGTAGTTTGTCTTCTTACCACGCTCATTGATGACGGTAGTTGATCCATCGGTGTTGTAATGGACTAGTATCTTCTCGGCACCACCTGCGTGTTCACTGGAGATGGCGCGGCCTTGATCATCATAAGTCCAACTGGCGTAACGAATGCCGCGCTCATCCTTGATGGCGGTCAGCAGTGTTGCATTTTTTGGGTCCTCGTATAAATACGACTTTTTCTCGGATCCTGCTTTGTAGTGGCGAGTAACTTGCTTTAGTTGTTTGTATTTATCGTAGATATAGTCGATTGTAATGTTTTCTGATACAAGTTTTTTTGGTTGTTTTCGCGCGTCTTCAGTTATTTCCAAGCGAGCGCCGTAGGCATCAGTCACGGTAAGATTTTTTTCTGTGTGTTCTATGTTTTGCGCCGCGCCGAGGTTCCTGATAGTAAGTAATCTCCCTTGATCATCGAATTCATAAAAATAGTTATCGGGAGACTGATAGCGCCAGCGATTGTTCTCTCGGGTCAACATTCCGCGCTCTGGGTGTTTGGGAGAAAAATTCTGGCCTGCTTTTTCGAAAGTGGATTCTTTTCCGTCGGCATGAGTGAGCGTGATGAGTGTGGAACCTATAATCAGTCGGAACGCATAATTATGAGTCCATACACCCTTTACGCTGCTATAAACTCTTGAAAAGCTGGCTGGATTGGGTTGGTTGACTTTTCTAGGAGTCGCATAATCTGTTTCTGACTGAGTTTTGTACCCTGTTGAAAAATCTATAGGGTTTCCGGCGAAACTTGAGGGGCAGCTCCCACCGAAACTTTTTATTTCACACTGCCCATTTAGTTGGTTGTAGTTTTTTCCTGCCTCGCACGCATCTCCAAAGCGTATGACCGTTATTGGACCATCATAGTCATCGCCATAAAACATCGGGCATTCCCACTTGTTTTTTTCATCTGCGGGTTTGGCTGGTGTGTAAAGCCATGTGGCGTCATATTCCTTATATAGCCATCTACAAACTGAATCAGGAGAAGGATGCTTTGGTTGTTGGGGGTATGGAATATCATGTCCATCTACTCGCCAGTAAAATTCCTCCGCTAGTGATTCACGATAAACACCCAGCGTCAGAAATAAAAACATTGTCGTGATATATTTGGTAATTAACATGTGGACCTTCCTTGGTCATTTTTGTGGTGTTACTAGCTTGATGTTATTGTTATAGCAAATAGAAGTGTCGTTTGTGTAAGTTGGAAATAAAATGTCAACGTTAATGCCTGTGACGTTTAGGGTGCGACGACTCCATGTAGGATTGGGAATCCTTTCTCCGGGTGCTTTGATAGGTGTATACGTGCCTTGCACGGTTTCGCATTTTGTACAATCGCCTATTGATGAACGGCGCGAAACTGCAGCGTTCAACTGAGTTCTTCGTGATTTCTATGTCGGAGTGGGTGCCTGGATACTTGATCCGGTAGTTACCGAGAGGAGTCGCTCGTTTCAATGTTACCAATTGCGACCATTCTTTCTGGCGTTGGTCGCCCCTGGCCATGCTGGGTGCACGTCGGTAGCTCAATGATCATGAAGTGTGTAGCCAAGCACTCTGCGACCGCTGCGCGCTCGGACGCAGGCTGCGCCAGCTGCTACATAGAGCGCGCGTCGGCAAAACCGGGGTTAATAAGGCGATTCAGTTACGCATTGAGCAGGCAAAAAGCCGATTCTTGTAGTATAACTACAAGCTCGCTACATCCCCGGCGTCTGCCAATAACAACGAGTCCAGCCCTTTGAATCTGTTGCAGCACATCGCCCAGTCACGCCATCTGTTACGCAAGTCGGAGCTCAAGGTCGCCGATCATGTGCTGCTTGATCCTGCGGCTGTGATGCACAGTTCCATGGCCGATCTTGCCCACAGCGTTGGCATCAGCGAGCCGACCATCGTGCGCTTCTGCCGCGCCATCGGTTGCTCGGGTTTCCAGGATTTGAAGCTGAAACTGGCGCAAAGCCTGGCGGCGGGCGCTAGCTTCGGGCAGTTCGCGATCCATGAAGATGACTCGGTTGCCGACTACAGCCTGAAAATTTTCGACACCACCCTGCACACGCTGATGGAAGTGCGCGAGAAGCTCGACCCGGTGGCCTTGCAGCGTGCGGTCACTGCCATGTCCCAGGCGCAGCGCGTGGAGTTCTACGGTTTTGGTGCGTCTGGCGCGGTGGCGGCGGATGCTCAGCACAAATTTTTTCGTTTGCTGCTGACCGCTGCGGCTTATTCCGACCCGCACATGCAGGCGATGTCGGCAGTGACACTGAAGCCTACCGACGTGGCGATCTGTATTTCCCAGTCCGGGCGCTCCAAAGACCTGTTGATCACCGCCAATCTGGTCCGCGAAAGCGGTGCGACGCTGATCACTTTGTGCCCGAGCCAGACGCCGCTGGCCGAGCTGTCGACCGTCAATCTGGCGATCGACGTGCATGAAGACACCGAAATCTACACGCCGCTGACCTCGCGTATTGCTCACCTTGTGGTGATCGATGTGTTGGCGATGGGCGTGGCCATGGCCCGTGGCCCGAGCCTGGTCAACCACCTCAAAAGCGTTAAGCGCAGCCTGCGCAGCTTGCGTCTGTCGCCCAAGTCGGTCAAAGCGCTGGACGATTGATTCTGATCTGGAATGGCCGGAAGGTCGTTCCGACCTTTTCGCGAGCAAGCCCGCCCCCACATTTGACTGCGTTCCCCTGTGGGAAAGGCCAGGCGACGTTTGGTTGCTCGTGAAGGCGTCCTCGAAAGCGCCGAAAGTTCACATCCCTGTAACCCCCGCGCAGCCAAACCGTCATCCCTGACGTCCATCGTGTAACTCCCGTACTCGCCTTGGGAGACTCGAAATGGCCCAGTCCTACGAAGAACGCAACAGCGTCGTTAAATCCCGTCGTCAGCAAGAAGACCTGCGCCGCATGGAATTCCGTCGCGCGATTGAGCACCGTTGTGAGCAGCGTCAGTTGCTCGCCGAGATTGGCGAATTCCCCGACTTGGTGGAGCTCAATTACTGGCAGGCAGCGCCAGCAACTTCCCGTCGAAACGCTCAACCAGCCCGCTGATTTGCACCCGTTCGCTGCGGATAAATCCCAGGAACGCATGCGCCACCGGTGACAGGCGCTTGGCTTTGGCCTGCACCACACACCAACTGCGGTACAGCGGTAACTCCTCCACCGGCAACTCCTTGAGTGTGCCGGTTGCCAACTCAAGGTTCAGGGCGTGGCGCGTCAGCAACGCTACGCCCAAACCTGCCACCACGCACTCGCGCTGAGCTTCGGCTGAAGCAACTTCCAGGGTTTGCGTAAAGTGCACACGTTTCTCCTTGAAATACTCCTCACACGCCAACCGCGTGCCCGAGCCTTGTTCGCGCAACAGCAGCGTATACGGCTCCAGATCCTGCAAACGCAGCGGCCCCATGTGGCACAGCGGATGCTCCGGCGGCGCCACGGCGATGATCGGGTTGTTGAGGAACGGCAGAAACTCCAGGCCCATGTCCTGCGGCACCATGGACATGATCACCAGGTCGTCGCGGTTATCCGACAGACGCCGAATAGCCTGCGCGCGGTTGATCACCGTCAGGTGCAGGTTGACCTCCGGATGCTGACGCTTGAAAGCGGCGAACAGGTGCGGTACGAAGTACTTGGCGCTGGATTCCACTGCCAGTTTCAGCTGCCCCTGCAGCGAACCCTGCATGTCCGAGAGCTGCATATCGAGGTTTTCCAGGCGTCCGAAAATATCTCGACTAGCTCGTTGCAAAGCCTCGGCAGCCTCGGTCATGTAGAGTTTTTTGCCGACATAATCGAACAATGGCTGACCAATCAGCTCTTCCAACTGACGAATTTGCAGGCTGACGGCTGGCTGCGTGAGCGACATTTCCTCTGCCGCGCGGCTGTATGAGCGTAAATCGCAAACCTCATTGAAAATTTGAAGCTGACGCAATGTCATACGCATCAAGGACTTACGCATTTTTAGAAACTCTGGTCGCAGGCTGATGAGTCAACTATAAGTCTTTACTTATGGGCGACCCAATTATTATTGATTTTTGTTAATCCATTGAGGGGGCTAGTGTGGTGACGCGACTGGCTTGAAACATTTAGTCACGCGCCGACCTGGTCTAGCGGGTCGTTGGTGCAATCGGCTCAAGGGAACCTCAAAGTGATAAAAAAGATCCTGATCGCCAACCGTGGTGAGATTGCCGTACGAATCGTGCGTGCCTGCGCCGAGATGGGCATTCGCTCGGTCGCGATCTATTCCGACGCCGATCGCCATGCCCTGCATGTGAAGCGCGCGGATGAAGCCCACAGCATTGGTGCCGAACCGCTGGCCGGCTACCTGAACCCGCGCAAGCTGGTGAACCTGGCAGTGGAAACCGGTTGCGACGCACTGCACCCCGGTTACGGTTTCCTGTCGGAAAACGCCGAGCTGGCAGACATCTGTGCCGAACGCGGTATCAAATTCATCGGTCCGTCGGCAGAAGTGATTCGCCGCATGGGCGACAAGACTGAAGCGCGCCGCAGCATGATCAAGGCCGGCGTGCCGGTGACGCCGGGTACTGAAGGCAACGTCGCGGACATCGCTGAAGCGTTGGTCGAAGGCGATCGCATCGGTTATCCGGTCATGCTCAAAGCCACCTCCGGTGGTGGCGGCCGCGGTATTCGCCGCTGCAACAGCCGTGAAGAACTGGAACAAGCGTTCCCGCGGGTGATTTCCGAAGCGACCAAGGCCTTTGGCTCGGCGGAAGTCTTCCTGGAAAAATGCATCGTCAATCCCAAGCACATCGAAGCGCAGATCCTCGGCGACAGCTTTGGCAACGTGGTGCACCTGTTCGAGCGCGATTGCTCGATCCAGCGTCGCAACCAGAAGCTGATCGAGATCGCCCCGAGCCCGCAACTGACCCCTGAACAGCGCGCCTATATTGGTGATCTGTCGGTGCGCGCAGCCAAGGCCGTGGGTTACGAGAACGCGGGTACTGTGGAGTTCCTGCTCGCCGAGGGCGAGGTGTACTTCATGGAGATGAACACCCGGGTGCAGGTGGAGCACACCATCACCGAAGAAATCACCGGCATCGACATCGTTCGCGAGCAGATTCGCATCGCCTCCGGTCTGCCGCTTTCGGTGAAACAGGAAGACATTCAGCATCGCGGTTTCGCGCTGCAATTCCGGATCAACGCCGAAGACCCGAAAAACAACTTCCTGCCGAGCTTCGGCAAGATCACCCGTTACTACGCGCCCGGCGGCCCCGGTGTGCGTACCGACACGGCGATCTACACCGGTTACACCATCCCGCCGTACTACGATTCCATGTGTCTGAAGCTGGTGGTGTGGGCGTTGACCTGGGAAGAAGCGATGGACCGTGGCTTGCGCGCCTTGGACGACATGCGTCTGCAAGGGGTCAAGACCACTGCCGCCTATTACCAGGAAATCCTGCGTAACCCGGAATTCCGTAGCGGTCAGTTCAACACCAGTTTCGTTGAAAGCCATCCTGAACTGACCAACTACTCGATCAAGCGCAAACCCGAAGAGCTGGCCCTGGCCATCGCCGCCGCCATCGCCGCCCACGCAGGCCTGTGAGGAATACAACAATGTCCAAGATTCATGTAACTGACACCATCCTGCGTGACGCCCACCAATCGTTGCTGGCGACCCGCATGCGCACCGAAGACATGCTGCCGATCTGCGACAAGCTCGACAAGGTCGGCTACTGGTCGCTGGAAGTCTGGGGTGGCGCGACCTTCGACGCCTGCGTACGCTTCCTCAAGGAAGACCCGTGGGAGCGCCTGCGCAAACTGCGTGCGGCGTTGCCTAACACACGTCTGCAAATGCTTCTGCGCGGCCAGAACCTGCTGGGCTATCGCCATTACAGCGACGATGTGGTCAGAGCGTTCGTCGCCAAGGCCGCCGTCAACGGTATCGACGTGTTCCGCATCTTCGATGCCATGAACGACGTGCGTAACCTGCGCGTGGCCATCGAAGCGGTGAAAGCCGCCGGCAAACACGCCCAGGGCACCATTGCCTACACCACCAGCCCGGTGCACACCATCAAGGCGTTCGTGGAACAGGCCAAGCAAATGGAAGCCATGGGTTGCGACTCCGTTGCGATCAAGGACATGGCTGGCCTGCTGACCCCGTACGCTACTGGCGAGCTGGTCAAGGCGCTGAAAAGCGAGCAATCGCTGCCAGTGTTCATCCACTCCCACGACACCGCTGGCCTGGCCTCAATGTGCCAGCTCAAGGCCATCGAAAACGGCGCCGACCATATCGACACCGCGATCTCCAGCTTTGCCTGGGGCACCAGCCACCCGGGTACCGAATCGATGGTCGCGGCCCTTAAAGGCAGCGAGTTCGACACTGGCCTGAGCCTGGAGCTGTTGCAGGAAATCGGTCTGTACTTCTACGCTGTGCGTAAGAAGTATCACCAGTTCGAAAGCGAATTCACCGCGGTCGACACCCGTGTGCAAGTCAACCAGGTGCCGGGCGGGATGATTTCCAACCTGGCCAACCAGTTGAAAGAGCAGGGCGCGCTGAACCGCATGAGCGAAGTGCTGGCGGAGATCCCACGGGTCCGTGAAGACCTCGGCTTCCCGCCGCTGGTGACCCCGACCTCGCAGATCGTCGGCACCCAGGCGTTCTTCAACGTGCTGGCCGGCGAGCGCTACAAAACCATCACCAACGAAGTGAAGCTCTATCTGCAAGGCGGCTACGGCAAGGCGCCGGGCACGGTGAACGAGAAGCTGCGTCGCCAGGCCATCGGCAGCGAAGACGTGATCGACGTGCGTCCGGCCGATTTGCTGAAGCCAGAAATGGCCAAGCTGCGTGGCGACATCGGTGCGTTGGCCAAGTCCGAAGAAGACGTGCTGACCTACGCCATGTTCCCGGACATCGGCCGTAAATTCCTTGAAGAGCGCGAAGCCGGCACCCTGACGCCAGAAGTGCTGTTGCCGATTCCAGAAGTCGGCGGCGTGACCTCGGCCGGTGGTGAAGGCGTACCGACCGAATTCGTCATCGATGTTCACGGTGAAACCTACCGCGTCGACATCACCGGTGTTGGCGTCAAGTCGGAAGGCAAGCGTCACTTCTACCTTTCCATCGACGGCATGCCGGAAGAAGTGGTGTTTGAGCCGCTCAACGAATTCGTCAGCGGCGGTAGCAGCAAGCGCAAACAAGCCACTGCCCCGGGCCACGTCAGCACCAACATGCCGGGCAACATCGTCGACGTGCTGGTCAAGGAAGGCGACATGGTGAAAGCCGGCCAGGCCGTGCTGATCACCGAAGCGATGAAGATGGAAACCGAAGTTCAATCGGCCATCGCCGGCAAGGTCACCGCCATCCACGTGGCTAAGGGCGACCGGGTCAACCCGGGCGAAATCCTGATCGAGATCGAAGGCTGATCTACAGCCTTTGACTACAACGCTTTAAACCTCGGGGGGGCATGTGCTCCCCTTTTTTTATCTGTTGTCCGGGCGATGGCGGTTTGTCAGACGCTGGAAATTTAACGGCTCAACCCCCGACACTCCACCAATGTCTTGACCTGCCCAGACCCCGTCTGATTTTCCTCGCTCAACCACTTCTCAAATCCGGCCCCGATTGCCGGCCATTCCGAATCGAGGATCGAGTACCAGGTGGTGTCGCGGTTTTGGCCCTTGACCACCATGTGCTGGCGGAACACGCCTTCGTAAGTGAATCCAAGGCGTTCAGCCGCTTGCTTGGAGCGGGCGTTATCGTTGTTGCACTTCCACTCCAGACGACGGTACCCCAACGCAAAAGACTCTTTGGCCAGCAGGTAAATCGCTTCGGTACTTTTCGGCGAACGCTGCATCGGCGCGCCGAAGGTGACGTGGCCGATTTCGATCCGACCTTGGGCCGGGACGATCGACATCAGGCTGAGAATGCCCTGGACGTCGCCGCTGGCGCGGTCGATCACACTGAAGAAATACGGGTCGCTGTTGGCCGCGTGGTTGTTTAGCCAGTCATCGAACGCACCGCGCTCGGTGAACGGCCCATAAGGCAGATAGTCCCAGAGTTTAGGGTCGGCATTCGGGCCCTGTAGTGCTTGCCACAAGCCATCGCCGTGGCGTGTCGGGTCGAGTTTTTCCAGGCGGATGAAGCGCCCTTCGATGAGTTTCACCGTGGGCGCCGGAACGCCTTTCCAGTCTGCGAGTGAAGTCGACATGCTGCTCTCCTTAAACCTTAAAGGCCTTTGCGAAACTGGATGAAGCCGGGGCGTTCGGCGATGCGCTCGTACAGTTGGATAGCCGTGGCATTGGTCTCGTGGGTCAGCCAATGGACCTTGCCACAACCGTCGGCGCGTGCGGTGTCGTAGACGAATTCGATCAGCTGCCGACCGACACCGGTACCGCGTGTTTCCGGGACTACCAGCAGGTCTTGCAAGTAGCAGGAGTTTTCGATGCTCCAGTTGGAGCGGTGATAGATGAAATGCACCATGCCCACGGCTTTTTCACCGTCCCAGGCGAGGGCCGCGTGGGTCGGCTCGCTCAGGTCGAGAAAACGTTGCCAGGTGCTTTGGGTGACGCTGTCGGGCAACTCGGTGTTGTAGAAGCGCAGGTAGGCTTGCCACAACGGCAACCAGGCGGCGTGGTCGCTGGCGGTAACTCGGCGGATATCAATCTGGCTCATGGTCATTCCTTAACGCATCAAGTGGGCGAGGGCCTGGTCATGCAGGTCAGGGCTGGCGGCCAGCCCTTCGCGCACGCCGGCGATGTCTGCGGTGCTGCGGTTCTGGCTAAGCTTGCGTTTACCTTCCAGGCGCTGGATCGGCAAGGCGAAGCCGACGATGGCTTTGAGCATGCCATCGATGTAGTGGGCAGGGGCATCGTCGACTTTCCATGGCTTGGCGCGACCGGCTTCGTGGCGATTGGTCAGGGCGCTGACCAGGTTGCGCAAGCGGTGCGCGTCGCTGAACACTTCGGCGCTGCCATAGGCGTGCACGGCGATGTAGTTCCAGGTCGGCACGACTTTGCCGTGGTCAGCTTTGCTCGGGTAAAACGACGGGCTGACGTAGGCGTCGGCCCCGGCGAAGATCACCAGCGCTTCGGCGCCGGCCTCCAGTTCCTGCCATTGCGGATTGGCTCTGGCCAAATGCCCATAGAGGGTGCCATTGGGGCCTTGCTCGGGGCTCAGCAGCAGCGGTAAATGGCTGGCTTGCAGGCCTTGCTCCCCGTGGGTGATCAGCACCGCCAACCGGGTGTTGAGGATCTGCTGGTGCAGTTGCAGCACGTCTTCTTCGGCAAATGCGCTGGGTGTGTACATAGAAATTTTCCTTGGCGAATGCCTGCATCCTAGGCAGGCTATTGGTCTGTTGTAAGAGCCATTAATGGCCAATTTCATAGGTCCATTTCCAAAGGTCCACTGCGATGAGCAATCCGCTGCTGTCCTTGTCGTTCAACCCCGCGGGTATTGAGCTCGACCGTCGCCAGGGCTTGAGCCGTCAGCTCTATCAGGCGTTGCGGGTACGAGTGCTTGACGGTCGCCTGGCCAGTGGCACGCGTTTGCCGGCCAGTCGGGATTTGGCTGCGGCCCTGTCGATCTCTCGTAACAGCGTAGTTCGTGCTTACGATCAGTTGTATGCCGAAGGGTTTATCGAAGGGCGGGTAGGCGACGGTACTTACGTGGCGCAGTTACCGGAAACCTCGCTGCCAGTAAAAAAACTATCCACAAATGTATCCACAAATGTATCCACAGGGTTTTCAACAGGCTTACCCACAGGGTTATCCACAAATCGGCTTGATTTACCTGTGATTACATCCAGTAAAGTTATCCACAGTGGGGCGCTGGGGCTTGTTGATAAGCACCATTTGGCCAGGCCACCCAGTGGCCCGCCGCGAGCTTTTCGGGTTGGAATACCGGCCTTCGATCTGTTCCCGTTCGAGGTCTGGGCCAAGCTGAATGCGGCTTTCTGGCGAAAGCCGGATTTACAGCAACTGTGCTATGGCGCTCCCGAAGGCGATGCTCGCTTGCGCGGTTTGATTGCGGCGTATTTACGCAGCTCTCGAGGCATGCAGTGCAGCGCTGAACAAATTGTGATCACCAGTGGCGCGCAGCAGGGAATTAGCCTTTGTGCACAGCTGCTCGTGGAACCCGGCGATGGGGTGGCTGTGGAAAACCCCGGCTATCGCGCTGCCGGTCATGCCTTTGCCGTGGCGGGGGCGCAATTACGCGGTGTGGCCGTGGACAACGAGGGTATGGACTGCGCCGAACTGGCGACATTCAGCGATTGTCGCCTGGCCTATGTCACCCCGTCCCACCAGTACCCGACCGGGGTGATCATGAGCCTGGCACGGCGTCTGGAGTTGCTGGCCTGGGCCGAGCGCACGCAAGGCTGGATCGTCGAGGACGACTATGACGGCGAATACCGTTACAGCGGCGCGCCGCTGGCACCGCTGGCGGCGCTGGATCGGCAAGGGCGGGTGCTGTATGTCGGGACGTTCGGCAAGGTTGCATTTCCAGCGCTAAGGCTGGGCTATCTGGTGTTGCCGCCAGGGCTGGTGGAGGCCTTCGCCCAGCGCCGGGCGGTGGATGTGCGCCATTCGGAAGTCAGCACTCAGGCGGTGATGGCCGAGTTCATGGCTGCCGGGCATTTTCAGCGGCATATCCGTCGTATGCGCCGCGCGGCGTTGAGTCGACGCAATGCGTTGTTGGCCGGTTGGCCGGCAGATATCCCGGGTGTCGGCAGTTTGCCCAGTGTGGCGGCGGGTTTGCATCTGACTGTGCGGGTGGACAGCCTGGCCCGCGAGCGCGAGTTGGTCGAACAAGCGGCGAGTGTCGATGTGGAGATCAATGGGTTGAGCAGTTACTGGTTGCCGGATTCTCGTACGCCAGTGGAGGGGCAGGCAGGGTTGGTGCTCGGGTTTGCGGCGGTGCCGGAACTGGCCATTGAGGCGGCGCTGGCGCGGTTACGACGCGTCTGGAATTGAAAGACCCGCACGGTGGCGGGCCTTTGGTTTGTGTGGGAGCGGGCAAGCCCGCGCAGGTTTATTCCCGCAACCATCCGTATTACGTGCCGGACTTGATCTTGGTCCAGGCCCGAGTCCTTGCCCGTTCTGCATCACGGGGCAAGGGTCGCAGGGTGTAGAGCGTGGCCATCGCCGTTTCCGTCGGGTACAGGTTGGGGTTGTTGCGGATCGCCGGGTCGACCAGTTCGGTGGCGTCCTTGTTCGGGTTCGGGTAGCCAACGAAGTCGCTGATCGGTGCGATCACTTTCGGTTGCAGCAGGTAGTTGATAAAGGTGTAAGCCTCCTCCGGGTCCTTGGCGCCTTTAGGGATCGACAGCATGTCGAACCAGATCGGCGCGCCTTCTTTTGGCAGGCGCATATCGACGATCACACCGTTCTTGGCTTCCTTGGCGCGGTTGGCGGCCTGGGAGAAGCTGCCGGAATAACCGATCGCGACGCAGATGTCACCGTTGGCGATATCGGCCATGTATTTGGAGGAGTGGAAGTAGGTGATGTACGGACGGATCTTCATCAACAGCGCTTCAGCCTTGTCGTAGTCCGCAGGCTTTTTGCTGTTCGGGTCCAGGCCGAGGTGTTGCAGGGCCAGCGGCAGGATCTCCGACGGCGAGTCGAGCAGGGCGACGCCGCACTGCTTGAGCTTGCTGATGTTCTCTTCCTTGAAGATCAGGTCCCAGCTGTCCACCGGCGCGTTGGCGCCCAGTGCAGTCTTGACCTTATCTGGGTTGAAGCCAATCAGGATGGTCCCGTACATGTACGGCACGGCAAATTTGTTGCCTGGGTCGTTGGCTTCGATCAGCTTCATCAGCTTGGGATCAAGGTGGTTCCAGTTTGGCAGTTTGCTGCGGTCCAGCGGCTGGAACACCCCGGCTTCAATCTGCTTGGCGAGGAACACGTTGGACGGCACCACCACGTCATACCCGGAGTTACCGGTCAGCAGCTTGGCCTCCAGCGATTCGTTGGTGTCGAAGATGTCGTAGACCAGTTTGGTCTGGGTGTTCTGGGCCTTGAAGTCTTCCAGGGCTTTTGGAGTGATGTAGTCGAACCAGTTGTAGACGCGCAACGTTCGTTCTTCTGCGTGAACGGCACCACTGAGCACCGTGGCGCACAGGGCTGGAGCGATAAAACGCTTGAGTCTGTTCATTGTTCTAATTCCTCATTGGGCGCTTTCAAAACCTTCGAGAACGTTCACGGCATTAATGCCGATTTCCTCTACCGCGTAACCGCCTTCCATCACGAACAGTGTCGGCTTGCCGAGACGCGCGATGCGTTCGCCCATGCGCAGGTAGTCCGGGCTGTCGAGCTTGAACTGGGAGATCGGGTCGTCCTTGAAAGTGTCAACACCGAGGGAAACCACCACGACATCGGCGTCGTAGCTTTCGATCTCTTTGCAGGCCAGTTCCAGTGCGGCGCTCCAGCTGTCCCAGCCGCTGCCGGCGGCCAGCGGGTAGTTGAAGTTGAACCCTTCGCCAGCACCCTCACCGCGTTCGTCTTCGTAGCCCAGGAAGAACGGAAACTCGGCTTCCGGATGGCCATGGATCGAGGTAAACAGCACGTCGCTGCGGTCGTAGAAAATCGATTGAGTGCCGTTGCCGTGGTGATAGTCGACGTCGAGGATTGCGACCTTTTTATGGCCTTGATCGAGGAACGCCTGGGCAGCGATGGCGGCGTTGTTCAGGTAGCAATAACCACCCATCAAATCGCTGGCGGCGTGGTGTCCCGGTGGCCGGCAGAGGGCGAAAGCACTGCGAGCGCCGCGCTGGATCACCGCTTGGGCAGTGAGCGCGACTTGCGCTGCGCTGTACGCCGCTTGCCAGGTGCCGGCGGTGATCGGTGCGCCGCCGTCGAAGCTGTAATAGCCCAACTGGCCGTGCAGACTTTTCGGGATCACTTTGCGCAACGTCCGGGCCGGCCAGGTGTAGGGCAGCAAGTCGCCGTCGGTATTGAATTCGGTCCAGCGTGCCCACGCACCTTTGAAGAAGTCGAGGTACTCGTGGCTGTGTATGCGCGCGATCGGGTCGAGGCCAAAATCCTTCGGCGCTTCCACGGATCCAAGATTCTGGTTTTGCACTCGTTGCAGTACATGGTCTGCACGGGAGGGCATTTCGAAGCAGGGCTTGAGCTGCCCGTCTATCAGTTCACAGCGGCCGTGGTGCAGGTGGTGGTCATCCGAGTAGATCGTCAGCATTTCTTATTCTCCGCAGGCTGATTCGGTTGCTCACAGTCTTGCGGCGCGGGGAGTTTGAGAGAACGGCAGGAGCGGCCAAAAGGGGATCAATATGGCCAAAGTATTTGTCCGAAATTCGCCCCTGAATGGCTAAAAGCTGCCACAGCTCGGGGCGTGGAATACTGAACCTGTTTGCCTGCGAAGCCTTTGGTGTTCTTGAGGACGCCTTCGCGAGCAAGCTCGCTCCCACATTTGATCTTCAGTGAGTCCAGTCTGCATGTGCGCCGAAAATCCTCTGTGGGAGCGAGCTTGCTCGCGATGACGGCCTCCCGGACACCGCATTGCTCAAGGGCGGAACTGACTCGGTGCCACGCCGCTCCAGCGGACGAAGGCATGGCGGAAACTGGCTGTTTCACTGAAACCCAGGGCTTCGGCGATCTGGTAAATCGGCAACTGATCTTCGCAGAGCATTTGCTTGGCCCGCTCAAAGCGCAGCTCGTCGAGCAGCTCCTGATAGCTGCAGCCCAGATCCTTGAGATGCCTGCGCAGAGTGCGCGCCGAACAGTTCATTTGCTCGGCCAAACCCTCAAGTCCCGGCGCGGCATTGAGTTGCGTGGCGAGCAGTTGGCGAATTCGCCCAAGCCACGCCTGACGTCCAGTGAACTCGAGATTCTGCTTGCGGCAGCGCTCGGCCATGGCTTGATGAGTGATGGTGTCGGCCAGTGGCAACGGTTGGTCGAGCCAGCGTTTGTCGAAGGCGAAGGCATTGGCCATGCTATCGAACTGCAAGGGGCAGTCGAAACGCTCGGTATAGCGGGTCTGGTAGTCCGGTGCGGGATACTCGAAGCGGGCGCCGAGCAATGGTAGCGGGTGGCCGAACAGGTCGTCGCAGATGACCTTCATCGAGACCAGGCAGAACTCGGTGTTGAACACTGCCAGCGCCGGGTTTTCCCGATAGTCGCCGGCCGTGAGCCAGATGCGCTCGCCATCCTCCTCAAGGCTCAACTCGAAAAGTGTTCCCAACAGCGCCGGATAATGTAGCGCCAGACGCAAAGCGTCACCGAAGGTGGCACTGGTGAGTAGGGCATAACCGAGCATGCCGTAGGAGGAAACGTGCATGCGTCGGCCCAACTCCAGGCCAATCTCGCGCTTGAGCGCAACGGCATTGGCGCAGACCTGCATTTCTTGATTAGTGGTGATCCGCGTGTCGGCACGACTCAGATCTGCCGCACTGATGCCGCTGCCGGCCAATAGCGCTTCGCTGGACAGACCTTCAGCCTTGAAGGCGCTGAGCACCAATGAGACCGCGTTGAGGGTAGTGAGGTGGGAGTGAAGCATGCTCGGTTCCAGCGTGGGGATGCTGGAGTCGAGCAAGTTGTGTGCCGTTGGGTTGTAGGGCATCAGTTAGATCCACCCCTCACCCTAGCCCTCTCCCCACGGGGGAGAGGGGACTGACCGAGGTGTATGCAGGTGTGCTGCGACCTGAAAAACCGTGTCGATTATGGATTCAAAGCAGGTTTTTCAGCTCGCAGTAAATCTTGAATAACCCCCAATCAGTCCCCTCGCCCCTCTGGGGAGAGGGCTAGGGTGAGGGGTGGTTCTAAAGCCCGCCTCAGCTCAACTCCCCACAAAGATCCTGCTCGACCAACCGTCGAATCTCACCAGTCTCAAGCCCCGCCCCTAGCAACGCATGCAACTTGCCGAACGCCGCCTCACGGGTCATGCCGCCACCCGACAACACGCCAACACCACGCAAACGGCTGCCAGCTTCGTAGACGTCCAGCGCCACCCCGCCTTCATGGCACTGAGTGATCGCTACCACCACGATACCTTTGTCCTGCGCCCGTTGCAGGCTGGCGAGGAACTCGGGGTTGTCGCTCGGTCCGGTGCCGCTGCCGAAGCACTCGAGCACCAGCCCTTGAATGCCACTATTGAGCAGTCCATCAAGCTGTCCGGTACCAATGCCGGGGAACAGAGGCAACACACCGACCGTGGCCAGTTGCTTGCTCTGACGGTATTCCAGCTGAGCCGGAACTGACGACGCCTTGGCCACGCCACCATTGCGCTGCAACGTGGCAAACGGATGACGACCAAAGCTGCGAATTTTCGCGCAGCGGGTCGGCGCCAGCAGCTCGCCGTGGAAGTACAAATGCACCCCTGGCGCCAGGCCTTGACCCAATGCAACCAGCGCACCGCCGAGGTTTTCCCAGGCATCGCTGTCGGTCACGCCGGCCGGCAACATCGAGCCGGTAAACACCACCCGCGCATGCAAACCAAGCAACTGGAAGCTCATGGCTGCAGCGCTGTAAGCGAGGGTGTCAGTGCCGTGCAGGATGAGTACGCTGTCGCAGCCCTGTACGTCGACTGCGTCGATGACGGCTTCACGCAGGCGCTGCCAATAGGCGGGCGTCATGTTGGCGCTGTCGATCAGCGGCGCCATTTCCCGGAAGCGCCAGTTCGGTACGACCAGCTCTGGCTGGCTGTGGAGGTAGTCGCGCATCCGTGCTTCAAAGCCTGAGGCTGGAGCCAGGCCGTGGGCACTGGCTTGCATGCCGATGGTGCCACCGGTGTAGAGCACCATCACGTGTTGAGCGGCGGGGTAAGTTGCGGGGTTCATGTGGGAATCTCCTGGACGAGTACACCGTACGGTCGAGCATGACGCTGACCGTGCGGTGTGTCACCTCAAGCGCAGTGGGATGCGCTCGTTTTTGCGATCAGCGTTGCGCTGTGATCGCGCCTTCAGGTGTTGCCTGAGTCTGAGCGGTTGGTGCCGGCGGATTGGCTGGCCAGGCTTTCAGGTCGAGGTCCAGATCGGGGAACTTGCTGGAGTCGAACACTGGAGTCTTGATGCCCGCAGCGCGTTGGTCATCGTAGTCACGCAGGATGCGCATGCCGACCTTGAACAGCAGGAACAGCGCGATCAGGTTGACGAAGGCTAGCATGGTCATGGTGATGTCAGCGAAGGCGAACACCGTCCCGAGGTTCTCGATCGCGCCCCAGAAGATCAACACCAGTACCAGCACGCGGTAGCCGATCAGCGCCTTGCGGTTGTCGCCGATCAGGAAGCGCAGGTTGCTCTCGCCCAGGTAGTAGTTGTAGAGGATCGAGGTAAACACGAATAACGCCAGCGCGACGCTGATGAACATCCGGCCCCAGTCACCGACTACCGCCGCCAGGGAGTTCTGGGTCAGGGCAATGCCGTCACCTTCAAAACCCGGGGTATAGAAGCCCGACAGCAGAATCAGCAACGCAGTGCAGGTGCAGATCACGAAGGTATCGAGGAACACGCTGAACGCCTGCACCACACCTTGCGCGACCGGGTGCTCGACCTGCGCCACAGCGGCGACGTTCGGCGCACTGCCCAGACCTGCTTCGTTGGCGAACACGCCGCGTTTCACGCCCATGACAATGGCGCTGCCGATCAGGCCACCAAAGGCTTGATCCAGACCGAATGCACTTTTGACGATGGTCATCAGCATGTGCGGGACCTGATCGAATTGCAGCACGATCACGTAGATGGTCACGCCGATGTAGACCAGAGTTTTCACCGGCACCAACAGGTCAGCGACCTTGGCGATACGTTTGATCCCACCAACGAATACCAGACCCAACAGCACAGCCAGACCGATGCCGGTGTAGGTGGTGTCGAGGCCGAAGGCGTTATTCAGCGAGTGGGTCACGGCGTGGGATTGCAGGCCGTTGAAGGCGAAGCCGAAGGTGATCAGCAGCAGGAACGCCATGATCATGCCCAGCCAGCGTTTACCCAGACCATGCTGGATGTAGTACGACGGGCCGCCACGGTACTGGCCTTCGGAGTCGCAGCGCTTGTAGAGCTGGCCGAGGGAGCATTCGAAGAAGCTGCTGGACATGCCGACCAGCGCGGTCACCCACATCCAGAACACCGCACCTGGGCCACCGAGGGTCACGGCAATGCCGACCCCGGCAATGTTGCCCGCACCCACCCGGCCGGCGAGGCTGAGCATCAGTGCCTGGAACGAACTGAGTTGGCCGGCGCTGCTGCGCAAGCTGTTGCCGAACACCGAAAACATGTGGAAAAAGTGACGCAATTGAACGAAACTCGAGCGGATCGTGAAGTAGCTACCGAGCCCGACAATGAGCACGATCAGTACTTTCCCTGAGAGGAAGTCGTTAATGACTTCGAGCATGGAGTATTCCTCGCTGTTTTTTGTGTAGGCAAATGCTGGACGGTCCGACACATCGCGTTACACCAGTTTGCGCACGGCACAACGGGTGGGGCGAAGGTTCGTCCCGGTTCCATATCGCGGGTTGTTATTCGTTCGGGGTTTCGCATGGGTTTGGGCCTCGTTACCGACGACCGCTCATGCGAAGAGGGGCGGCACTATACCGATGAGAGTGCCGTCCGTCTGCACGGTTGTGGTGCAAGCGATAAAACAAAGCTTTGAAACACCTGACTTTTTTGAGCCAGGCTCCCACAGAAGACAGGTTTTCCTGTCAAAAAGTTAAAAAAAAGGGCCTGGAGAGTGATCTCCAAGCCCTCAAAAGGTGAGAGGTGTCTAGTCCCTCATCCTGGTGAGCGTGTTGCAGCGATTAGGCCTTCAGGGGCACCAAACGCGGAGCAATCATGTTTTCCGGGCGCAGAATGTCGGCGAGCATGGCGTCGTCGAGCAAGCCTTCTTCGCGGACCAGCTCCAGCACGCCGCGACCGCTTTCCAGCGCGATGCGGGCGATGCGGGTGGCGTTTTCATAGCCGATGTACGGGTTCAGCGCGGTGACCAGGCCGATCGAGTGCTCGACCAGTTCGCGGCAGCGCTCTTCGTTGGCAGTGATGCCGACGATGCAGTGTTCGCGCAGCATGTCCATGGCGCGTTGCAGCAGACGGATCGAGTCGAAGATCTTGAATGCGATCAATGGCTCCATCACGTTCAGTTGCAACTGGCCGCCTTCGGCCGCGATGGTCAGCGCCAGGTCGTTACCGATGATCTGGAACGCCACTTGGTTAACGGCCTCCGGAATAACCGGGTTGACCTTGCCAGGCATGATCGAGCTGCCCGGCTGACGCGCTGGCAGGTTGATTTCGTTGATGCCGGTGCGTGGGCCGCTGGACAGCAGACGCAGGTCGTTGCAGATCTTCGACAGCTTGACGGCGGTACGCTTGAGCATGCCGGAGAACAGTACGAAGGCGCCCATGTCTGAGGTGGCTTCGATCAGGTCGGCAGCCGGTACCAGCGGTTGACCGCTGATAATCGCCAGGCGGGAAACGGCCAGGTGCTGGTAGCGCGGGTCGGCGTTGATGCCGGTGCCGATCGCTGTACCGCCCAGGTTCACTTCGGTGAGCAACTCAGGCGCCAGCGTCTTCAGGCGAGCCAAGTCTTCACTCAAGGTAGTGGCGAAGGCACGGAATTCCTGGCCGAGGGTCATCGGCACAGCGTCCTGCAGCTGAGTACGGCCCATTTTCAGGACATGGTTGAACTCGACGCCTTTGGCGGCGAACGCCTGGATCAGGCTATCAAGGCTGGCGAGCAGGGCGTCGTGGCCGAGCAGCAGGCCCAGACGGATCGCCGTCGGGTAAGCGTCGTTGGTCGACTGCGCCATGTTCACGTCGTTGTTGGGGTGCAGGTACTGGTATTCGCCCTTGCTGTGGCCCATGGCCTCCAGCGCGATGTTGGCGATGACTTCGTTGGCATTCATGTTGGTTGAAGTGCCAGCGCCGCCCTGAATCATGTCCACCACGAACTCTTCGTGGAAATCGCCGCGGATCAGACGGGCACAGGCTTCGCTGATGGCAGCGTGCTTGGCTTCGCTCAAGTGACCCAGTTCGCGGTTGGCGTCAGCAGCGGCCTGTTTGACCATTGCCAGACCGACGACCAGCTTCGGGTAATGCGAGATCGGAACGCCGGAGAGACGGAAGTTATTCACCGCTCGCAGGGTCTGGATGCCGTAATACGCTTGCGCCGGTACTTCGAGTACGCCAAGCAGGTCTTTTTCTGTGCGGAATGATGCGGCGGAGGACATGATAGAAATCATCTCGATATGGACCCGGTCTGTGCCGGAACGCTGTGAATGCTAGGCTTGTGGAGAATTTTGGGCCAATGCTGTTAAACACTGGCCTATGCACATTCGGCATAATGCCGACGTGACGCCGAGTGTGCGGCGAACGTGTGACCTAAATTGGTGCGTGTCCGGGAGGACGTGATGAATCTGGAAAGCAAATGGCTCGAGGACTTTAGTGCTCTGGCCGCCACCCGCAGTTTCTCCCAGGCTGCCGAGCGGCGCTTCGTGACCCAACCGGCGTTCAGCCGCAGGATCCGCAGTCTTGAGGCCGCATTGGGGTTGCAACTGGTCAACCGCTCGCGCACGCCGATCGAGCTGACGGCGGCGGGCCAGTTGTTTCTGGTGACCGCGCGCACCGTGGTCGAGCAGCTCGGCGAAGTGCTGCGCCATTTACATCATCTTGAAGGTGGGCAGGGTGAAGTGATGCAAGTCGCTGCCGCCCACTCCCTGGCGTTAGGCTTCTTCCCTCGCTGGATCGCGCAACTGCGCAACGAAGGCTTGAACATCGCCACGCGGTTGGTTGCGACCAACGTCGGCGACGCTGTGCATGCCCTGCGCGAAGGTGGCTGTGACCTGATGCTGGCGTTCTACGACCCCGATGCGGCCATGCAAATGGACCCGGAAATCTTCCCCTCGCTGCACCTCGGTCACACCGAAATGCTCCCGGTCTGTGCAGCCGATGCCGACGGCAAACCGCTGTTTGACCTGGAAGGCGAAGCCAGCGTGCCACTGCTGGCTTATAGCGCCGGTGCCTTTCTCGGGCGTTCGGTGAACTTGCTGTTGCGTCAGCGCGCGCTGCGTTTCACCACCATCTATGAAACCGCGATGGCCGACAGCCTGAAAAGCATGGCGCTGGAAGGCCTGGGTATCGCTTGGGTGCCCCAGCTCAGCGTGCGCGCCGAGCTGGCGCGCGGTGAGCTGGTGGTTTGCGGTGGTCCGCAATGGCATGTGCCGCTGGAGATCCGTTTGTACCGCTGTGCCCTGGTGCGCAAGGCCAACGTACGGTTGTTGTGGCGCAAGCTGGAAGGAGGGTCGGCACAGGGCGCAACCAGCTCTTGAGGCAGTCGAAGAAACCCGTGGGAGCGAGCCTGCTCGCGATGACGGACTGGCATTCAACATCAAGGGTGACTGTCCCGACGCTATCGCGAGCAGGCTCGCTCCCACAAGGGAACTGCGGCGTGTATTGGCTGACCTTGAAGTCAATAAAACCGGCACTTTGCGCCGTATGACAGATGGTCGCAACGGGGGCTGTTTATCTGCTTCTTTGAGGTATACTGCGCGGCCTTCGGCCGGTCCAAACCGGCCTTAATTCGTATAACAAGCCACGCCGGTTACCCCGCGTGGCTTGTTGTTTTTTGACGCGCCTGCGGGCGCCCAGAGAGAAGAGGCACGACGATGAGTGCACTGGTTGGCGTGATCATGGGCTCCAAGTCCGATTGGTCCACCCTTAGCCACACCGCCGATATGCTGGAAAAGCTCGGCATCCCTTACGAGGTGAAAGTGGTCTCTGCCCACCGCACCCCGGACCTGCTGTTCCAGTACGCTGAAGAGGCCGAAGCGCGTGGCATCGAGGTGATCATTGCCGGTGCCGGTGGCGCTGCCCACTTGCCGGGCATGTGTGCGGCCAAAACGCACCTGCCGGTACTGGGCGTGCCGGTGCAGTCGTCGATGCTGTCGGGCGTCGATTCGCTGCTGTCCATCGTGCAGATGCCCGCGGGCATTCCGGTTGCCACGCTGGCGATCGGCAAGGCAGGCGCAATCAATGCCGCGCTATTGTCCGCGAGCATCCTCGGCGCCAAACACCCACAATTCCATTCCGTGCTGAAAAAATTCCGCGCTGAGCAGACAGACAGCGTCCTGGAAAATCCAGACCCACGCATCGCCTGAGGTTTTTGACGATGAAGATCGGTGTAATCGGTGGCGGCCAGTTGGGCCGCATGTTGGCTTTGGCGGGTACACCGCTGGGGATGAGCTTCGCTTTCCTGGACCCGGCGCCGGATGCCTGCGCAGCGGCGTTGGGCGAACACCTGCGGGCCGATTACGGCGATCAGGACCACTTGCGGCAGTTGGCCGATGAAGTGGATCTGGTGACCTTCGAGTTCGAAAGCGTCCCGGCTGAAACCGTGGCCTTCCTGTCGCAGTTCGTACCGGTCTACCCGAGCGCCGAAGCCTTGCGCATCGCCCGGGATCGCTGGTTCGAAAAGAGCATGTTCAAGGACCTCGATATTCCGACCCCGGCGTTCGCCGACATCCAGTCGCAAGCTGATCTGGATGCGGCGGTGACCAGCATTGGTCTGCCGGCAGTCCTGAAGACTCGCACTCTGGGTTATGACGGCAAGGGCCAGAAGGTTCTGCGTAGCGCCTCCGACGTGGTGGGTACTTTTGCCGAACTGGGCAGCGTTGCCTGCCTGCTGGAAGGTTTCGTGCCGTTCACTGGCGAAGTCTCGCTGATCGCCGTGCGTGCCCGCGATGGCGAAACGAAGTTCTACCCGTTGGTACACAACACCCACGACAACGGCATTCTGCGTCTGTCCGTGGTCAGTACCGATCATCCGCTGCAGGCCCTGGCCGAAGACTATTCGAGCCGCGTGCTCAAGCAGCTGGATTACGTCGGAGTGATGGCGTTCGAGTTCTTTGAAGTCGACGGCGGCCTCAAGGCCAATGAAATCGCTCCGCGTGTGCACAACTCCGGACACTGGACCACCGAAGGCGCCGAGTGCAGCCAGTTCGAAAACCACCTGCGGGCGGTGGCCGGTCTGCCGCTGGGTTCGACCGCGAAGGTCGGCGAGAGCGCGATGCTTAACTTCATCGGTGAAGTACCGGCCGTGGAAAAAGTCATCTCCATTGCTGATTGCCATCTGCACCACTACGGCAAGGCGTTCAAGATCGGTCGCAAGGTCGGTCACGCCACCCTGCGCTGCGCTGACAAGGCCACTCTTGAGCAGCAGATCCTCAAGGTCGAAGCGCTGATCGCTGAGTAACAATCTCTGGTGCGGTCGGGAACCATTCGAGGGCCGTCAACCTCTGATGGCAGGATGTCAAAGCCTGTCTAGGCTTTGGCATAACCACTCCATACAGAGGAAATGCCATGCATATTATCGGAACCATCTTTATCGGCTTGATCGTTGGTCTGCTGGCACGCTTCCTGAAACCGGGCGATGACAGCATGGGCTGGATCATGACCATCCTGCTCGGTATCGGTGGTTCGCTGGCGGCGACCTATGGTGGCCAGGCGCTGGGCATCTATCAGGCGGGCCAAGGTGCGGGCTTCATCGGCGCACTGGTAGGCGCGATCGTGTTGCTGGTGATTTACGGCCTGATCAAAAAGAGCTGATTTAAGCGACAAAGTCCTCTCTGTGCTGCGCACGGAGAGGGCTAGAATATTCGGCGACTCATCGTCCCTTCCTTTTACCGAGCCTGTTATGCGCCGTCTTCTGTTGACTCTCCTCTTGCTGGGCAGTGGCCTGGCCCGTGCCGGCGAACTGCCGGAAACCGACTGGCTCGAACTGATG
Source organism: Pseudomonas sp. F220 (assembly GCF_057813935.1). Lineage (NCBI taxonomy): Bacteria > Pseudomonadati > Pseudomonadota > Gammaproteobacteria > Pseudomonadales > Pseudomonadaceae > Pseudomonas > Pseudomonas sp. F220. The sequence continues at coordinate 26,795 of NZ_JBVASJ010000038.1, forward strand.
CCCAAGTCGGATCAGAAAGCCCTCGAACAAATGCCGGAAATCGACCATAACTCGCCCGAATCTAATGGGACCTTCACCGACAAGGGTGGTTTGAAGCAGAGCAAAGGCCTGCCCGCAGTGATGTATTCGACCAAAACCGTGGCAGCGATGAATGACAAGAACATCCGTATCGGGGGCTATCCGGTGCCGCTGGAAACGGATGCCAAAGGTCGCAGCACGCTGTTCTTCCTGGTGCCATACCCAGGCGCCTGCATCCACGTGCCGCCACCACCACCCAATCAACTGGTGCTGGTGCGTTATCCGAAGGGTTTGAAGCTGGACGACATCTACACGCCGCTGTGGGTGACCGGCACGCTGAAAGTCGAGAAGGTCAACAATGACCTGGCTGATGCGGCCTATGCGCTGGATGCGGCGACGGTGCGTGCGGTGAAAGAGTCGGATCTGTAACAGTGCCAGTCATTCTGGCACCGATTTAATGTGGGAAGGGCCGGGCGACGTTCCCACATTGGTTTCGTGGTGTTAGAGGGGCTTGCTCGCCACACTCACACCCAGCGTATGCTTCGCCCCCGGCGCCAGGGTCACCACGTCACCCATCACATTCGCCGTTTCGATGCACAGCATGCGCTGCCAGCCATCGTCGGCCATGTCGCTCAATTGTTTGGCGCGTTCGATCCAGGGATTCCAGATCACCGCCGAGCGTGAGCCGCGGCCGGTCAGCTGAATGCGCCGTTCCCAGGTTGGGTCAACGATGCTCAGCTGTTCAGGCGTATCGAGGTAGATGCGGTCGGTTTCACCGCTAAAACGCAGGTCGCCGGCCTGAACACAGGTTTTCCAGTCGTCCAGGGTTTCGATATAGCTCAGCCCGTCCAGCCCTTCGACGTGCACATTGCGCACATCGCTGACGGCAAAGTAGCTGTGCAGCGCCTGGCTGATGCTCACGCTTTCAGCGCCCAGGTTGTGGCTGGTGAGGCTGATGTGCAGCTGCTCATCCAGACGAATATTCAGCTTCAACTCAACCTGGTGCGGCCAGCCCGGCAAGCCGTCTTCGGGCAGTGGTAGGACGAATTCGACTTTCAGGTTTTCACCTTCAGCTTCAATCTCGCCCAACTCCCAGTCCATCGCCCTTACCAAACCGTGGGCGGTAGCAGGTTCAGTGCTCTGGCGCATGTCCTGAACACTTTGCGGGTTACGTGCCAGATTGCCGAACCACGGCCAGCACACCGGAACACCGGCACGAATGCTCTTGCCGGTTTTGAACTCGGCCTCATCGTTGAGCCAGATCAGCGGCGGTTGCCCGGCTACCTGATAGCTGAGGATGTGCGCGCCTTGCTGGGCCACCAGCAGTTCGGCCTGACCGTGGCGGATGCGCCAGCAGTTCAGTTCATCCAGTTTCACGGCTTCAACGTTGGGCGTAGGCATGCTGCAGATCTCACTCAGGAACAATGACTGCAATGGACCCGCAAAGGGCCCATGAGTTTAACGTCGTGGCGGCACCGACCGGGTACGGCCGCTGCCATCGATGGCGACGAAGACAAACACGGCTTCAGTCACTTTACGCCATTCGCTGGACAGGGGATCGTCGCTCCAGACCTCGACCATCATTTGAATCGAGCTGCGACCGATTTCCAGCGCCTGGGTATAGAAGGACAGTTGCGCGCCAACCGCGACCGGCACCAGAAACGCCATGCGATCAATCGCTACCGTTGCGACGCGTCCGCCGGCGACTTTGCTGGCCATCGCCGTGCCGGCCAGGTCCATTTGCGCGACCAGCCAACCGCCGAAAATATCGCCAAAGCCGTTGGTTTCGCGAGGAAGTGCAGTGATTTGCAGGGCCAGATCGCCTTGCGGAATAGGATCTTCTTGTTCGAGCTCAATCATGCCGGGGGTGCCTCTGACCCGTAACTCTTCGTTTTATTGCGGGTGAATAGCCGTCTTAAGAAAAAACGATTCAGCCCGAACATACTACGTTCGTCACGTTCTTCGTAAGGCGTACTAAAGGGAAACTCTGCGAAACCGGCTGGCTCAGGCACTGTGAAAACTACTGCGCTCAGCAATCCAGCGTTAAAAACAGGCTCGGACTGCTCATTTACAACCCGTAAACTCCGCGTCCTCGCCTGTTTTTGCCTTGTCTTGCTTTCGCTCGCTACGTTTTCACACCACCTGAGTGCGCCCAACGGCGTTTTCGCACAGCAACCCTTCCAACGTGCGGGTGTATATCCGCAGATTGCGAGTATATCGATCGGTAGACCCCGCGACGACCGTCCGGTTCTCATTTTGACCATCAATTACGCTCATCTATGTGCTTTTTCGAACAATTTGTTATCGTGCCGAACCTGCCAGGCCCCAACCAGCGCTGTTGCGGCTTCCAGACCTGACTATAAAAAGAGATGCCCTTGCCATGACCAGTGTGCCCTCGAGCATTGCGCAGCCTGCGCAACCCACACGTCCGTTGACCCGCAACGACTACAAGACTTTGTCGCTTTCTGCCTTGGGTGGGGCATTGGAGTTTTACGACTTCATTATTTTCGTGTTCTTCGCCACGGTGGTCGGCAAGCTGTTCTTCCCGGCAGATATGCCGGAGTGGCTGCGCCTGATGCAGACCTTCGGGATTTTCGCTGCCGGATATCTGGCCCGACCGCTGGGCGGCATCGTTATGGCGCACTTCGGCGACCTGCTGGGACGCAAGAAGATGTTCACCCTGAGCATTTTCATGATGGCCGTGCCAACGCTGATCATGGGTTTGCTGCCGACTTACGCACAGATCGGCATGTGGGCGCCGATTCTCTTGCTGCTGATGCGAGTGATCCAGGGCGCGGCCATTGGCGGTGAAGTGCCTGGGGCTTGGGTATTTGTGTCCGAACACGTACCGCAGCGGCACATTGGTTACGCCTGCGGCACGCTGACGTCCGGCCTGACCGCCGGGATCCTGCTCGGTTCGCTGGTCGCAACGGTGATCAACAGCATTTATACCCCGACCGAAGTCTTCGATTACGCCTGGCGTATCCCGTTCCTGCTGGGTGGGGTATTCGGTCTGTTTTCGGTGTACCTGCGTCGCTGGCTGCACGAAACCCCGGTATTCGCCGAGCTGCAACTGCGCAAAGCCCTGGCCGAAGAAGTGCCGTTGCGCGCCGTGCTACGCGACCATCGCGGGGCGATCGTGATCTCGATGCTGCTGACCTGGTTGCTCTCTGCCGGGATCATCGTGGTCATTCTGATGACTCCGACCGTATTGCAGACTATCTACCACTTCTCGGCGACCACCGCGTTGCAGGCCAACAGTCTGGCGATCGTGTTTCTGAGTCTGGGGTGTGTCGCGTCGGGCGCGCTGGCTGATCGTTTCGGCGCGGGCAGGGTGTTCGTGTTCGGTAGCGGGGCGCTGTTACTGACGTCGTGGACCTTTTATCACAGCCTGTTCAACCACCCTGACTGGCTGTTCCCGCTGTACTCGCTGACCGGTTTGTTCGTTGGCACCATCGGCGCGGTGCCATTCGTGATGGTCAAGGCGTTCCCGGCGGCAGTGCGCTTCAGCGGTTTGTCATTCTCCTACAACCTGGCCTACGCGATTTTCGGCGGCCTGACCCCGATGATCGTCACCTTGCTGCTCAAGGAGAGCCCGATGGGCCCCGCCTATTATGTTGCAATAATTTGCAGCATGGGCCTGTTGGTTGGGCTGTATCTGTGGAAGAAGGGCCGTTGATGTAGGAGCTGCCGCAGGCTGCGATCTTGGCGATTTTCACCGCGCCCACAAATCTCAAACCTTCACCCAAAAGGCCAGCCCTCCAACCAAATGCTGGCCTTTCATCTAATTGTCACATTCCAGTCATAGAGTGTTCACACGGCCTGCCGATACTTGGCCCCGACTTAACACACCCTATTTGCTAGGAGTAAGGCATGAAACTGAAGCGTTTGATGGCGGCAATGACTTTCGTCGCTGCTGGCGTTGCGACTGCCAATGCGGTCGCCGCTGGTGTTGACCCGGCTATTAAGCCTTATGTAAAGGCCACCGGTGTGTCGGGCAACCTGTCCAGCGTCGGCTCCGATACCCTGGCGAACCTGATGACGCTGTGGGCCGAGAACTACAAAAAAGAATACCCGAACGTAAACATTCAGATTCAGGCTGCTGGCTCCGCCACTGCTCCACCTGCGCTGACTGAAGGCACCTCGAACCTGGGTCCGATGAGCCGCAAGATGAAAGACACCGAACTGGCTGCCTTTGAGCAGAAGTACGGTTACAAGCCGACCGCTATCCCGGTCGCTGTGGATGCCCTGGCCGTGTTCGTGCACAAGGACAACCCGATCAAGCACCTGACCATGGAACAAGTCGACGCAATCTTCTCCTCGACTCGTCTGTGCGGCGCCAAAGCTGAAGTGAAAACCTGGGGTGACCTGGGTGTGACTGGCGACCTGGCCAACAAGCCAGTTCAACTGTTCGGTCGTAACTCGGTATCCGGCACCTACGGCTACTTCAAAGAAGAAGCCCTGTGCAAAGGCGACTACAAGCCAAACGTCAACGAACAACCAGGTTCGGCTTCGGTCGTACAATCGATCAGCAGCTCGCTGAACGGTATCGGTTACTCGGGCATCGGCTACAAAACCGCTAGCGTGAAGACCGTGGCTCTGTCCAAAAAAGGCAGCACTGAGTTCATCGAAGACAGCGAAGAAAACGCTCTGAACGGCAAATACCCGCTGTCGCGCTTCCTCTACGTCTACGTCAACAAAGCCCCGAACAAGCCTCTGGCCCCGCTGGAAGCTGAGTTCGTGAAACTGGTTCTGTCCAAACAGGGCCAGGAAGTGGTTGTGAAAGACGGCTACATCCCTCTGCCAGCCAAGGTTGCTGCAAAAGCACTGGCTGACCTGGGTCTGCAGGAAGGCGGCGCTGAAGTCGCAAAAAAGTAACACCTGAGCCTGGGTCGTGACCCAGGCTGCATCACTCCGGCGGGGGTCTGTTCGACCTGGACCCCTGCCCCTAATTTTCGATCCGCTGCCAGCTCTGCTTCGCGGCGGATTTTTTGCGTCACTGCATTGTCATGTTTTTGTCATAAAGGATCGCTAGGGTGAGCGCATGAATGATCTGGCCAATTCCACCATGACTACCAATCCCCCCAAGCGAATTGACTTCAATACGCCTGAGCTACAACGCAAGCGTCGTATCCGTGCGCTTAAAGACCGCCTGACCCGCTGGTACGTGCTGATAGGCGGTCTGGCCGTCCTCGGCGCGATCACTTTGATCTTTTTCTTCCTCGGTTACGTCGTGATGCCGCTATTCCAGGGCGCTGACCTGACCGCCAAGGAATCCATCAGCCCTGCCTGGATGCAAGACGCCGGCAAGCCGTTGATGATCTCCCTGGAAGAGCAGAATCAGGTTGCGATGCGGGTTTCCGACAAAGGTCAGGCGTTGTTCTTCGACGTCGACAGTGGTGCCGAATTGAGCCGCGTGAACCTGCCGATTCCGGCCGGCGTCAGCGTGACATCCATTGGTGAAGACCAGCCGGGGCATCCGTTGGTGGTGGTTGGCTTGTCCAACGGCCAGGCTCTGGTGTTCCGCCACACTTATAAAGTCAGCTACCCGGATGGCAAGAAGACCATCTCGCCGGCCATCGAATACCCGTACGGTGAAACGCCGATCGCGCTGAACGAGCAAGGCGGCGCCCTTGAGCACGTCAGCCTCAACGCGACCGAATCGGCGCTGGTGGTTGCCGGTTCTACCGGTCCGCAGCTGCACGTGCTGTCGCTGACAAAAGAAGAAAACATGATGACTGGTGAAGTCACCAGTGATCAGACCCGCATCGAACTGCCGCAAATGACCGAAACGGTCAAAGCGATCTTCATCGACCCACGCCAGCAATGGTTGTACGTGGTCAACGGTCGAGCCCAGGCCGATGTGTTCAGCCTGCGCGACAAGAGCCTCAACGGTCGCTACAAGCTGCTCGAAGATGGCACTGCCGAAGTGACTGCCAGTACCCAACTGGTGGGCGGCATCTCGTTGATCATCGGTAACTCCAAAGGTGGCCTGGCCCAGTGGTTCATGGCCCGCGACCCGGATGGCGAGCAGCGTCTGAAGCAGATCCGGACCTTCCAGATGGGCACTACGCCGATCGTTGAGATTACCGCTGAAGAGCGTCGCAAAGGCTTCATCGCGCTGGACGCCTCCGGTAAGCTCGGTGTGTTCCACAGCACCGCCCACCGCACCTTGCTGGTTGAGCCTGTGGTCGACGGCGCCGGCATCTTCGGTCTGTCGCCTCGGGCTAACCGCGTCATCGTCGAACAGGGCGGCAAGCTGCAACCGCTGCTGCTGGACAACCCGCACCCGGAAGTTTCCTGGAGCGCGTTGTGGAGCAAGGTCTGGTACGAAAACTACGACGAGCCTAAATACGTCTGGCAATCGACCGCCGCCAACACCGACTTCGAACCCAAGCTGAGCCTCTCGCCACTGACCTTCGGTACGCTGAAAGCGGCGTTCTACGCCATGCTGCTGGCTGCACCGCTGGCCGTCGCTGCCGCTATTTACACCGCCTACTTCATGGCTCCGGGCATGCGCCGCAAGGTCAAACCAGTCATCGAACTGATGGAAGCGATGCCGACGGTGATCCTCGGCTTCTTCGCCGGTCTGTTTCTGGCGCCGTATGTCGAAGGCCATCTGCCAGGGATCTTCAGCCTGCTGCTGTTGATGCCGGTCGGCATCCTGGTCGCCGGTTTCGCCTTCAGTCGCTTGCCTGAATCGCTGCGCGTGCGGGTGCCGGACGGCTGGGAAAGCGCGATCCTGATTCCGGTGATCCTGTTCGTGGGCTGGCTCTCGCTGTACATGAGCCCGTACATGGAAACCTGGTTCTTCGGCGGCGACATGCGCATGTGGATCTCCCACGACCTGGGCATCACCTACGACCAGCGCAACGCCCTGGTAGTCGGTCTGGCCATGGGCTTCGCGGTCATTCCGAACATCTATTCGATTGCTGAAGACGCTGTGTTCAGTGTGCCGCGCGGCCTGACGTTGGGTTCGCTGGCGCTGGGTGCTACGCCATGGCAGACCATGACTCGCGTGGTGATTCTCACCGCCAGCCCGGGCATTTTCTCGGCATTGATGATTGGCATGGGCCGTGCGGTCGGTGAAACCATGATCGTGCTGATGGCCACCGGCAACACCCCGGTCATGGAAATGAACCTGTTCGAAGGCCTGCGCACACTGGCTGCCAACGTCGCGGTGGAAATGCCCGAATCGGAAGTCGGTGGCAGCCACTACCGTGTGCTGTTCCTCTCGGCGCTAGTGCTGCTGTTGTTCACCTTCATCATGAACACCCTCGCCGAGCTGATCCGTCAGCGTCTGCGCAAGAAATACTCGTCGCTTTAAGAAAGGTAGAAGTCTGTGAAACAGAACTCCCTAAAAGGCTGGTTCAAGAGCGGCGCCCCCGGCGTCTGGATCAGCGGTGGTGCGGTGTCCATCGCGGTCATCATGACCATCGGTCTGCTGGCAGTAATTGCCGTGCGCGGTCTGGGCCATTTCTGGCCGGCGGACCTGATGCACGCCAGTTACGACGTGCCGAACCAGGCCAATCACATCGTCATCGGCGAAGTGGTGCAGAAGGAAGAAGTGCCCCGTGAGCGCCTGAAAAGTGCTGGCTTGCCAGTACCCGATCAAGGCCCGGAGTTCATGACCCGCGAGCTGATCAAGGTCGGCAACCGTGACCTGAACGGCAACGACTTCACCTGGACCGTCGGCGAGTGGCTGACCAACCAGACTACGCCGCCGGAACTGATGACCATCGAGCGTCGTGAGTGGGGTAACTTCTACGGCTACCTGGTCAACGTCAAACAGGACGGCAAGGTCATCGCTGAAGGCGAGGCTGCATGGCCGGAGCTGCAAGCCCGTGTCGACCGCGTCAACAAGCTCGCTGCGCAACTGAAAGTTCTCGAGAAGACTGACATCGGCGCCATCAACTCCGGCCTCGAACGTCTGCGTCTGCATGCTCGCAAGCTGGAACTGGCCGGCACCCTTGACGCTGCCGCTCAGGCAGATATGGACGGCGAACGCGCCGAACTGAACAATCGCTACCAGGCTGTCGAAGCGCAACTCAGTGACCTTCACACGCAGTTCAACCGCGACAGCCTCACGGCCCGCGATGCCAACGGCAAAGAAGTGGAAATCGGTATCGGCAAAGTGGTTCACGCCTACCAGCCGAACGCCATGAGCACGCTGACTAAAGTCGGTTTCTACTTCAGCAAGGTCTGGGAATTCCTCAGCGACGATCCGCGTGAAGCCAACACCGAAGGCGGGATCTTCCCGGCGATTTTCGGCACCGTGATGATGACCCTGATCATGGCCATGATCGTTACCCCGTTCGGCGTGCTGGCGGCGGTCTACCTGCGTGAATATGCACGCCAGGGCCCAATGACCCGACTGATCCGCATCGCCGTGAACAACCTGGCGGGTGTACCTGCCATCGTTTACGGCGTGTTCGGTCTGGGCTTCTTCGTCTACGTACTGGGCGGCTCGGTGGACCGGATATTCTTCCCTGAAGCCTTGCCAGCGCCGACCTTTGGTACGCCGGGCTTGCTGTGGGCATCCTTGACCTTGGCGCTGCTGGCGGTGCCGGTGGTGATCGTCGCCACGGAAGAAGGCCTGGCACGGATTCCTCGCACCGTGCGTGAAGGTTCGTTGGCGTTGGGCGCGACCAAGGCGGAAACGCTGTGGAAGATCGTTCTGCCGATGGCCAGCCCGGCGATGATGACCGGCATGATCCTCGCCGTGGCCCGCGCCGCCGGTGAAGTGGCGCCGCTGATGCTCGTAGGTGTGGTGAAACTGGCGCCATCGCTGCCGGTGGATGGCAACTACCCATACCTGCACCTGGACCAGAAGATCATGCACCTGGGCTTCCATATTTATGACGTCGGCTTCCAGAGCCCGAACGTCGAAGCCGCACGGCCGCTGGTATACGCCACGGCGCTGCTGCTGGTGCTGGTGATCGCCACGCTCAACCTGACGGCAGTGTGGATTCGTAACCACCTGCGCGAGAAATACAAAGCGCTGGATAGCTGATTTCATGCAGTACTGATTTTTCTGTGGGAGCGAGCCTGCTCGCGATGGCATCACTGCGGTTTCAGACTTAAACCGCGTCGCCTGTATCGCGAGCAGGCTCGCTCCCACAAAAACCGAAACGAATTTGTTAGCGTAGGGAGCATCCCATGCAGCACGAAACCCATACCCACGGCATCAACATGTCCGCCTTGGGTCGCGACAAGCAAAGCCTGAGCCTGGCGCAAGAAACCGTCGCCATCGAAGTGCCAGGCCTGAGCCTGTACTACGGCGACAAACAAGCATTGTTCGACGTCAGCATGAACATCCCCAAGCAGCGTGTGACCGCTTTCATCGGCCCGTCCGGCTGCGGCAAGTCGACCCTGCTGCGCACCTTCAACCGGATGAATGATCTGGTCGACGGCTGCCGCGTGGAAGGCGAAATCAACCTGTACGGCAACAACATCTACCGCAAGGGTGAAGACGTCGCCGAGCTGCGTCGCCGGGTCGGGATGGTGTTCCAGAAGCCTAACCCGTTCCCGAAAACCATCTATGAAAACGTGGTCTACGGCCTGCGCATTCAAGGCATCAACAAAAAGCGTGTGCTCGACGAAGCGGTCGAATGGGCGCTCAAGGGCGCGGCGCTGTGGGAGGAGGTCAAGGACCGTCTGCACGAGTCGGCACTGGGCCTGTCCGGTGGTCAGCAACAACGTCTGGTGATCGCCCGCACCATCGCTGTGGAGCCGGAAGTCCTGCTGCTCGACGAACCGTGCTCGGCTCTGGACCCTATCTCGACGCTGAAAGTGGAAGAGCTGATCTACGAGCTGAAATCCAAATTCACCATCGTCATCGTCACACACAACATGCAACAAGCCGCTCGGGTCTCCGACTACACGGCGTTCATGTACATGGGCAAACTGGTGGAGTTCGGCGACACCGACACCCTGTTTACCAATCCGGCGAAGAAGCAGACCGAAGACTACATCACTGGTCGTTACGGCTAGGAAGCCTTCGTGGCTCACTGAACCAACGCTGCGGTCGACCGCACCTACCGGACGCTCCAAGGACGCCAAACATGATTAGTAAAGACAGCCTCACGCATCACATCTCCCAGCAGTTCAATGCCGAACTCGAGGAGGTGCGCAGCCACCTTCTGGCGATGGGCGGGCTGGTCGAGAAACAAGTCAACGACGCAGTGACTTCCTTGATCGAAGCCGACTCAGGCCTCGCTCAACAGGTTCGCGAGATCGACGACCAGATCAACCAGATGGAACGCAACATCGACGAAGAATGCCTGCGCATTCTGGCCCGTCGTCAACCGGCTGCGTCCGACCTGCGCTTGATCATCAGCATCTCCAAATCGGTGATCGACCTGGAACGCATCGGCGACGAAGCGACCAAGATCGCCCGCCGCGCCATCCAGCTGTGCGAAGAAGGCGAAGCGCCGCGCGGTTACGTCGAAGTCCGGCACATCGGCGACCAGGTGCGCAACATGGTCCGCGATGCACTGGACGCCTTTGCTCGCTTCGACGCCGATCTGGCGTTGTCTGTGGCGCAGTACGACAAGATCATCGACCGCGAATACAAGACCGCGCTGCGTGAGCTGGCGACCTTCATGATGGAAGACCCACGCTCTATCTCGCGGGTCTTGAGCATTATCTGGGTCCTGCGTTCGCTGGAGCGGATCGGCGACCACGCGCGCAACATCTCGGAACTGGTGATCTACCTGGTGCGCGGCACCGACGTGCGTCACATGGGCCTCAAGCGCATGAAGGAAGAAGTTGAAGGCACAAGCGCTGAAAGCGCTAATGTTCCGGGCAAACCTGACGATAAGTAAGATTGCCCAAGAAAAAACGCCCGGCCTCTTGGTCGGGCGTTTTTGTTTGTGGTTTTCGAATTCATAGCACCCGCGAACGAAAGTCCCGGCGTGACTGAAGAGTTTTGGCACATTGCCATCAGCCAGCGTTATGCTTGCCGGGATTTTTTAAGGGGTGGTCGATGAGTAAGGTCAGTGTGTTGGTGGTGGATGATGCCTCGTTCATTCGCGATCTGGTGAAGAAGTGCCTGCGCAACTACTTCCCGGGCATCAAGATCGAAGACGCGGTCAACGGCAAAAAGGCTCAGACCCTGCTGATGCGTGAGTCCTTCGACCTGGTCCTGTGTGACTGGGAAATGCCAGAAATGTCCGGCCTCGAACTGCTGACCTGGTGCCGCGAACAGGACCACCTCAAAGCCATGCCGTTTGTCATGGTCACCAGCCGTGGCGACAAAGAGAACGTGGTCCAGGCCATTCAGGCCGGCGTTTCCGGCTACGTCAGCAAACCCTTCACCAACGAGCAACTGCTGACCAAGGTCAAGCAGGCCCTGAACAAGGTCGGCAAACTCGACACCTTGCTCGCCAGCGCCCCGACCAAAATGAACTCGGCGTTCGGCAACGATTCCCTCAGCGCCCTGACCGGCGGCAAGGCCGAAGTGGTCAAGCCCGTCGCGGCGCCTGCTGCACCTTTCCAAGGCCTGCTCAACAGCCCACCGATCAAAGCTGCAACGACCTCAGCTTCGTTGGTGAGCGGCCGTGGGCAAGGCCAATTACGTCTATCCAGCGGCACTCAACAATGCGCGATCAAAGCCCTGAGCCTCAAGGAGGCGCTGTTGGTGGTCCGTCGCACTGAAACCCTGCCACAGGTACTCGACAGCGCCGTCCTCGACCTGGAGCAGGGCGACAACGCCGAAGTGGCGCGCCTCAACGGCTACCTGCACGCGGTTGTCGCCTACGAGCCGAAACCTGACAGCGACTGGCTGCAACTGACCTTCCGCTTCATCGACCAGGATGCGCAGAAGCTCGATTACATTTCCCGCCTGATCGCTCGCGGTACCGCGCAGAAGCATTTTGTACCGGGTGCGTAAGGTTTTTTGATCTGGCACCTTCATTGGCTGCCAGAAAGCCATCGCGAGCAAGCCCGCTCCCACATTGAATCTCTACCGTTCACAGTATTTGCGTGCACAGGAGATCCAGTGTGGGAGCGGGCTTGCTCGCGATGACGGCCTTGAATTCAACACAATTCCCCCTGAATGAGCGCACTGTTCTGAAACATCTGACGACTACGCGGGTCCATTGCAGCTGCTAGGCTGCCTCCCACGCCTTAACCGACAGATCCTTGCCCATGCTCGCGCGATTGCTGTTTTTCTGTGGTCTTTTCATGACCGCCACTTCGGCTGTGGCCATGACGATCTACAAGTCCACTGACGCCAACGGCCTGGTCTCGTACAGCGACCGGCCGACACAGGGCGCGCAGGTGTTTGTGTTTCGCGATCGGATGGTCGAGCACCTCGAACGCCAGGTTCGTCTCGATATCAAAAAGCAGAAGGGCATGGACAGCGTCTTTGTGCGTAATGACCTGTATGCACCCGTTGAGATCGAGCTGAGTTTCGCCGATCTGAAGAACGTCAGCGGCGCACCGCAACAGCCCATTCGGCGGGTTTTGCCAGCACGCAGCAACTCACGCCTGGCGCTGCTCATGGCGACCCAGACTGACAAGCCGCTCACCTATAGCCCAAGGTTCCGTTATTCGCTGGGTGACCCTTCAGGGGCGGCGCAGGCCTATCAGTATCCGCTGCCTTGGCGAGGCGGGCCGTTTCGGCTGACTCAGGGCGCCAACGGCCAATACAGCCACTTCGGGGTCAAGAGTCGCTACGCCATGGACGTCGCTATGCCCGAAGGCACGCCCATCATCGCGGCACGTGGCGGAGTGGTGGTAAAAATCGAAAATGCCCAGACCGGGCGTGGCACTGACCCTTCCGGCAACTTTGTCCGGGTGTTGCACGACGACGGCACCATGGGCGTCTATCTGCACCTCAAGCAAGGCTCGGTGAATGTTCGTGAGGGGCAGCGCGTGGCGGTGGGCGGCGCGTTGGCGTTGTCGGGCAATACCGGCAACAGCAGCGGGCCGCACCTGCATTTTGTCGTGCAGCGCAACACCGGATTGGGGCTGGTGTCGATTCCGTACCAGTTCAATCAGCCGGTGGGGATGTTGCCCAACTTTGCGTTGGGCAAACAATGATGTGTTGCCTGTTCTGACGCCTTCGCGAGCAGGCTCGCTCCCACATTGGAATGCATTTCAAATGTGGGAGCGAGCCTGCTCGCGAAAGGTGCGAAGCGGTTTCGACCGGCGATCACTTAATCCAGCATCAACACCTTGGCCAATATGATTTTCGGGCCTTTCATCTTTTTGATGATGATCCGCAAACCTTCGACTTCCAGTACTTCTTCCTCTTCCGGCACCCGTTTCAAGGTTTCGTAGATCAGCCCGGCGAGGGTTTCAGCTTCGATGTGGTCCAGGTCGATGCCCAGCAGACGTTCGACCTTGAACAGCGGTGTATCACCGCGCACCAGCAGCTTGCCTGGCTGGTAAGCGAGGATGCCGCGTTCGGCCTTGCGGTGTTCATCCTGGATATCGCCGACCAGCACTTCGAGCACGTCTTCCATGGTCAGGTAGCCGATGATGTTGCCGTCGGCTTCTTCAACCAGCGCAAAGTGCGAGCCGCCCTTGCGGAACTGCTCCAGCAAGTGCGACAGCGGCATGTGTCGGGACACTCGTTCCAGCGGCCGGGTCAGTTCGGCGAGGTTGAACGACTCGGGAATGTGGTCCAGCGCCGCCAGTTCCAGCAGCAGATCCTTGATGTGCAGCAGGCCGACGAACTCATTGCGTTCGGTGTCGTATACCGGGTAGCGGCTGAATTTGTGGCGGCGGAACTGCGCAAGGATTTCCTTGAGTGGTGCGTTGAACTCGATGGTCACCAGGTCCTCGCGGGAGTTGGCCCAGTCGACCACTTCCAGCTCACCCATTTCCACGGCCGAGGCCAGCACACGCATGCCTTGGTCGCTGGGATCCTGGCCACGGCTGGAGTGCAGAATCAGTTTCAGTTCTTCACGGCTGTAGTGATGGTCGTGATGCGGGCCGGGTTCGCCCTGGCCGGCGATCCGCAGGATGGTGTTGGCGCTGGCGTTGAGCAGGTAAATGGCCGGGTACATTGCCCAATAGAACAGGTACAGCGGCACCGCGGTCCACAGCGACAGCAACTCGGGTTTGCGAATCGCCCAGGATTTGGGGGCCAGTTCGCCGACCACAATGTGCAGGTAGGAAATGATGAAGAAGGCGGTAAAGAACGACACGCCTTTGACCACTTCAGCGGACTCTACGCCCACCGCACTGAGCAGTGGCGCCAGCAAGTGCGCGAACGCCGGTTCACCGACCCAGCCCAGGCCCAGGGAGGCGAGGGTGATACCCAATTGGCAGGCAGACAGGTAAGCGTCGAGCTTGCTGTGTACGGTGCGCAGGATCTGCCCGCGCCAGCCGTTTTTATGGGCAATGGCCTCGACCTTGGTCGAGCGCAATTTGACCATGGCGAACTCGGCCGCAACGAAGAAGCCGTTGAGCAAAACCAGGATAAATGCAAAAAGGATCATGCCGAAGTCGGCGAAGATTGTCGCGAGGGTGATACTAGGGGAAGGGTCCATGGTGGAGTTTTGCGGGTTCCGTATATTCGAAAAGAAAGAGGATTGCTGTGCCTGAAAGGCAGGCCCAAGTCAGCCAATGTAGCGGCTGACAGGGCGATTGCCTAGTGGCCAGTCACGGTGGGCGCTAGTCGGTCAGGCTGCCGGCCTTGGATTTCGTGACTTGGGCGGGCACGAAATGGCAGGTGAAGGTGCTGCCGTGGCCCAGCACGCTGCTGATCTCCATTCGCGCGCGGTGGCGCAGCAGCACGTGTTTGACGATGGCCAGGCCCAGCCCGGTGCCGCCGGTGTTGGAGTTGCGGCTGGAGTCGACGCGGTAGAAGCGTTCGGTCAGGCGCGGCAGGTGTTTGCTGTCGATGCCGATGCCGGAGTCCTGCACGCTGAGGTGCGCACCTTGCTCATCGCCCCACCAGCGAATGCGAATGTTGCCTTCGGCGGGGGTGTATTTCACCGCGTTGAACACCAGATTGGAGAACGCACTGCGCAGTTCGGCTTCGCTGCCCTTGAGCAGAATCGAAGGATCAGCTTCCAGGGTGATACGTTGATTGCGTTGTCCGGATAACGCCTGAGCATCGTTCTTGATCGATTGCAGCAGGCTGTCCACCGACACTGGCTGGTTATCCGACGGATAGTCGGTGGCTTCCAGCTTGGCCAGCAGCAGCAAGTCGTTGAGCAGGGTCTGCATGCGTCCACCTTGCTGTTGCATTTGCTGCAAGGCGCGGGTCCAGCGCGGGTTCACATCTTCGACGTTGTCGAGCAAGGTTTCCAGGTAACCGCAAATCACCGTCAGCGGTGTACGCAGCTCGTGGGACACGTTGGCGATGAAGTCTTTGCGCATCTGTTCGAGCTGATGAATGCGGGTGACATCGCGCACCAGCATCAAGTGTTCGTTGTTGCCATAGCGGGTGATGTACAGCTGGATGCGCAGGCGATCATTGGTCGGCGAGGGGATTTCCAGCGGTTCGGAGTAGCTGTCCTGCTCGAAATACTCCTTGAAGCGCGGATGGCGCACCAGGTTGGTCACCGATTGGCCACTGTCCTGCGGGGTTTTCAGGCCGAGCAAGGTTTCTGCCGCGCGGTTCCACCATTCCAGGTTGCCGTCGCTGTCGAGCATGATCACCGCGTCTTTCAGCGCGGCCGTGGACTCTTGAACCCGGTCGATGACCGCTTGCAGGCGTCCGCGCACCCGCTGGTCGCGGCGTTGCAGGTGATAGATGCTGTCGAACACTTCGCCCCACAGGCCATAGCCGTCGGGTGGTGCGTCTTCGGATTTGTGCAGGCGCAGCCATTCGTGCAGGCGCAGCAGCTGCTTGAGGGTCCAGCCCAGATAGACCCCCAGGCCGATGGCCAGGCTCCATCCGTAAAAACCACTGATCAAACCGACCAGTAAGCAGCCGGTGATTAGAAGCAGCATGTGGCGGATCAGGGTGCCATGCCAGTTTTGGTTCACTTAAACATGCGTCCTTGTCAGCGTGTCTGGCGGGTGAGGGCGACTCAGCCTTTGGTGGAAAAGCGATAGCCGGTGCCGCGTACGGTTTGTACCAGATTCTCATAGTCCTCGCCGAGGGCTTTGCGCAGACGACGGATATGCACGTCGACAGTGCGCTCCTCGACATACACGTTGCCGCCCCACACCTGATCCAGCAGTTGCCCGCGGGTGTAGGCGCGTTCCTGGTGAGTCATGAAAAATTGCAGCAAGCGGTATTCGGTGGGGCCCATTTCGGCGGGCTTGCCGTCGATGGTCACGCGGTGGCTGATCGGGTCGAGCAGCAGGCCACCGACTTCGATTGGCGCTTCACCATCGGTTGGGCCGGCGCGACGCAGCACAGCCTTCAGACGGGCGACCAGCTCACGGGGGGAAAAGGGTTTGGTGATGTAATCATCGGCGCCGACTTCCAGGCCCTGGATCTTGTTGTCCTCTTCGCCTTTGGCGGTGAGCATGATGATCGGGATATCCCCGGTCAACTCATCGCGCTTGAGGCGGCGGGCCAACTCGATGCCTGAGGTGCCGGGGAGCATCCAGTCGAGCAGGATCAGATCGGGTTTGCGGTCGACAATGATGGCATGGGCCTGCTGGGAGTTTTCCGCCTCCAGGCAATCGTAGCCGGCCATTTCCAACGCAACGGCGATCATCTCGCGAATGGGCGCTTCGTCGTCAACAATTAGAATGCTCCTGCCAACCATGCTTAATCCTCTTGTCATTTAACTGTCTTGCGCCGCATTAGATAACGGAATTATTGCAGTCGTGTGACAGTATTTTAGTGCAGCTGCGATCTGTGCATTCGTGGGCTAAGCTCTAAGTCCGAATCCTGACAACCACAAAGGAAGGTTTTTATGATCCACAGTACTGTTTCCTGGAAAGCCCTGTTGGTGACTGCTGCACTGGTCCTGCCTGGGCTGGCGCTTGCCGCTGAACCGGCAATGATGAAAAACGGCATGATGGTCGACCAAAAGGGCATGACCCTGTACCACTTTGACAATGACAAAGGCGGCAAGTCGATGTGCAACGACAAGTGCGCCGAGAATTGGCCACCAATGATGGCCCCGGCGGGTGCCAAAGCCGAGGGCGAGTGGACGGTGATCAAGCGCGACGACGGCAAGATGCAATGGGCTTATGACGGCAAGCCGATGTACACCTTCATAATGGACAAGAAACCTGGAGACAAAAACGGCGACGGTAAAATGAACGGTGTCTGGCACATGACTCAGAAGTAGTTGATTTGAGCCACCTGCAAGCCCGCCCCTGTGGGAGCGGGTTTGTGTGTCCAGCTTCGGGTTGAGGCGCTCTCAGCGCAACGCATAATCCAGCACAATCCCCACAAATATCGCCAACCCTGCCCAATGGTTGTGCAAAAACGCTTTGAAGCAGCGCTGCGGATCTTTCCCGCGGGTGTACCAGAACTCCCAGACAAAACACGCCGCCGCCGCCAGCAGCCCGAGGTGAAACCAGCCGCCGAGCTCGAAGCGCGCCCCCGCCAGCAGCAAGCAACCCAGTGCCAGCCCTTGCAGGGTGAGGATGATCACCCGATCCGCGTCGCCAAACAGGATTGCCGTGGATTTCACGCCGATCTTCAGGTCGTCGTCACGGTCGGTCATGGCGTAATAAGTGTCGTAACCCACGGTCCATAGCAAGTTGGCGATGAACAACAGCCAGGCCGCTGCCGGCAGGTTACCGGTCTCTGCGGTGAACGCCATCGGTATGCCCCAGGAGAACGCTGCGCCGAGCACCACTTGCGGGTAATAGGTATAACGCTTCATGAAGGGGTAGCAGGCGGCCAGTGCCAGCCCGCCGAATGACAGCCAGATGGTCGTTGAGTTGGTACACAGCACCAGCAAAAAGCTCAGGCTCATCAACACGGCAAAGAACACCAGCGCTTCTTTGTAGCTGACCTTGCCGCTGACCAGCGGACGCTGCTCGGTGCGTTTGACGTGGCCGTCGACCTTGCGGTCAGCCCAGTCGTTGATCACACAACCCCCCGCGCGGGTCAGCACCACGCCGAGGACGAAAATCACGATGTTGCTCAGCGAAGGCGAGCCCTTGCCGGCAATCCACAGCGCCCAGAGGGTCGGCCACAGCAGCAGGTAAATGCCGATCGGCTTGTCTACGCGGGTCAGTTGAATGAAATCCCAGGCCCGCGGGTTCAGGCGATTCAGCGATTTGAGCAGGCTCAGGTACATCAGCAGTTCTCCGGATGGGCGCTCGCGGCGAGCCAAAGGGGCGGGAGGAATATTTCCGCGACCAGCACGCTCAATGCGCCCCGGTCAAAACGTGAGCGACGGCCCCAAAGCTCCGGAGCCTGGGACTCGGCAGGCAGCCATTCGAGGGGATAGTGGCAAACCTCAAGGGCGCGGCGCTGGAACGCCTGATCGCAGAACAACAGCTCGCCCAGCGAACGGCTGCCCAGTTCATCCATATTCAGCCCGCCATCCTGCAAGGCACTGCGCGCCGCCACGCTGCGGGCAAAGACCCAAGCCTCACCATGACCACGCAAATACACCTCGCGGGCCCAGCCCTCACTTTCTGCGGGCAGCTCCAGCGCGGCGCATTCATCGTCACGCAAAATCTGCCAGCCCTCGAACAGCGGCGTGACACTGAAACCGTCATTCGACAGCCGGGTCAGGCGGCGGGTCAGAGAGCCTTCATCGAACAACCAGTCGAGGGTTTGCGCGTCGGGGAGGGGCGTCAGCCGGCTGTGGGGCAGCCAGACGGGGGCAAGGGTAGGGGGCGTTGAGTGCGGCACAGTGAGTCATTATTGGCAGCAAATGAGGCGGCGAGCTTACCATGTTGATCAGCGATTTAGCCTGATCGGGTCAGGCCCGTGTGTCGAACGTGCTTGCATCTGTCGATCCCGATCAGTACAAAACGCCCTGAGCCGGACGGCGACCCAAGTGTCATCTCCCATTACCCATCGACCGTCCGCGCCAGCGATAGCCCGAAAACCTGAGGAAACACGTAATGAAGAAGTGGCAATGTGTGGTCTGTGGCCTGATTTACAACGAGGCTGACGGTTGGCCAGACGACGGCATCGCACCCGGTACCCTGTGGCAAGACGTGCCCGCAGACTGGCTGTGCCCGGACTGCGGCGTTGGCAAAATGGATTTCGAGATGATCGAAATCGGTTGATCGCAGCTTTTTGAATCTATTGAACACAAAATGGAGAAAGGGATGAACGCACCTGTCGTGATCGTCGGCACTGGGCTGGCTGGCTACAACCTGGCCCGGGAGTTTCGCAAAATCGATGGCGAAACCCCACTGCTGCTGATTACCGCAGATGATGGTCGCTCTTACTCCAAGCCAATGCTCTCCACGGGGTTTGGCAAAAACAAGGACGCTGACGGCCTGAGCATGGCTGAACCCGGGACCATGGCCGAGCAACTCAAGGCCGAAGTCCGCACCCATACCCGCATCAGCGGCATCGATCCGGGCCACAAGCGCCTGTGGATCGGCGAAGAAGCGGTGGTGTATCGCGATCTGATCCTGGCTTGGGGCGCGGAAACCGTGCGGGTGCCCGTGGAAGGCGACGCCCCGGAAGCGATCTTCCCGATCAATGACCTCGAAGATTACGCACGCTTTCGCGCTGCGGCCGCCGGCAAACGCCGGGTACTGTTGCTCGGCGCTGGCCTGATCGGCTGTGAGTTCGCCAACGACCTGATCCTCGGCGGCTATGAAGTGCAACTGGTGGCGCCGTGCGAGCAAGTGATGCCGACCTTGCTGCATCCGGCCGCCGCTGCGGCTGTTCAGGCCGGGCTGGAAAGCCTGGGCGCACGTTTCCACCTAGGGCCGGTGCTCAACCGCTTGCAGCGCGCCGCGGACGGGCTTGAGGCTCACCTCTCCGACGGTCAGATCATCCCTTGTGATGTCGTCGTGTCAGCCATAGGCCTGCGCCCGCGTATCGATCTGGCGGCGGCAGCGGGCTTAGTCGTCAATCGTGGCGTAGTGGTCGATCGTCACCTGAAGACCTCCCACGCCAATATCTATGCCCTGGGCGACTGCGCCGAAGTCGACGGGCTCAACCTGCTGTACGTCATGCCGCTGATGAGTTGCGCCCGTGCGCTGGCCCAGACCCTGGCCGGCAACCCGACTGTCGTCAACTATGGCGCCATGCCGATTACCGTGAAAACGCCGGTTTGCCCGCTGGTTGTCTCGCCACCGCCACGGGGTTCGGAGGGCATTTGGACGGTCGAAGGCCAAGGCTCCGATATCAAAGCGCTGTGCCGCGACGCCAGCGGCAAACTGCTGGGCTATGCCCTGACCGGCAGTGCAGTGATGGAAAAACTCGCTCTAAACAAGGAACTTCCAGCGCTTCTGGCGTAAATACGGGTCGTTCTGTCGGATTCGCCACACTTTTGCCCTTACAAAGGTCGCGGGGAGACTGGCGCCGCTCCTGTCCGCGTGCCATCCTCATTCCCGTCTGCCGCAGAGTAGAGCCTGCGGCGCCTTGGGCGCTGTTCCGGAAGAACAGCACGGACATAACAACAAAAAACCGTCAAAGAGGCTTCACTATGCGTAAACCAGATCTCGCAGCCGCCATTGCTGAAAAAGCTGATCTCACTAAAGAACAGGCCGGTCGTGTTCTCAACGCCGTTCTTGAAGAAATCACCGGCGCTCTGCACCGTAAAGACAGCGTCACCCTGGTAGGTTTCGGCACCTTCCTGCAACGCCACCGTGGCGCCCGCACCGGTAAAAACCCGCAAACCGGTGAGCCTGTGAAAATCAAGGCAAGCAACACCGTTGCCTTCAAGCCGGGCAAATCGCTGAAAGACAGCGTCAATCCGTAACGGATGCGTACTCCCAAAATAGCGGGAGAGCGGTATTTAAGATGGGCATACCAACCAGGTTGGGTGCCCATTTTTTATGGGTGAAAGTTTTGCCGAATATTGGAGATGGAACCCACCAGTATGGTAAATAAACCTGTCCTCTTTTCCGTCCGCTCTGACTGGAAAAACTGAGTTGCCGATTGACCGAAAAGCCTGTGGGAAATGAAGCATTTGTGGCGAGGGAGCTTGCTCCCCTTCGGCTGCGAAGTAGCCTTAAAATCTCCGACCATGCATGGCCTGACCCCATGGATCAGCCACATTGCGACCGCTTCGCGCTCTAGCAGGAGCAAGCTCTCTCGCCACAGGAACTGCGCAACCATCGAGCAGTCGGGTTGCACCCCAACAAGTCCGCCGCTTATAGTTCGCTTCGTCTGCTGACTCTGGTCAGCGACAGGGTTTCGCAGCCCTACAGAAATAATCATTCAGCACCGTCAAAAGGCAGCACAGGCGAGTTTCGTCTGCGTTTCGTTTTATGGCGGCTGTGCGTGGGAGACCTTCGGGTCTGCCGGGTTTGATTCTTTCCTCGGTCTGCGAACCCGCGTACAGCTGCCACCCAATTTGTTTCGCAGCGAACGGTGGCAATTCTTTTCTTGAAAGGATTCACACTATGACTACCCAAAATCCGCCCGACCGCTTCATCCCCTTCACCACCATATCCACCGACGTTCCCGTCCTGATGATTGATAGCCACGCCCCGCTGCGAGACTTGCATGCCTGCGTCAGCGAACGTCTGTATACCGTCCTCAACTACCTGACCCTGATGGCCTGCACCAACCTGCCCGACCACGCCGAGCGCGATATCAACACCGTCGCCAACGTCGCCCGTCTGATGATTCAGGACATCACTGATGTGTTTGGGGTGATTGAGATGCGAGGGATGGAGAAAACCTGAGATTGTTTGCTCGCGACCTGAAATAAAGAAAACCCGCAGTGATGCGGGTTTTTAGAAAGGGGCAGATTTGTTTTCTGGAGCCATAGACGACGCAGAGGAGTTTAAAGTCATCAAGTGCCAGTCGTGACCGGCTCCAATCGGCCAAAAGGGGGACGTCCGACCCCGAACACTCCCGGCCCAAAACGGATGAAAGCAACGTATACGCTGCTAAAGGTCAACTCTCGCAATCGCGTTGCAGATTTCCAACGCGGAGATAAAGACTTCACCACCCAGTTCAGACCTCCCCCTTGGTACCTTCTCTCGACTACGGTGCTATTGCATCTGCACGTAGGTTCCTGATATTAGATTGCCACCCCAGTGAAATGCTGTTGACCGCTTCAGTCAGCTCGTTTTCTCGCAAGCTCCAGTACACCCACTCAGGGCAATACGAGTTTTGTACTTGACTGAGCACCCACTTGTGATCTGGATAACAACGCACGGGCACTTTTTCACAAATTTATCAATTCGATAAGGACCATCACTTGACATCCTCATTTTCTTGGCTTCATCTCAGCGATCTTCATGCAGGAATGAAAAATCAATCTTGGATGTGGCCATCGTTGAGGGACAAAATCCATGATGACCTTAGATACTTGATAAAAAAACACCAAAGTTGGGACGTTGTTGTTTTTTCAGGTGATCTAACTCAGAAGGGGACACCTGAAGAATACGAAGTTCTCAATGAGATTATCAGAGAACTATGGCAAATATTTAATGAAAACGGCTTCGCGCCAAAATTATTTTGTGTGCCTGGAAATCATGACTTGGCTCGTCCAGGAAGCATTGATCCAACGTGTCTTGCGTTAACAAGATGGTGGGACCTAGGAGAACTAAGAGCGGATTTTTGGGGTGCCAAGGGTGATATTTATCGAAAAACTGTAGGCGACTATTTTTCAAACTACACGAATTGGCTGGATGGGTTGGAGAAAATTGGAATCCCCTTGCTATCCGGAGTTTTCGGCGCATTTCCTGGCGATGTGTCTGCGGTATATGAAAAAGACGATTTTCGAGTAGGATTTATTGGGCTCAACTCGACATGGTTACAAGTAGCAGCCGGTGATTTCAAAGGACGTTTACATATAGATCCACGACAGCTTCTTGAAATCACCGACAATAAGCCGTCAGATTGGGCAAAAAAAAATGTACTAAATTTTTTAGTCACGCATCACCCACTTGACTGGTTGCATGCAGACAGCTTGAGTCTTTTCAATCAGGACATAGATATCGGCGGCAGATTTGATGCACACCTTTATGGACACATGCATGAGCCGGCTGTCATTCAAAAAACTCACTTAGGTGCTCTTCCAAAAAGATCCATGCAAAGTGCATCTCTATTCGGCTTAGAGACATTTGGAGATAACATTCAGAGAGCGCATGGATACTCCTTCAACTCGATAAAAATTATAGATGGCTCTATTGCCAATTTGGAAATATGGCCACGTGCGTCTCGTGTGATACACGGTACCGGGGAGCGGGTCATGGGCCCAGACATGACGCTTCCAATTAACAATGATAATTATATCGCACACTCTTTTGAACTTAATCGACGACAAGAGCCTATTAATCAGTCGCAGTTAGAGAACAAGTTTTCAGATACGATTATTTCAAATGAAATCACAAGCGGTGAGCTGAAAGCCAATATAGACAATCTGACTGTTATACTTCCAGCCGCTCCTGAGGCAATGGGCGTACGGCTCATACAACAAGAGCAGGCTCGTAAGATTCTGACTAATTCGAGGCGGCTTTGGCTAGCCGCCGACTGGGGAATGGGCGAAAACGGATTTATTTGGTCCACTCAGAAAAGAATATCAGCGGCCAAATGCCAAGTCTATAAAATAGACATGTGTGACTACGTTAATCGAAGCGAATTCTATCAAGACATCAGAATAAAATACGGATTTAGCTTTGAGTCATTATGTGGAGCGCTTTCCACACAGCAAGATGCATATCTACTTCTGGATGACATTCCGTTCTCCGACGATATCGATGAGTCCTTAAAGCTACAATACGACCTAGAAGAGCTGGCGGGCATTGTACTATCATACTGCCCAACATTAAAAGTTATATTGCGTAGCCGGCTCAAGCCTACCGCAAGCGATCTTGATTTTGTCGAAATTACTGCTCTGGATAAAGCAGACACTAGGTTCTTTATTGAAAACCACCATTTGGGGTCAGCGCAAGCTCTAAGCCCAGAAGATATCTTGAGGATTTACAATCATACAGATGGCTTGCCAAATTTAATAGAAACGGACCTAAGAAGTCTCAGTGTAGCGTCAGTGAGTGAAATTACAACTTCGCCTTCTGGGGTTTCAGCTTTGCCTGCCGGGCTATTGCAAAGGGCAATTCTTGAATTATCTGAATCAAAAGACGAGACACTCAAGCGCTCTTACGTCCTCCTAAAAGCACTTTCTGTTTTCTCACACGGCGAGGAACTGAGTCGAATTAAACACTTCGATAAGACTAAGCCTGTATTCTATGCTCACGCACAGATACTTCAGCAGCGCGGGTTGTTGTACGCCGAAGAAATAGAACAGTTCGACAGAGGTGGCGGCACTGATAGGCCGAAGCGACTAATAATTACTCGCGCTGCGAGAGAGTGGCTACATGCCAATTTAGATTCTGCTGAGTTAAAGCGTCTGAATGATGCTGCGGCCAAGCTTTATTTCGGATCAGACTGGGCAAGTGGTCAAAGCAAGCCCCCAACTGCTTATCGATTCGACCAGCCTAATAAAGCTGTTGCAGAGATGCACAACGCAAGAACAATCATCATGCAGATAGTAACTGAAGCCGCGGATAATAGTCGCAAGCTTCAGGCCGCCATGCAACTGGTATCTGCGCATGGTGCTGCGCTATTAAGAGGAGACTATTTCAAAAGTGCAATCGAGTTATTCGACTATATACTTCCAATGCTAGAAGGAAAAGTCACCTCGAATTCATATGAATTTTCGGTCTATCTGCATGCAAAAGCCCTGCGCATGATAGATGGTAAGAGCGCCTCTGAAAAAGCTAAGGAGATGCTGCTCGCGGTACTGCCCGGTATATCTGACAAAACCACAAAAATAAGCATTTATCTAAACCTGGCTCATTGCTTCAATTATTTAGACCAAGGATTGGAGGCCATAGAATATGCGAAAAAAATCATCTCCCTGGAGCCCCGTGGATCTAGTGCATTAACCGCCAATCAAATCATTCTCGAAAACTCTGAAGAAGTGGTCGATATAAATTCCAGGCTCGATAAATTAGAGGCAAAGGCGAGAAAGCAAAACGCTCTAACCGTCGCATTTAATATTGGATTCTCAAGAATAAAGTCAATTTCTGACCCCGACCAAAAAGCCGACACTCTCTATAAGCTAGTTAGGGAGGCCAAGCAGAATAATGACCACTACAATGTGATGCGCGGAATGATTTCGGTGGGATCGCTTGCAACAGAAGGGCAAATACTCTTGACCCTTCAAGACAAAAATGAATTAATTAAAATCTATCACTACCTTTATAACGAAGGCTTTTATACGCAATTCAATAAATGCCATGACGTTCTGTGGCACATTTTTTCTGCCGATAAAGAGATCCATAATCTCTTGCAGCTTTATCGATATAGCTCATTATCTTGGAGGTTGCGCGGCAAGGAAGATAGAGAAATGTCTTCTCTTCGACTCCTAAATGCTGAAATAAAGAAATCCCCCCTTACCAAAGGTAAGTCTGACATGTCGGTCGCTTATTTTTATGCTCGCCTTGGTCTCCTTCTATAATCTTTTTAAGTGGCCGCCAAAATTGGTTTAATCAATAATGTAAAATTGATATAGCCGCCTGAATCTGATCATACAATGTGCTCCCCCCACGGATCCATGGGGGGAGTTTCTATAAAATCTAAGGCGGTCATCAGTCGAGGTTAATCGCTTCCGGTTTTCAATCCATCTTTGCTTCGTCAGGTGGATTGAGAACTGTCCTCGACGAATGGCCGCCTTGGGTCGTTTTCAGCCGGTCGCGACAGGCAGAAATCGGCCAAAGGCGGTCACTCACCTACTCATTTTGGCTTTACCGCCTTCAATACCTCGAGGAGATTTTTGAATTGTTCCGGATCAAGAGGACTGCTGACTGTATGCGCCTCCGTAGTCCGACCAAAATAGCTTGATGTGAGCCCGGTTCGGATTGCCACCTTACTATCCTCTGGTAGCAGCTCAATGAATGGCCCAATCGAAGCGAGCTCGAGTTCAGTCTGCCTGGCCCTATCAGCATTAGTGCGATGACGAGCAGATTCTCGCGCGGTGTAGATTGCTGGTGACGTTATAACGATGGCGTAGAACAGTAACTGATCCATAAACCCCACCTATCCAAACAGGCGGCGCCTGAGGTGGGGAGGAATCAAATCATGCCGGCGCGGAGGCCGTTCGCGGCGCAGCTACTTCATTTTTTGTGGCTTGATATCCACCAC
>NZ_JBVASJ010000039.1:0-50351 GCF_057813935.1 Pseudomonas sp. F220
CGGCCTGACGACAACCCTGAGCTCCCATACGGCTGAAAGGCCGTTCTAGTAATTAGGATCGTCGGGCATCGATTCTCATCGAGGCGCGGGGCCACCACCCCACTCAGACGCCGGATAGATGAAAGCAAGCCAGCCACGCATCAAAAACAGTATTGTAGAAAAGGGGGTAACCATAGATGTGGGAGCGGGCTTGCTCGCGATGCAGGCAGCGCGGTTTTCCAGATGTACCGAGTCGCTTCCATCGCGAGCAAGCCCGCTCCCACATTATTAGATTCCCGTTGCATCAAGACCGTGACGGCCTGAAAAAAACACCTACTCTAAAACGCAAAACGCCCAAGGTCTTTCGACCCTGGGCGTTTTTGTTGTTACTCGGTTAAGGCATCAAGGGCGATAGATAATCGCCGAGCCCCAAGACAGGCCCACACCGAAACCGCTTAGCGCCACACGCGACCACGAAGCGTCGAGTACGTGCTTTTCCAGCAGCAGAGGAATGCTCGAGGAAATAGTGTTACCGGTCTCGACCATGTCCTTGATGAACTTCTCTGGCTCTCCCTCGAAACGGCGCGCCACCGCATCGACAATTGCCGCACTGCCCTGATGGATACAGAAAGCGTCGATGTCTTCAGGCTTGAGGTCCGACTCGCTGAGCAACTCATGCAGATGGGCCGGTACTTTCAGCAGCGCGAAGTTGAACACCTGACGGCCATTCATGAAAAACACCCCGTCACTGACCTTCAGGTGCGGCGCGCCGGAACCGTCAGTGCCGAACTTGGCTTTGCCCAACTGCCAGGGAGCGTCTTCGCCCATCCAGGTTGCGGTGGCGGCATCGCCGAACAACATGGTGGTGTTACGGTCTTGCGGGTCGACGATTTTCGAATAAGGGTCAGCGGTTACCAGCAGGCCATTTTTCAGCCCTGTGGCTTCCATGAAGCCTTTGAGTGCATAGATCCCGTAAACGTAGCCAGAGCAGCCCAGGGAGATATCGAAGGCCGCGACATTAGTCGACAGACCCAGCTTGTCCTGGACGATGGCCGAGGTATGGGGCAGGCCTTCTTCGTCACCGTTCTGGGTGACGACGATCAGCACGTCGATAGATTCGCGCTTGAGCTCTGGGTTGTTCGCGAACAGCGCGTTGACCGCCTCGACGCACAGGTCGGAGGTTTCTTGGGCGGCATCCTTGCGCGGCAGAAATGCCGAACCAATCTTGCCCAGGATGAACTCTTCGTCTTTATCGAACTTCGCGCCCTGGGCGTAGTTATCAAGCCCGCTCGCTGGCACGTAACTGGCGATGCTTTTTATGCCAATCATTGTGGCTTCCCAATACTAAATAACTGGAGATCACCGCTCGCACGATCGAGTGGCGCTGACAATTAAGGAGGTTCACCGCGCAAAGATGCGCCGCAATTGGATGCCAACACCATGAAAATCGACCCTGCAGAGGCCCGGCATCCGTCCATCCTTTTCACACGATACAGTGAAGATGCGCTTTATGACTCATAGGTCACTCATTTTGCGTGCTTTGTGCAAAACCGCCAGCGCTGCAGACACCATCGACCAGGCGTTTGCGCACCCAACCGGCAAGCAAACAGAAGGCAGGACAGCAGGAAAATCCACGGGTTTGATGCAAAGAAAATCTAATGTAGGAGCGGGCCCGACCCGCCCCCACATCTGGACCTGTGAAACGCTGAAAATGTCATCACCTTAACTTAAGGGCATAAGCGCGGCTCAGAGCTTGCTGAACAGGCTCAGTTGGGCGATTTTCACAAAGGCCAGCTGCGAGGCTTGCAACAACGACTGCTGGAACGCCAGGTCGATGGACGCCTTCGCGACATCGGTATCGGCGATGGACGACTGGGTACTGGTGTTGGCCATGTCCAGACTGGTGTTCTCGGAGTCCTGGGTATCAATGGCGTTCATCCGCGCACCAATTGACCCGCGTACGTTATCGACATGATCAGTAGCATTGGACAGGTTGCCGATCGCCGCATTCACCGAGTCCTTGAGCTTGAGCTGAGCCACCACGTCGCCGTCGGACGGTGTTTCCAGCGCTTTACGCAGCTGGCCCAAGGTCTCCAGCGCGCTCTGGCTTTTATGGCTGCTGGCGCCGACCACAAATTGATCGCCCGGGTTCGGCGTGCCAGTGACGTCAAAGGTCACCCCGGCCTCGGTAATCGAGGTACCGGCCATGGTTCCCGTCGCGATGGCCTTGCTGTTGGCGCTCAAGGGCTGGGCGTAAACCGCATAGTCAGTGGCATTGGTGAATTTGATGACCGCGCCGCTGCTCGGGAAGGTGCTGGCGTAAGCCGCCTGGTTCGTCACGTTGGCCCCCGTCACCTGCGCGGTGGAGGTGTTGCTCGGGGTGCGCGAAGCATTAAAGCTGTCGGGCTTGGTCTGCAGTGTGAAGACATGCCCATTGACCGTCGCATCCGGGGTGGGATCGTTGTCCTTGAGATTGAGGCTGATATCGAAGGTCACCCCCCGCAGACTGATGCTCGATGACCCTTCCTTCTTCGAATCGAAAATCCCGTTGCCGGGGATTTCGGAGGTCACATCGGTGCCAGCGGCATCAGTCACGGTGTACTGGGTGCTGCTGGTGAACGCTACCGTATAAGGCTGCCCGGCAGTGAAGCCTTTTTGATAGGTCGAGTTCGAGGTCAACAAGCCAGCCGAGACCGAGACCGTGCCATCATTGATCGAGGGCGGCTGCAAGGTGGCCTGGGTGCGGCCCGAGTTGGGCGCCCCTTCCAGAATAGTCTTGCCGGTGTCATTGGAGGCTATCGACAAGGTATCCGACACCTGCAGGCTCAGCGGGGTCTCGTCACCCTGGTAGGTATAAGTACCGTCATTGTTGCGAACATAGGGTGGCGTCGAGCTCTTCGAACCGGAAAACATGTACTGACCCGAGGAGTCCTTGCTGTTGAGCAGGCCCATGACCTGCTTTTCAATCTGGCCGATCTCGCTGCCGATGGATTTTCGGTCTGCATCGCTGAGGCCACCGTTACCGGCCTGGATCGCCAGTTCACGCGCTCGCTGCAACGAGGTATTGACGCTGTCGAGCACGCTCTCTTCATTGCTCAGGGAGTTTTTGAGGCTGCTCATATTGCCGCTGAATTGGCCGAGCATGTCTTTCTGTTGTTGCAGCAGCAACAACTTGGCAGCCCCCACCGGATCATCCGCAGCGGTCTGGATGCGCACGCCGGAGCTTATTTGCTCCTGCGTCTTGACGATACTGGAGAAGTTATTCTGGTACTTGGCCGCGCTGGACTCGAAATACTGAGCGGTAGAAATTCGCATCGTCGACTATTCCCTTAAAGACTGTTGATCAGCGTACTGAAAGTTTCTTGCGCGGCTTTAATAATCTGCGACGACGCGGTGTAGTACTGCTGGAACTTGACCAGGTCAGCGGCCTCGTCATCCAGGTTTACCTGGGTCACCGAGTTTCGGCTGGCCTTGGCCTGAGTCAGAATCGCGCTGGTGGCCGTGTCGTCCACACTGGCCTGGCTGGCTTGCGCCCCCACGTGCTCCACCAGACGACTGTAGGCCGTCGTCAGGCTGACACCGGCATTGCCTGCGGTCACCCCCACCGTGGCCTTGGTCTGCAAATCGAGCAGCGCATTGGCGTTACGGTTGTCCGACTTGCCCTCGGCATTGAACGAGATGGTGTAGCTGTCGCCCTTGGCCGGCGAGCCGCCAATACTGGTATCGAAACTGAAGGTCTTGGGGTTGTTGGCGGCATCGAGGATCGGGTTTCCGGCGGGGTCAAGCATCGGCACACTGATCGTCAGATTGTTGCTCTGGCCAGGAATAATGCTGCCCGTGCCAATCTTCGTGCCCTTGGCGTCATAGACGTTGTAGGCCTGAGTGCCGCCACTGGCCGCGTCAAATGCCATCTTGACCGGCATCGAGTGCTCGATGGCCCCTTGTAACTCGGCCAGGCCTGCGCCGCTGTAGATATCCAGCGGAGTAGTCAAGGACGGCTGGGTAATGGTGCCGGTGCCATCATTGCCTGTGTTCCCGGTGGTCGACAGCGGCCCTGCAAATGCGAGTTTGCTGGCATCCGTCAGCGGGGCGCCGATGGAGGTCGCGCCGGCACGGGTTGGTACGACCTTGAAGCTGTCGCCAGCACGGAGAGCCCCGCCATTGAGTGCCAAGCTGAAGCCGTCGATCACCGGCGGCGGATTGGTCGACAGGTCGAACGCCCCCATGGCTTTACCGTCGGAGCGATTGACGCTGTACTGCGTAGCACTGCTGAAGGTGACGTTATAATCGTAGGTGGACAGCGCACTGGTATTGCTGATGCTGACATCCAGGTTACCGGAGCCTGGACTATTTCCATTCGCCGCAAGACTGCGCTGGCTGACGGCCCCCGGGCTGTTGATGTTGGAGAACAGCGCTGCGCCGAATTCACCATTGGCGTCCAGGCCTTGCCCCAACTGACTGTTGATGGCACCTGCAACCACTAGCGCGGTGCGCCCAAGATCGTTTATGGCCGGCGCCAGCGCATCGTCGCGATAGCGCAGCAAACCACCGATTTGCCCTCCGGTAATCACCGAAGTCACATCAGCGCTGGACTGGGGGTTCTTGATTTGAATGCTGTACTGGCTCTTGTCTACTGGACCTGGGCCCACCGACATCGTGTTAGTGCTACTGCCGAGGACCAGCAACTGCCCCGTCCCAAGCGAAATATCATAGTTGCCGTCGCGCTCGTTGACCGTCACGCCAACCAGCTCATTCAACGAACGAACCGCCTCATTGCGCGCATCCAGCAGGTTCGCGGGACCGCTGCCCGACGTCGTCGACTGGGTAATCTGCTGGTTCAGCGAAGCAATGGATGAAGCCAGCTGATTAACCTGCCCGGCCAAGGTGCCCAACTGGGCGTTGACGCCCTGGTTCTGCTGATTCAATTGCGACGATATGGCGTTAAAACGGTTACTCAGCGTCTGCGCACTGGTCAATAGCAACTGTCTGGACGACACATTATCCGGGGCCGCCGCCGAGGTCTGCAGCGAAGCAAAAAAGCTGCTCAGAACCGCACTGATGCCCGTGGACTTATCGGACAGAAGCTTATCAACCGTACCGATCTGGTCGAGGTACGCCTTGGTATCGCCATTGAGCGAGGTGGTGGTCTGCAACTGTTTATCGAGGTAGGCGTTATACACCCGACGCACATCCGCCAGGGTCGTGCCGCTGCCGATAAACACGTTACCGTACTGTTGAGAAGCACTGCTGCTCTGGACGGTTTGCTGACGTGAGTAACCCGCGGTGTTGGCGTTGGCAATGTTATTACCAACAGTGGCCAACGACGATTGACTCGCATTGAGCCCCGACATCCCGATATTGAGCAAACTCATGGTTCAGACCTTATACCTTATGTCTATAAAGGCGTGGTGGAAACGCCCGCCGCAGCGTAGTTCTGGTAACTCTTCATCTGCTTGGCTATCTGCGAAATCTTGCTTGCGTAGTCCGGGTCGGTTGCATACCCGGCTTTTTGCAACTCGCGTACAAATTGTTCAGGGTTATCGGCCGACTTCAGCACATCTTGATAGCGATTATTGCTTTGCAGCATGGTCACCAAGTCATGGAAGCTGTCCTGGTAAGAGTCATAGGAACGGAACTCAGCCGTCTCCTTGACCATCTCGCCATTTCTGAATTCGCTGGTGATTGCGCGGGCCTGAGGCCCCTGCCAACTGCTCGTCGCCTTGATGCCGAACAGGTTGTGACTGCTGGTACCGTCCTGCTGACGCATGACCGATTTACCCCAACCGGTTTCCAGCGCCGCCTGGGCCACCAGATAGCGCGGGTCGACGCCGATCCGTTCAGCCGCCTGCTGCGCCATTGGCAGCATGGTGGCGACGAAGTCATCTGCGGAACTGAACGCCTGTTTGGCCGGTGCCAATGGCGGCTGCGCCACGGCACGACCGTAAATCTGCATCCGCCCGCGTGGCGCGGCATAGCTTTGCGCAGCCTGCCAATCACCTTTGATCACCGCATCGGTGGCCGCGGTGGTGCGGTTCGGCAAGGTGGTTTTGTGGGTGGCCACAGACGCGGTCGCAGACGACGGCACTATCCCGGCCAACAAGCGATCGGTCAGCTTGCTCGGCAGCGACAGACGACGCTGATTGAGCAGCGCCATATCGTTATGCGCAGAACCATCAGAGGTTTTATGCGGATCAACAGCACGCGATGCCCAGAGCGGACGCTGGCCATTGAGCCGTGTCAGCGGTCCGCCTGTCGCACTGGTACCGGCGGCGATGGGCGTCGGCGTCCTGGCAACGTCAGTCGCACCGGGCAACGTGGTCGGCGCAGCGGCGGCGGTCGATTTGGTTTTCGACATCTGGCGCATCAGCACATCCGCGAGGCCGATACCACCGCCTTGGCGAGACATGGAAATCGCCAGTTGCTGGTCGTACATTTCCTGATACTGCTTGGCTGCCGGCGTGTTGAGCGGATTGTCCTTACCCAGCGTCTCGGTGGCCGAGCGCATGGACTTGAGCATTTCGCCGAGAAACAACGATTCGAATTCCTGCGCCACCTTGCGCATGTTCGCATCGCTGTTTTTGTCGCCGACCTTGAGCTGATTAAGCCGGTTGAGGTCGGAGTAAGCCCCCGAATCCCCACTGGAAACCAGACCGCTCTTGCGAATATCCATGGCCGCTACCTCAAATCACGATCAGGTCGGCTTGCAACGCGCCGGCCTGTTTCAAGGCTTCGAGGATTGCCATCAAGTCACCCGGCGCTGCGCCGACCTGGTTCACCGCTCGGACGATTTCGTCCAGCGTGGTGCCCGGACCGAATTTGAACATTGGCTTGGCTTCTTGCTGGGCATTGACCCGCGAACGCGGCACCACTGCCGTTTGACCGTTGGACAGAGGTCCTGGCTGGCTGACAATCGGGTCTTCGGTGATGGTCACGGTCAGGCTGCCGTGGGTCACGGCGGCCGGTGAAACCTTGACGTTCTGCCCGATCACGATGGTGCCAGTGCGCGAATTGATAATGACCTTGGCCACCGCCTGACCCGGATCGACTTCGAGGTTTTCCAGGATCGACAGGTAGTCGACGCGCTGGCCAGGATCCAGCGGCGCAGTCACCCGAATCGAACCGCCATCGATGGCCTGAGCGACGCCAGGGCCAAGCAAATTATTGATCTTGTCGACGACGCGCTTGGCGGTAGTGAAGTCTGAACGGTTGAGGTTGAGGGTCAGGCTGTTGCCCTGATTGAAACCGCTCGGCACCGCACGTTCGACAGAGGCACCACCTGGAATCCGGCCGGCCGATGGAACGTTGACGGTGATCTTCGAACCATCACGACCTTCAGCATCAAAACCACCGACCACCAGATTGCCCTGAGCGATGGCGTAGACGTTGCCGTCAATACCTTTGAGCGGCGTCAGCAGCAAGGTGCCGCCACGCAGGCTCTTGGAGTTACCGATGGAAGACACGGTGATATCCACCAGTTGCCCCGGCTTGGCGAACGCCGGCAAATCCGCACTGATCGATACCGCTGCGACGTTCTTCAACTGCACGTTGCCGGAGCCTGCCGGCACCTTGATGCCGAACTGCGACAGCATGTTGTTGAAGGTCTGCAAGGTGAACGGGGTTTGCGTGGTCTGGTCGCCCGTGCCGTTAAGCCCGACGACCAGGCCGTAGCCGATCAATTGGTTGGAACGTACGCCCGAAATACTCGCGATATCCTTCAACCGCTCGGCATGAGCGCCGAAGGCTGCAGTCAGCAACAGCATGGCCGCCATCAGGTGCTTGAAATTCAACATGGGAAGTTTCATCACCTAGAAAGGGAACAGCGGGCTGAGGAAGAAACGGTCGAACCAACCTGGCTGACTCGCATCGGCAAACGAACCGGTACCCGAGTACGTGATGCGCGCATCGGCGATCCGGGTCGAAGACACAGTATTGTCGGTGGCAATATCGTCAGCCCGCACCAGACCGGCAATCCGCACCAGCTCGTCACCGGTATTGAGGGTCATCCACTTCTCGCCGCGCACAGCGATGATGCCGTTAGGCAATACGTCGGCGACGGTCACGGTGATCGAACCGGTCAGGCTGTTGCCCTGCCCCGCCTTACTGTCACCCTTGGTCGCGCGGTCACCGCTGTAGCTGGCGTCCAGACTCAAATCGCCACTGCCCAACGGGTTATTGGTGTTGGGCACACCACCGAACAGCGAGGACAGGCCAATGTTGGTCTTGCTGGTCTTGGCCAGTTGCGAGTTGGCATTTTTACTGGCTTGGGTTTTCTCGTTCAGGGTGATGGTGATGATGTCACCGACCCGGAACGCCTTGCGGTCGCCGTACAGGTTCTGCTCGAAACCGGCCTGATAGATCGAACCATTGTTCGCCGCAGCAGGCAATGGTGTGCGCGGCAACACCGGCGCGTAGTAAGGGTCATTGGGCTTCGGCGTCGGGGCAACACAGCCCGCGAGCACAGCGATCCCACTCAGTGTTAGAACAGAAACAAACCGATTCATGACCCTACCTCACGGTGTTGCAGGCGACCTCAGGCCGCCTCATAGACTTGATTACAGATTCTGCGTTAAGTGCGAGAGCATCTGGTCGGCGGTGGAGATCACCTTGGAGTTCATCTCGTAAGCGCGCTGAGTGGTGATCATGTTGACCATCTCCTCAACGGTGCTGACGTTCGAGGTTTCCAGGGTGTTCTGCAGCGTGGTACCGAAACCGTTGAGGCCTGGCGTACCAATTTGCGGCGCGCCGCTGGCAGCAGTTTCCAGGAACAGGTTGCTACCCACCGCTTGCAGACCGGCCGGGTTGATGAAGTCGGCAGTTTGCAGGTTGCCGATCACTTGCGACGCAGCGCTACCGGCGGTGGTGATCGAAACGGTACCGTCCTGGCCTATGGTGAAGGTTTGCGCATTGTTTGGAACGACGATCGCCGGCTCCAGAGCGAAGCCGTTGGCCGTCACGATCTGGCCGTTAGAGTCCAGGTGGAAAGTACCGTCACGGGTATAGGAAGTCGTGCCATCGGGTTGCAGGATCTGGAAGAAGCCGCGACCGTTAACGGCCATGTCCAGCGGCTGCTCGGTGGTTTGCAGGCTACCGGCGGTGAAGTTCTTCTGAGTGCCGACAATGCGCACACCGGTACCCACTTGCAGGCCCGACGGCAGCGAGCTGTCCTGGGTCGACTGGGCACCAGGCTGGCGTTTGATCTGGTACAACAAGTCCTGGAACTCGGCACGGTCACGCTTGAAACCCGTGGTCGACACGTTCGCCAGGTTGTTGGAAATAGTCGTGAGGTTGGTGTCCTGTGCGGACAGACCTGTTTTGGCAACCCATAGAGCCGGAAGCATTTAATTCTCCTCGTGCGCCTGTTTTACGGCGCTACGTTCTGATAATTAGCTGATCTGCAAGACCCGAGCCATGGCCTGGTCATCGTCTTTGGCGGTGTTCATCATTTTGATGTGCAACTCGAACTGCTTGGACAGCGCCAGCACCGAGGTCATCTCTTCGACGGCATTGACGTTGCTCGACTCCAGGAAACCGGACACTACTTGCACGCTGGCATCGGCCTGCACCGGCTGGCCGTCCTTGGTGTGGATCGAACCATCCAGACCCTTGGTCATGTTTTTGAGGTCCGGTCTGACCAACTTGATGCGGTCGACTTCAGCCATTACCCGTGGGCCTTCGCCCATCGCACGGATACTGATGGTGCCGTCCTGACCGACTTCGATTTTCTGCTCTGGCGGCACGGCAATCGGTCCACCGTTGCCCATCACCGGCATACCGTTGCCGGCCCGCAGCACGCCCAGGGCGTCCACGTTCATGCTCGCGGTGCGCACATAACCTTCGCTGCCATCGGGAGTTTGCACGGCAATCCAACCGTCGCCGCTCACCGCCACATCGAGGTCGCGCCCGGTTTCCACCATGGCCCCGGCAGTAAAATCAGTTGCCGGACGCTCGGACAAAGCAAACGCTCGCGCCGGAAAGCTGTCACCAAACACCGGTATCGAACGCGCCTGCTCCAGGTCACGCTGAAAACCGTTGGTGGAGATGTTCGCCAGATTGTTGGCATGCGCCTTTTGCGCCAGTGCATTCTGGCTGGCGCCGGTCATTGCCACGTAAAGGTACTTGTCCACAGTCTTTCCTCTGTCTGCCGGACGTTTGCCGCCCACCGCTGTACTGCTGAGTCACAAGCAATAAGTGCACCAACTTTTTTTCTGGGGGCTTGGGGCAAGCAGACAAAGGACTTGAGGGGATCAGAGGGAATTTATGAATTGTGTCAAAGACGAAAAACCGGCGGAGTTATGCCGCTTGGTGGCAAATCGACCTGGGTACACTCTCAAGCGGGCACAAAACCTGTAGCAGCTGGCGAAGCCTGCGTTCGGCTGCGAAGCG
This sequence comes from Pseudomonas sp. F220, assembly GCF_057813935.1. NCBI lineage: Bacteria > Pseudomonadati > Pseudomonadota > Gammaproteobacteria > Pseudomonadales > Pseudomonadaceae > Pseudomonas > Pseudomonas sp. F220. The sequence continues at coordinate 10,363 of NZ_JBVASJ010000039.1, forward strand.
GTCGTAAAAAGGTCCGACCTGATTTCGGATCAAACAAAGAGTCGCCTGTTGCTACGAAAAACCTGCGCATTAAACGGGATCCTTATCCCCCTTCCCCACCTCATACTCGCGCAACTTGTTGGCGATGGTGGTGTGGGAAACCCCAAGCCGCTTGCCCAATTGCCGACTGCTCGGATGCTCCGAATACAACCGTTCCAGCACTGCTTTTTCGAAGCGCCCGACAATCTCGTCCAGCCCTCCTTCCAGCGAAAAATCGCCAAGCGGTTGGCGCACGCCGTAGTCCGGCAAACGAATATGCTCGGCTTTGACCGTCCCCCCCTCACATAGCGAAACCGCCTGAAACAGCACGTTTTCCAACTGCCGAACGTTGCCCGGCCAATGGTAGTGGCTGAGCCGATCCATCGCCGCCGGCGCCAGTTTCGGCAAAGGGCAACCGATCTGTCGGCTGGCCTGATCGAGGAAGTGCTCCACCAGCGGCGTCAAACCGTCGAGGCATTCGCGTAGCGGAGGGATATGCAGGGACAGCACATTGAGCCGATGGTAGAGGTCCTGGCGGAATTCACCGCGAGCACACAACTCAGACAGATCGACCTGAGTCGCGCAGATCACCCGCACGTCCAGATAGACCTCTTCATCACTGCCGACCCGACGGAAACAACCGTCCTGCAGAAAGCGCAGCAGCTTGACCTGTAAGCGCGGGCTCATCTCCCCCACCCCGTCAAGAAACAGCGTGCCACCGGCCGTCAGCTCCAACAGGCCGAGTTTGCCTTCGGCCCGCGCGCCTTCGAAAGCACCTGGGCCATAACCGAACAGCTCGGTCTCGGCCATCGACTCCGGCAACCCCGCGCAGTTGAGTGCCATCAGCGGTGATTGCCCACGCGGGCTGGCCAGGTGACAGGCGCGCGCCAACAATTCCTTGCCGGTGCCGGTTTCGCCTTCGATCAACAGCGGCGCATCTAGCGGCGCCATGCGGCGCGCTTCGCGAACCACCGCAGCCATGACTTTAGAACTCTGGAAAATGCTGTCGAAACCGCGCAGTTCCTGCTTGCGCACATTGTAGATACGCTCACCGACCCGATCGGCCCGGTGCAGCGTCAGCACAGCACCGGCCATTGCTTCGCTGTCATCGTGCTCTGATTGCAGCGGCGCGATATCGGCCAAAAACACGTCACCCTTGACCTTGACCCGCAAGCCATTGATCCGCGACTTGTTAGCACGAACCAGCTCCGGCAAATCGAAATCTTCGGCATAGCGCGACAGCGGAATCCCCGGCACTTCATCCACCCGCACGCCGAGCAGCTGTGCAGCAGCACGGTTCGCCGCAACGATGGAGCCGCCCATGTCAATGGACAGCACCGGAAACTCCAGCGCACCCAACAGCGCGTTGAGTTCCATATGCCGACGTTCGCTGGGCATCAGTCCTACTCGCTTGACGCCGAACACACCGGCAATCGCCTCGAATTTCGGACGCAGCGCCTGGAACTGGATGTTGATCAGGTTCGGACAATGCAGGTAGATCGCGTTGCCATGCTCGCCGCCGACTTCGCCGCGGGCGACGTTGATCCCGTACTCCACCAGCAGGTTGAGAATGTCACGCAGGATGCCGATGCGGTTCTGGCAGTGGACTTTGATACGCATATAAAGGCCCGCAATTGGAAGGTCGAGAAAATGCCAGTCAGTTAAGCGAACGCTGCACCTTGTAGGAGCCGAGCTTGCTCGCGATGGACTTTAACGATAACGCGTGTTTTCTGAATAAACGCGTCGCCCTTGAGTTCATCGCGAGCAAGCTCGCTCCTACATCGGCATTAAGGCAAAGCCCGCCATTTTTTTGCAGTTTGGCTCAGTTAGTCGTCACGATTATGTGACAGTTCCAGGCCTTTTCAAACCGACAGATCTCAATGAGTATGGGATCCAGGCCTTTTCGTAACGAAAACTTTACGAAAAGCAGGGAAAATTCCTGCTTGCTCTCCAGCCGAGGTGCTGCAACTTGTTCTTCTCTGCGCTATCTCTATGGGCATAGCAGGACATAACAAGAACGAATCCCCTAGTAGGAGAGCAGCATGAAGCAGACGCACTACGTGGCTCGCGAGCCCGATGCGCAAGGTTTTATCGACTACCCCGCTGAAGAACATGCGGTGTGGAACACGCTGATTACTCGCCAACTGAAAGTGATCGAGGGTCGTGCGTGCCAGGAATACCTGGACGGCATCGAAAAAATCGGCCTGCCTCACGACCGCATTCCGCAACTCGGCGAAGTCAACAAGGTGCTCGGCGCCACCACCGGCTGGCAAGTCGCCCGGGTTCCGGCGCTGATTCCCTTCCAGACCTTTTTCGAATTGCTGGCCAACAAGCAGTTTCCGGTAGCGACCTTTATTCGTACCCGCGAAGAGCTGGATTACCTGCAAGAGCCGGACATTTTCCACGAGATCTTCGGCCACTGTCCGCTGCTGACCAACCCCTGGTTCGCCGAATTTACCCACACCTACGGCAAGCTTGGCCTGCAAGCCTCCAAGGAAGAACGGGTCTACCTGGCGCGGCTGTACTGGATGACCATCGAGTTCGGCCTGGTCGACACCCCGCAAGGTCAACGCATCTATGGTGGCGGTATTCTTTCCTCACCCAAAGAAACGGTGTACAGCTTGTCCTCGGAGCCCGAACATCAGGCTTTTGACCCGTTGGAAGCCATGCGCACGCCGTATCGCATCGACATTCTGCAACCGCTGTACTTTGTCTTGCCCGACTTGAAGCGCCTGTTCGACCTGGCTCATGAAGACATCATGGGAATGGTCCAGCGCGGCATGCAAATGGGCTTGCACGCACCAAAATTCCCGCCTAAGCCCAAGGCGGCTTGAGAACGACAGCACTCGCGGCGCGCTCAAAAAAATAGTAGTTTCCAATAAGAACCGAACTCAGGAATACACCATGTCTACTTTGAACCAAGCCCATTGCGAAGCCTGTCGCGCCGATGCTCCTCAAGTCAGCGACGAAGAACTGCCGGTACTGATCAAGCAGATCCCTGACTGGAACATCGAAGTTCGCGACAGCGTCATGCAGCTGGAAAAAGTTTTCCTGTTCAAAAACTTCAAATCCGCCCTGGCCTTCACCAATGCTGTCGGTGAAATCTCCGAGGCTGAAGGCCACCACCCTGGCCTGCTCACCGAGTGGGGCAAAGTCACCGTGACCTGGTGGAGCCACTCGATCAAAGGCCTGCACCGCAACGACTTCATCATGGCCGCGCGCACTGATGAAGTGGCCAAAGACGCCGAGGGCCGTAAATAATGCATTTCGATGCCATCGGCCGAGTGCCCGGCGACCCGATTCTCGGCCTGATGGAGGCCTACGCTTCGGATACGAACCCGCGCAAATTTGACTTGGGCGTTGGCGTCTATAAGGACGCCCAGGGCCTGACGCCGATTCTTCAGGCCGTGAAACTGGCCGAGCAACGGCTGGTCGATCGGCAAACCACCAAGACTTACATCGGTGGTCACGGCAACGCGGCGTTCGGCAAGGTCATCAATGATCTGGTGCTGGGCGCGGACTCCGAGCTGATTACTCAGCACCGGGCTGGCGCGACCCAGACCCCGGGCGGCACCGGCGCCCTGCGCCTGAGCGCAGACTTCATCGCCCGCTGCCTACCGGGCCGTGGCATCTGGCTGAGCAACCCGACCTGGCCGATCCACGAAACCATCTACGCGGCGGCTGGCCTCAAGGTCAGCCACTATCCGTATGTCGGCAGCGATAACCGCCTCGACGTCGAAGCGATGTTGGCGACCCTGAATCTGGTGCCCAAGGGCGACGTCGTGCTGCTGCACGCGTGCTGCCACAACCCCACCGGTTTCGATCTGTCCCACGATGACTGGCGCCGGGTGCTGGAGATCGTCCGCAGCCGCGAACTCCTGCCGCTGATCGACTTCGCCTACCAAGGCTTCGGCGACGGTCTGGAGCAGGATGCATGGGCCGTGCGATTGTTCGCACAAGCGCTGCCTGAGTTGTTGATCACCAGCTCCTGCTCGAAAAACTTCGGCCTGTACTGCGAACGCACCGGTGCATTGATCGTCTGCGCGGCGAACGCCGACAAGCTGGTGGATATCCGCAGCCAGCTGGCCTTTATCGCCCGCAACCTGTGGTCGACACCGCCGGATCATGGTGCGGCAGTGGTTGCGACTATCCTCGGTGATCCTGAGCTGAAAAGCCTCTGGACCGATGAGGTCGAAGCCATGCGCTTGCGCATTGCACAACTGCGCTCTGGCCTGGTGGAAGCCCTTGGCCCCCACGGTCTTGGCGAGCGCTTCGCCCATATCGGCGTCCAGCGCGGGATGTTTTCCTACACTGGCCTGACACCGACACAGGTGCAACGCCTGCGGGAAAACCACAGCGTGTACATGGTCAGCTCCGGCCGGGCCAACGTCGCCGGTATCGATGCGACGCGCCTGGATTTGCTGGCTCAAGCCATCGCCGAGGTTTGCGCGTAATAATGTTGGCAAAGCACGGGCTCGCGGCTACGAAAATCTAATGTGGGAAGCGTCGCCCGGCCCTTCCCACACTAGAGCTGTGGTGTTTTGCAGATTGCATCTCCTTCCCTGCTGGCTCATCCCTTCACCTGTCTAGACAACCCCATCTGTCGCAACAATTGGATATAAAAGACTATTTGTCGTTTCCAGTGCTGTATCCTCTTCAAGCTTTTTAAAAGCGCGGATCTTCCAGCTATTTAAAAACAGACCTTGCGAGGAGCGACGACGATGCACGAAATCCCTAATCTCCCCTTCCCAAGCCTGCGTGAAACTGAGCAGACAACCCCGCAACAAGCCGGAGCCCAACAGCCCGAGCGCAAAGAAGCAACTGAACGCCGCAAGGCCGACAGCAACGACTGAGCGCGATACACAGACCGTGTGGAAAGCGCTAAATCATGCGCTTTCCACACAGCCTGAACGCCAGCCCCAGAGACCCGCACCATGACCGACAACTTCAGCGAAACCCAAGCCAGCGCTCTAATCGGCACCGCTGAAAAAATGATCGATATCTGGAATCGCCTCACCCCGGAAAAACAAGCTGCGCTGCTGCAACGCTTCGGCACCCAGGAAAACGCGCTCGCCGCTCTGGTCGCCACGCAAATGCTCGCACCTGCCAAATCCTGATGTTTCTCGCCTGAATCAAATCGCTGTTGGAACCTCACCCTCGGCAAGATAGTTTTTCGTTTTAGCGCCCTGCATCGACACAACCATCGGTATCATAAGCAGCCTATCTATCCTGCTGCGCCAGTGGACCTTTACCCATGCCAGATACCCAGCGCCCCATGGCGGTCACGCTGCAAGTTGTTTCCATCGTGCTTTTCACCTTCATTGGCTACCTGAATATCGGCATCCCCTTGGCCGTGCTGCCAGGTTACGTGCACAGTGACCTGGGTTTCGGCGCGGTGATCGCAGGTTTAGTGATCAGCGTGCAATACCTCGCCACCCTGCTCAGCCGCCCTTATGCCAGCCGAATCATCGATAACCTCGGTAGCAAACGCGCGGTGATGTACGGCCTTGCCGGTTGCGGTTTGAGCGGTGTATTCATGTTGCTCTCGGCCTGGCTGCAAAGCATGCCGGTCCTGAGCCTGACCAGCTTGTTGATCGGCCGATTGGTGCTGGGCAGCGCCGAAAGCCTGGTGGGTTCTGGTTCGATTGGCTGGGGCATTGGCCGGGTCGGCGCGCAGAACACTGCCAAGGTTATTTCCTGGAACGGTATCGCCAGTTACGGCGCGCTGGCCATTGGCGCGCCGCTGGGGGTGCTGTTGGTCAATCAACTGGGACTGTGGAGCATGGGCGTCAGCATTCTGTTGCTGGCCGCACTAGGCCTGCTGCTGGCCTGGCCGAAAACCGCCGCGCCCATCGTGGTCGGCGAACGCTTGCCGTTCCTGCACGTATTGGGCCGAGTGCTGCCCCACGGTTGCGGCCTGGCCCTGGGCTCGATCGGTTTTGGCACCATCGCTACCTTCATCACCCTGTATTACGCCACGCAGCACTGGTCCAACGCAGTGCTCTGCCTGAGCCTGTTCGGCGCCTGCTTCATTGGTGCGCGACTGCTGTTCGGCAACCTGATCAATCGCCTCGGCGGTTTTCGTGTGGCGATTGCTTGCCTGTCGGTGGAAATCCTCGGGCTCTTGCTCTTGTGGCTGGCCCCGGACGCCCACTGGGCTCTGGCTGGCGCAGCGCTAAGCGGCTTCGGGTTTTCGCTGGTGTTCCCGGCCTTGGGTGTGGAAGCGGTCAATCTGGTGCCGGCCTCCAGCCGGGGTGCGGCAGTCGGGGCTTACTCACTGTTCATCGACCTGTCGCTGGGCATCACCGGGCCGCTGGCCGGAGCAATTGCCGCAGGCTTTGGTTTTGCATCGATCTTCCTGTTCGCCGCATTGGCGGCCATGGCCGGTTTAATGCTGAGCATTTACCTGTACCGCCAGGCGCCGAAATACCGTGAAGAGCGCCAAGCCAGCTAAAAATCTATCTTGCCGCGCCCGGCCTTAATCGAGCCACGCTTGGTCTTTGATTCCAGCCGACGCTTCTTCGATCCCAACGTCGGTTTGGTCGCACGCCTCTTCTTTTCGACCTTGGTGGCATTGAGAATCAGCTCGGTCAGGCGCTCCAGCGCATCGGCGCGGTTCTGCTCCTGGGTCCGATACTGCTGCGCCTTGATGATGATCACCCCTTCACTGGTGATGCGGCTGTCGCGCAGCGCCAGTAACCGTTCCTTGTAGAAGGGCGGCAAGGATGAGGCCGGAATATCGAAGCGCAGATGCACCGCGCTGGAGACCTTGTTGACGTTCTGCCCACCCGCGCCTTGGGCACGAATGGCGGTCAACTCGATCTCGGCATCCGGCAGATGCACATTGTTGGAAATCACCAGCATGAAAAACGATCCGGTTTCAGGGCGTTCAGGATACGCGGATACGGTCACCTATAGGAGCTGAAAGTCCGCAGGTGTACCCGGTCGGCGTAGGAGCCTGCGATCTTTTGGCGGTGCTGGAGATGGCCCAGGAGCAAGATCAAAAGATCGTAGCCTGCGCCAGCTCCTACGTAACCCATAACGCAGAAACAACAAACCCGGCATAGGCCGGGTTTGTTATCAGCAGGTTGCGCTTATTTCACCGCAGAACCGGCCGTGTTCAACGCATGTTGAGCACTGCGCTTGTTCTTGATGCCGTAACAGACCCACATGAACGCCACCCACACCGGGATCGCATAGACCGAGATCTGGATGCCCGGAATCATCAGCATGATGCAGAGGATGAACGCCACAAACGCCAGGCAAACGTAGTTGCCGTACGGATACCACAGCGCCTTGAACAATGGGGTCTGCTGGGTACGGTCCATGTGCTGACGGAACTTGAAGTGCGAGAAGCTGATCATCGCCCAGTTGATCACCAAGGTCGCAACCACCAGCGACATCAGCAATTCCAGCGCGTGTTGCGGGATCAGGTAGTTGAGCACCACGGCAACGAACGTCACCGCCGCCGACGCCATAATCGAACGCACCGGCACGCCACGCTTGTCGATCTTCGCCAATGCCTTAGGTGCATCGCCCTGCTCGGCCATGCCCAGCAACATACGGCTGTTGCAGTAGGTACCGCTGTTGTACACCGACAACGCCGCGGTCAAGACCACGAAGTTAAGGATGTGTGCCGCGGTGTTGCTGCCCAGCATTGAGAACACCTGAACGAACGGGCTGCCGCTGTAGGCATCACCGGACGCGTTCAAACTGGCCAGCAAGCTGTCCCATGGGGTCAGTGACAACAGCACGATCAGTGCGCCGATGTAGAAAATCAGGATCCGGTAGATCACCTGGTTGATGGCTTTGGGGATCATGGTCTTCGGCTGGTCAGCCTCGGCTGCAGTGAAACCGAGCATTTCCAGACCACCGAAGGAAAACATGATGATCGCCATGGCCATCACCAGTCCGCTGACGCCATTAGGGAAGAAACCACCGTGCTCCCACAGGTTGGTCACCGAAGCCTGCGGGCCACCGTTGCCACTGACCAGCAGGTAGCTGCCCAGGGCGATCATGCCGACGATGGCCACGACCTTGATGATCGCGAACCAGAACTCCGCCTCGCCAAAGACTTTGACGTTGGCCAGGTTGATCGCGTTGATCATCACGAAGAACACCGCTGCCGAAGCCCAGGTTGGGACGTCCGGCCACCAGTAGTGTACATATTTGCCGACCGCGGTCAGCTCCGACATACCCACCAGAATGTAAAGAATCCAGCAGTTCCAGCCCGACAGGAAGCCGGCAAAACCGCCCCAGTATTTGTGGGCAAAGTGACTGAACGAACCGGCCACGGGCTCTTCTACGATCATTTCGCCCAGTTGGCGCATGATCATGAAGGCAATGAAGCCGCAGATCGCGTAGCCGAGGATCATCGACGGACCGGCCGACTTCAGAACGCCGGCAGAGCCCAGGAACAACCCGGTACCGATCGCGCCACCGAGGGCGATCAGTTGAATATGACGATTTTTCAGGCCGCGTTTCAGCTCGCCTGAATGCGAGTTTTGTCCACTCATTAAAAGGGTCTCACGCAAGGTTTGATGATGTTTGGTTGCTGCTTGGGTACGGATTTAAGCAGCGCAGATCAAACCCCAGCGCAGGTACCAGGAGTTCAGCGTTTTTTCACGGGTCATGCGTCACCTGTTTGTTTTTATCTGTGACGAAATCGAACCCGCCACGCTTGTGACGCGGCGGAGTGAACAAGGCGGATAGCCTTGAGTTTATTGGCCTTGGGCAATCGAACGGAGTGCTGGGAGCAAACGAGTCATGACAGCCGACAGGCGCAAAATGCGCGGATACGCAGTTGAGTCACAGTTAAAACGCCGCGCATTGTACACCCGTAACCAGCTGCTGCCAGACACCGCTTGATCAGCGCGTCGGTTGCCGGGATGGCACGGGGCCGTCTCGAGGGTCGCGGACGGCGGCAATAAACTGGACGAACCGCTGTGGGCCGTCAGTGGCGACGATGGGGGAATCATCGCTTGGGGAGAGTCGGTGGGAATGGATCATGGCGTACATTGCGCCTCCTTCTTGTTATGACCTGCACGACAGGCATGGGGCGCATAACACCCTCACCAGCGATGGGAAACAACCGGGGTAGAGCCTTGCAATCGCTCATTGCCCCCAGGGATTTGGAAGGTTTTCCTTACGACGCTGAAGGTCCGTCGAATTCAGGGGTGAAAAACGGGACATTCGTAAATATTTCGTTACAAAGCGGAACACGAAATTTCCACTACAGATCGGTCGAGGGATCGGTCGTTGCCACTGACGCCATCGTGAGCAGGCTCGCTCCCACATGGGATCTGTGCCGAACTTGATCGGTTGGTCGGCGCAAAACCTGTGGGAGCGAGCCTGCTCGCGATGGCGGAGGCAGGAGCAACGCTGTTCTACAGAGTGATACGAAGGGCAAAAAAAAACGCCAACCCTGAGGCTGGCGCTTCTTCTTGAAGCTTGAAGCTTGAAGCTTACCGCTGCTTCACTCAGGCTTGCGACGGCCAAAGCCTGGGCGCTGACCAGAGCCGGCCGGTGCGCCACGGCGTTTGCCCGATGGCACATCCTTGTTGACCAGGACGATACTCGGACGCTTGGACTTTGGCCCAGGCTTGGCTGGACGCTTGGTGTCGGCCGGGCGCTCTGCCACTGGCGTACCACGACTGGAATCGCTGCGACCGTTTGCTGGCGTACCACGCTCGCTACGACCGCCTGCTGGAGCACCGCGACCGGAAGCTGGACGCGGAGTGCGTGGGCCGCGCTCGCCGTCCTGGCGTGGTGCTGCTGGCTTACGCGCCGGGCGATCACCTTCGATCTGCGGCTCGCGGGCTGGACGCGGACCTGCGGCAGGTGCACCGGCGGCTGGACGCAGAGTCCGTACGCGCTCGGTCTTGCCAACCGGGCGGGACGATTTGCGCTGCATACGCTCAAGCTTGTCTTTGCTCTTGGCGTTCATCTGCGGCATGGCAACCGGCGTCAAGCCCACTTCAGCACTGAGAATGTCGACTTCGTACTGGCTCATTTCGCGCCAGCGGCCCATCGGCAGATCAGAGTTGAGGAACACCGGACCGAAACGCACACGCTTCAGACGGCTGACCACCAGGCCCTGAGATTCCCACAAACGACGCACTTCACGGTTACGGCCTTCCATCACCACGCAGTGATACCAGTGGTTGAAGCCTTCGCCGCCCGGTGCTTGCTTGATGTCGGTGAACTTCGCCGGGCCGTCTTCGAGGACTACGCCGGCCTTGAGCCGCTCGATCATCTCGTCATCGACTTCGCCACGCACACGCACCGCGTACTCGCGATCCATCTCGTAGGAAGGGTGCATCAGGCGGTTGGCCAGCTCACCGTCGGTGGTGAACATCAGCAGACCGGTGGTGTTGATGTCCAGACGGCCGATGTTGATCCAGCGACCTTCTTTCGGACGCGGCATTTTATCGAACACGGTCGGACGGCCTTCAGGGTCGTCACGGGTGCAGATTTCGCCGTCGGGTTTGTTGTACATGATCACGCGGCGCACCGATTCGGCAGCCTCTTCGCGCTTGATCACCTTGCCATCAATGGTGATGGCGTCATGCAGGTCGACGCGCAGGCCAAGGGTGGCATCTTTGCCATTGACCTTGATTCGGCCATGGCTGATCCAGGCTTCTACGTCGCGGCGCGAGCCAACGCCGATACGGGCGAGGACTTTCTGCAGTTTTTCGCCTGCTGGGCCGATTTCCTGGCTGTCTTTCTGGTCGTTGTCACTCATCTGGGCACCTCCCGGTGTGTCAATTCAGGCCTGGCCTGAAGCGTTGAAAACTGGTCTTTGGGCGAAGGGATCGCCGAAGGGTCGCGAATCATACGCTCATGGCGCTGCTCGCGCATCAGAGACTAGTTGATAAGTCGTGGCTTATTTGTTTTTCCGCCGACCGGTGGCGCCGAGTTTGAATTCAATACAGATCCAATGTGGGAGCGGGCTTGCTCGCGAAAGCGGTGTGTCAGGCAACGGTGATGTCGACTGACACTCCGTCTTCGCGAGCAAGCCCGCTCCCACAGGGTCCGTGTCAGTCGTCGAGAAGGCGGCGTTCGTTCTCAATTGCTTCGGCGAGCGCCTGGGCTTCGGCTTCTTCGTCGCTCAGGACTGGTGCGGTTTGCTCCAGCGCGGCGACAGCGGCCAGCAGTTTGGCGCGGGCCTCTGCGACGCCGATGAGGTCGTCTTCCTGCTCTTCCTCAATTTCAGCCTCAGCCTCGACGCGAAGCTCAATCTCAACCTCGATTTCGGGTTCTGCTTCGGCTTGAACTTCGGACTCGGCCTCGCTCTCGGTGCTGGTCTCGCTTACCGCCCCATCCCGAAGCAAATCGTCAAAGTCGGTTTTGAGTCCCAGCTCCATAGTGTCCAGCTCGGCCAGCAAGCTGTGGAAACTGGTTTCGTCCTTCGGTTCTTCCGGTTCGGCGCTGGCGTCGGCCAGGGCCTGAATGCTTTCCGGTACCGGCGCGTCGTCGAAATCGAGAATCGGATCCGGCTCCAGCTCACGCAGTTCGGCCAGCGGCGGCAGGTCGTCGAGGTTCTTCAGATTGAAGTGATCGAGGAAGGCTTTGGTGGTGGCAAACATCGCCGGTTTGCCCGGCACCTCGCGATACCCGACGATGCGGATCCACTCGCGTTCGAGCAGGGTTTTGACGATATGGCTGTTGACCGCCACACCGCGTACATCCTCGATTTCACCCCGGGTGATCGGCTGGCGATAGGCAATCAATGCCATGGTTTCCAGCATGGCTCGGGAATAACGCTGCGGCCGCTCTTCCCACAACCGGCCAACCCACGGCGAGAACTTTTCGCGAATCTGCAGGCGATAGCCGGACGCGACTTCCTTCAACTCAAAGGCCCGGCCGTCACAGGATTTGGCGAGAATCGCCAAGGCCTTCTTGAAGACCGGCGGCTCCGGGCGTTCGCCTTCTTCGAAGAGTTCGAACAGACGTTCCATCGACTGCGGCTTCCCCGAGGCCAACAGAAAGGCTTCAAGCAGTGGCGCCAGCTCGCGGGGTTCACTCAGGTTCATTGATTTTGCTCTTTATTCGGCTCGCGCCCGCACATGGATAGCCGCAAAAGGCTCATTCTGCACCAGTTCGACCAAAGATTCCTTGACCAGCTCAAGGATCGCCATAAAGGTCACGACCACACCCAGGCGCCCTTCTGCTGCGGTGAACAGCTCGACAAAGGGCACGAAGCCGCCGCCCTTGAGCCGTTCCAGCACATCACTCATGCGCTCGCGGGTAGACAGCGCCTCACGGCTGACCTGATGGCTCTCGAACATATCGCCACGGTGCAGGACTTCGGCCATGGACATCAGTAATTCTTCCAGACTTACGTCCGGCAATAATTTGCGCGCCCGGGCTTCCGGGGCATCGAGCTTGGGCACCACCACATCGCGGCCTACCCGGCTCAAGCCATCGATGCCTTCGGCAGCGGCTTTGAAGCGTTCGTACTCCTGCAAGCGGCGGATCAGCTCGGCGCGCGGGTCGTCTTCTTCCTCTTCGATCTCGCTGGCCCGTGGCAACAGCATCCGCGATTTGATCTCGGCGAGCATTGCCGCCATTACCAGGTACTCGGCGGCGAGTTCCAGGCGCACCGACTTCATCAACTCGACGTAGCCCATGTACTGGCGGGTGATTTCCGCCACCGGGATGTCGAGGATGTTGATGTTTTGTTTGCGGATCAGGTACAGCAGCAGGTCGAGCGGGCCTTCGAAGGCTTCGAGGAAAACCTCAAGCGCATCCGGAGGGATGTACAGGTCCAGCGGCATTTCCATGACCGCCTGGCCATAGACCATGGCGAACGGCAGTTCTTGCTGCGCGCTAGCAGGGTTGTCCATGGATTCGACTGCGGACATTCAGGCTTCGACCGTGAACGGCGCAGGATCACCACAACCGACACGGATCACTTCCGGCTCGCCGTCAGCCAGATTGATCACCGTCGACGCTTTGATGCCGCCGAAGCCGCCGTCGATGATCAGGTCAACCTGATGCTCAAGCAACTGGCGCATCTCGTAGGGGTCGCTCATCGGCTCGGTCTCACCGGGCATGATCAGCGTCACGCTCATCAGCGGTTCACCCAGCTCTTCAAGCAACGCCAAAGCAATCGGATGGCTCGGCACCCGCAGGCCGATGGTCCGTTTCTTGGGATGCAACAACAGGCGCGGGACTTCGCGGGTGGCGTTGAGAATGAACGTGTACGGGCCCGGCGTATGAGCCTTGAGCAAGCGAAAGGTGCCAGTATCAATTTTGGCGAACAGCCCCAGCTGCGACAGGTCGCTACAGATCAGTGCGAAGTTGTGCTTGTCGTCCAGTTGCCGTAAACGACGGACACGCTCGATGGCGTTCTTGTCGCCAATCTGGCAACCAATGGCATAGGAGGAGTCGGTTGGATAGATCACCACCCCACCGGACCTGATGATCTCGACAGCCTGTTTGATCAGGCGCGCTTGCGGGTTTTCCGGATGAATCTGGAAAAATTGACTCACATTTTCTACCTGTTCAGACGGCGGTAATAACTGGGTCATGTTTAAACCGACACCAAAGCGGTGGCAGATCCTCCGGGAGCGGGCGGTATTCGCCAATCTCGGACCAGCCTCCAGGGCCATGGAAATCACTGCCGGCGCTGACCAGCAGCCCAAACTCACGAGCAAGAATAGCCAGGCCGCCCACCTGCTCAGCGGGCTGATGGCCATTGACCACCTCAATCGCGTGGCCACCTGCTTGAATATAGTCGGCAATCAAGCGACGACGTTTGCTGCGGGTGAAATCATAATGCCAAGGATGCGCCAGGCTGACCCACGCGCCCGCCGCACGCAGCGTCTCGACGGTTTCCTCCAGGGTCGGCCAATGCTGTTTGACGTCGCCCAGCTTGCCGGCACCCAGCCATTTGCGAAACGCTTCAGCGCGATCCTTCACGAATCCGGCCCGCACCAGGTAATCGGCGAAGTGCGGTCGAGCGGGCGCATTGCCACTGTCGCCCAATTCCTGTTGAACCGCCCGGGCGCCCTCCAGCGCTCCCGGCATGCCTTTGAGTTCCAGCTTGCGGCTTATTTCTTCGGACCGTAGCCAACGGCCATCGTGCAATTTGGCAATAGCCTCGACCAACGCAGGGGCGTTGACGTCGAAACCATAGCCCAATACATGGATGGTCGCACCGCCCCACGTGCAGGACAGTTCGACACCGTTGATCAGTTGCATACCCAGCGCAACCGCTGCGCTGCGGGCCTCTTCCAGGCCTTCGAGGGTGTCATGGTCGGTCAAGGCCAGGACTCGCACGCCTTTCTCGAACGCCCGCGCCACCAGTACCGCAGGCGCCAGGGCGCCATCGGAGGCCGTGCTATGGCAGTGCAAATCAACATTCACAGGACTCTGTAACCTCAAATCAGCTGGCGCTTTCGCTGCCATGGATGTTTGTTATTATGCCGCCACATCCTGCTTCTGGCTGCCACTGTGAAACAATTCATCGACTTCATCCCGCTGCTCCTGTTTTTCATCGTCTACAAAATCGACCCACGGGTCGTCGATATCGCCGGCCATGAGCTGACTGTAGGCGGTATTTACAGCGCCACTGCGATGCTGATCATCAGTTCACTGGTGGTTTACGGCACGTTGTTCATTTCCCAGCGCAAGCTGGAAAAGAGCCAATGGCTGACATTGATCGCCTGCCTGGTCTTCGGCAGCCTGACCCTCGCCTTCCACAGTGAAACCTTCCTCAAGTGGAAAGCCCCGGTGGTCAACTGGCTATTCGCACTGGCTTTTGCCGGTAGCCATTTCGTTGGTGACCGCCTGCTGATCAAACGCATCATGGGCCATGCGCTGACGTTGCCGGACCCGGTCTGGACTCGTCTGAACATTGCCTGGATCGCGTTTTTCCTGTTCTGCGGCGGCGCCAACCTGTTCGTGGCCTTTACCTTCCAGAGCTACTGGGTCGACTTCAAAGTCTTCGGCAGCCTGGGCATGACCTTGCTGTTCCTGGTCGGCCAAGGCATCTACCTGTCCCGCCACCTGCATGACGCCGACACCACCACCCCGAAAACAGAGGACTGACATGCTTTACGCAATCATTGCCACAGACGTCGCCAACTCCCTGGAAAACCGCCTGGCTGCACGCCCTGCTCATCTGGAGCGGCTGCAACAGCTGCAAGCCGAAGGTCGCGTGGTGCTGGCAGGTCCTCATCCTGCCGTCGACAGCAATGATCCCGGCGCCGCGGGCTTTACCGGCAGCCTGATCGTCGCCCAGTTCGACTCGCTGACTGCCGCCCAGGCCTGGGCCGATGCCGATCCGTACATCGCGGCGGGCGTCTACGCCAATGTTCTGGTCAAGCCGTTCAAGCAAGTCCTGCCGTAAAATGTCACCCGCGCGGTAAACCTTGTCGGTTCATCGCGCGTTCAATCACTCATTATTCTCGTTTAACGGCCGACAACCTGCCCAACACTCGATTGGAATCAGGAGTTCCGATGCGCCAAGGTCCGTTGTGTCTGCTGTTGGTCATGTTATCGATCGGGGCCCCTGCCCATGCCGAAGAGCGTTCTGACTCGGGTAATTCAACGCCTCTGTCACTGAGCGCCGGCAGCCAGATCACCGAGTTGCAGCAGCGTTTGAAAGAAAGCGAACGCCAGCGCGATGAGCTGAACAAACAATTGCAAAGTGCCGATGCCGAACGCGAAAGCGCCCAGCTGACCCGACTGCGCCAAGAGAACCAGCGCCTCAAGCTGCAACTCAAGGAAAGCCTGGCCAACCCCGCGCAGCGCCTGCTGACCGATCAGCAGCAGTGGTTCGTCACCGGTGCCGGAGTAGCGCTATTGGCCCTGCTCTGCGGTATCTTCGCCAGTGGCAGACGTAGACAACGTCGGCAATGGCTAAATTGAGTGAGTCATGAGCGACCTGTTACTGATAGATGATGACCAGGAGCTGTGCGAGCTGCTGACCAGTTGGCTGAGCCAGGAAGGCTTTCAGGTGCGTGCCTGCCACGATGGTCAGAGCGCTCGCCGCGCCTTGGCCGAAACTGCGCCGGCCGCCGTGGTGCTGGATGTGATGCTGCCCGATGGCAGCGGTCTGGAACTGCTCAAGCAACTGCGCAACGATCATCCGGACTTGCCGGTGCTGATGCTCTCGGCCCGTGGCGAACCGCTGGACCGCATCCTCGGTCTGGAGTTGGGCGCTGACGATTACCTGGCCAAACCCTGTGACCCACGGGAGTTGACCGCCCGCCTGCGTGCCGTGCTGCGCCGCAGCCATCCGACGGCGGTGTCCAGCCAACTCGAGCTGGGTGACCTGTGTTTCAGCCCGGTACGGGGTGTGGTCAGTATCGATGAACAGGAGTTCACCCTGACCATCTCCGAAAGTCGCTTGCTTGAAGCGCTGCTCAAGCAACCGGGCGAGCCGCTGGACAAGCAGGAACTGGCGCAGATTGCTCTAGGACGCAAACTGACCCTGTACGACCGCAGCCTGGACATGCACGTCAGCAACCTACGCAAAAAGATCGGCCCGCACCCCGACGGTCGTCCACGCATCGTTGCCCTGCGCAGCCGCGGCTACTATTACAGCCTGTAAGCCCGACACCATTTCCTGTAGCAGCTGCCGAGCCCGCGAGGCTGCGTTCGGCTGCGCAGCAGTCGTAAAATCAAACTGCTCGGTCTTTCAGGTTGCCCGAGTTGTCCGGATCACGACTGCTTCGTCCGGATGCGGCCCAAACCGAACACAGCCTTCGGCAGCTGCTACATAGGTCATGCTTCGTCAGGAAGAAATCGGCAAAGTACTGGATTTGTCAGGAACGTAGAAAATCGTCTTTACCCAAGCTTTACGCTCCGCTGACCGCCGCTGACCTTGATCTCCGTAATCTGCAGACATCCGGACTCACCGGGAATCGATACAAGGAGATACACCATGCGCAAGACTCTTATCGCTCTGATGTTTGCTGCTGCACTGCCGACCGTTGCCATGGCCATGCCAGAAGGCTCAGGCCCGATGGAGCCGATGGACGGCCCGCATCACAGTGAACACATGCGTGGCAAAGGCCCTTACAGCCAACTGGACCTGACCCGTGAACAGCGTCAGCAGATCGGCAAAATCATGGGCGAACAGATGCGCGAGCGTCGGCACCTGATCGAAACCTACCTGGAAAAGCTCTCGCCAGCCGATCAGAAAGCCCTGAAAGACGAAATGGCCGCCAAACACCAGAAGGCTGAAGCCGAGGTTCGCGGTCTGCTGAAACCTGATCAGCAGAAGCAATTCGACGCGATTCAGAAAAAACAGGCTGAGCGTCGCGCTGAATGGGCTGAGTTCAAAGCCTGGAAAGCCCAACAACAGCAAAAAGCGCAATAATGCTCTAGCGTTCATCCCCAACCCAACGGTTCGCCGTTGGGTTTTCTTTGCTTGAGGACTTCCCGTGCGTTCATTGTTCTGGCGCATCCTTGCCAGCTTCTGGTTGGCCATCGCTTTGGTTGCAGGGCTTTCACTCCTGCTCGGGCACATGCTCAATCAAGACGCCTGGATCCTCAGCCGCCACCCTGGCCTGAATACCCTGGCCGAGGACTGGACGCAAACCTTTGAGACGCAGGGTGAAGATGCCGCCCAGAAAATTCTGGAACAGCGTAAACGGCAGTATCACATCGATGTTCAAGTGCTCAATGAAAGTGGCGATCCGGTGGTGCACGGCACCTTCCCACGCCGCGCAGCAGCCTTCGAAGCACGGCAGAACAACGATGACCGACGCCTGCCGTGGCGCCGCCTGACCGCCGAATACACCAGCCCGAAAACCGGTGAAACCTACCTGCTGATCTACCGCATTCCGCACCCAGAGCTGGATGCCTGGCACCGTGAGAGCCTGCTTTGGCCACTCAGCGCCTTGGGTATCGCATTGGTGGTGCTGACCTTATTCAGTCTGCTGGTCACTCTCTCCATCACCCGCCCCCTTAGCCGTTTGCGCGGCGCGGTGCACGACCTTGGCCAGACCACCTATCAACAAAATAGCCTGGCGAAACTGGCCAATCGTCGCGATGAGTTCGGCGTCCTGGCAAACGATTTCAACCGCATGGGCGCACGCCTGCAAAGCCTGATCGGCAGCCAGCGGCAATTACTGCGCGATGTTTCCCACGAACTGCGCTCTCCTTTGGCCCGATTGCGTATTGCCTTGGCATTGGCTGAGCGCGCCAGCCCCGAAGAAAGGGAAAAACTCTGGCCACGGCTGACCCGTGAGTGTGATCGCCTGGAAGCCTTGATCAGTGAAATTCTGGTGCTGGCCCGTGTCGACGCCGATAACGCCAGCGCTGAAGAAATCGATCTCAATGGGTTGCTGAACAACCTGCAAAAAGACGCCTTGCTCAACTCTACGGAGCAAAGCGTGAGAGTCGAGGCCGAATCACAATTGAGTCTCAAAGGCTGGCCGACCATGATCGAGCGGGCGCTGGACAACCTGTTGCGCAACGCCCAGCGCTTTAACCCAACGGGGCAGCCGATTGAAATGTTGGCGCTGCGACAAGGGGAAAGGATTGTCATCAGCGTACGCGACCATGGGCCGGGCGTTGACGCTGAACACTTGAACCAATTGGGTGAGCCGTTCTACCGGGCTCCCGGACAGACGGCTCCTGGGCATGGCCTCGGGCTTGCCATCGCCCGCCGGGCGGCGGAACGGCACGGCGGTAGTTTGATACTGGCCAATCACCCGGAAGGCGGATTTATTGCCAGCCTGGATTTGCCGTTGGTGCCTGGGGCAGCGGTTTAGCCCTGAGAGCTGCGCATGACCAAAAAGATCCAGCCTGCGGCAGCTCCTACGTGGATCGCGTACACCGTTGCATATGTACGCAGGACTTGTAGGAGCTGCCGATAGGCTGCGATCTTTTGATCTTCAGGGCTTGGCCGGCCAGGCGCTGACAAACTCGGTAATATCCAACTTCGGTGCCGTGCGCGGTTCATTCTGCGGTGTGCCGAGGTACAGGAAAGCAATCACCTCTTCGCCCTCGGCCAAGCCCAGCCCTTTGGCGACATGGGGCGAATAGGACAACTCACCTGTACGCCACACTGCGCCGATGCCTTGGGCAAAGGAGGCCAGCAAAATACCGTGGGCGGCGCAGCCGGCGGCTAACAATTGTTCGGACTTCGGCACCTTGAAGTGATCCTGCAATCGCGCAACGACCACCACCACTAACGGCGCTCGCAGCGGCATGGCACGGGCCTTGTCCAGAGCGGCCTGAGTCACCTCGCCACCTTGCAACTGCGCCGCTTCAGCCAACAACTCGCCCATTTGCTCGCGTGCCGAGCCTTCGACCGTCAGAAAGCGCCAAGGACGCAGTTGCCCGTGATCCGGAGCACGCAAAGCCGCTGCAAATAAAATCTCCCGTTGCGCCGCAGTGGGCGCCGGTTCTAGCAATCGCGGCACGGAAACACGGTTGAGCAAAGCGTCGAGAGCCTGCATCGGCCACCTCCTGAAAAAAATGTCCGGCCATTCTAGCGGTAACGGCCTCAGAGGTGCCGGTTTACATGCCCTGCCCCGCAGGTAGAATGGCGCCCCTCCCTTAACAGCCCGAGCGGACTTCATGGCGTTGCCGACCTTACGGATCATTGGTTTCATCATCGGCATCTTCCTGATCACCCTGGCCATCGCCATGGTGGTGCCTATGGCCATCCTGGTGATTTTCGACCGTACGGGCGACCTGCCATCGTTCCTCTGGGCCAGCATGATTACCTTTATCGCCGGCCTGGCACTGGTGATTCCCGGGCGTCCTGAGCAAATTCATCTGCGACCACGGGACATGTACCTACTGACGGTTTCCAGCTGGGTGGTGGTGTGCATCTTCGCCGCCCTGCCGTTTTTTCTGACCCAACACATCAGTTACACCGACTCGTTTTTCGAAAGCATGTCCGGCATCACTGCCACCGGCTCCACCGTACTCAGTGGCCTGGACACCATGTCTCCCGGCATTCTGATATGGCGCTCGCTGCTTCACTGGCTCGGAGGGATCGGCTTTATCGGTATGGCGGTGGCGATTCTGCCGCTGCTGCGAATCGGTGGCATGCGGCTGTTCCAGACCGAATCTTCGGACCGCTCGGAAAAGGTCATGCCACGCTCGCACATGGTGGCCCGACTGATCGTCGGCGCCTACGTCGGCATCACCATCCTCGGCAGCCTGGCGTTCTGGTGGGCCGGGATGAGCCTGTTCGATGCCATCAACCATGCCATGTCAGCGATTTCCACCGGCGGTTTTTCGACCTCTGACCAATCCTTGGCCAAGTGGACACAACCTGCGGTGCATTGGGTCGCGGTGGTGATCATGATTCTCGGCAGCCTGCCATTTACCCTCTACGTTGCGACCTTGCGCGGCAATCGCCGGGCGTTGATCAAGGATCAGCAGGTTCAAGGTTTGCTCGGGATGCTACTCGTTACCTGGCTGGTGCTGGGCACCTGGTACTGGTGGACCACCAACCTGCACTGGCTGGACGCCTTGCGCCATGTGGCGCTGAACGTCACCTCGGTGGTCACCACCACCGGGTTTGCCTTGGGTGACTACAGCCTGTGGGGCAACTTCTCTCTGATGCTGTTTTTCTATCTAGGGTTTGTCGGCGGTTGCTCCGGCTCGACCGCCGGCGGAATCAAGATCTTCCGTTTTCAGGTCGCCTATATCCTGCTCAAGGCCAACCTTAATCAGTTGATTCACCCGCGGGCAGTGATCAAACAGAAGTACAACGGTCATCGTCTCGACGAGGAAATTGTCCGGTCGATTCTGACGTTTTCGTTCTTCTTCGCCATCACCATCTGCGTGATCGCCCTGGCGCTATCGCTGCTGGGCGTGGACTGGATGACCGCCCTGTCCGGCGCAGCCAGCACCGTCTCCGGCGTCGGCCCAGGGTTGGGTGAGACCATCGGCCCGTCCGGCAACTTCGCCACGCTGCCCGATGCCGCCAAGTGGATTCTTTCGCTCGGCATGCTGCTCGGTCGACTGGAGATCATCACCGTGTTCGTGCTGTGTATTCCGGCGTTCTGGCGTCATTAAGTAACGCCGGTGCCTCCAGCAGCCGCGTCCGGTATTCGCCGGGCGTGGAATCGAACCAGCGACGAAAGGCCCGGAAGAAGTTGCTCGGGTCGGCGAAACCCAGCAGATAGGCAATTTCCAGCAGGGTCATGGTTGGCTGCGCGAGGTACTGCTCGGCCAGCTCGCGACGGGTGTCGTCCAGCAGCGTCTGAAAACTGGTGCCCTCCTCCTGCAAACGCCGTTGCAGAGTGCGCTGGGACAAGTGCAAGGTCTGCGCGACTGCATCACGCTTGGGTTCGCCTTGGGGCAGCAGGCGACACAAAACTTGCCGCGCCTTGTGCGTGACCCGACTTTCAGAGAACCGCGCCAGATACTCACCGGCAAACCGGTCATGCAGCAGCGCCATCGCCTCATTGGCCGTCGGCAACGGCGCTTCCATGTCCGCTCGCTCGAAAATCAGCGCGTCGTACGGAGCGTTAAACTCCAACGGCGCGTGGAAAGCTTGTTTGTAGGGTTCAAGATCGGCTGGCTGATCGCCTTCGACCAACACTTTGCGCGGCTGCAAGGTGCGCCCGGTCAGCCAACCGCATAACGCCAGCGCACAGGCCAGAGAAGCCTCGGCACTTTGCCGGGTCGGCGGCAGATGGTCGCCATGCACGGTCAGAATCAGCGCATAACCTTCCGGTAAAAGACGAAAGCTCAAATCAGCGCTTTCGGCGATGATCCGCTGATAACGCACCAACCGCTGAAAGCCTTCAGCCAGAGTCCGGCTGGACATCAAGGCGTAACCGGCCACGTGAAAGGATGCCGGGCGCACCACCTTGCCCATGTTCAAGCCAATCGCCGGGTTGCCGGAAAGCTCCACGGCTCGCTGCCAAAGCCGCGTCATTGAATCTTGAGGAAATCGCGCATCCGGGTCGTCCAGAGCCGCGTAGTCGAGCCCCAGCTGCCTGAACAATACACGGCAATCCAGGCCGTCCATCTCCAGCGCTTTGACAATCCCCATCGCCCAGCTTGCAGAAGTCGTTCTTTCACTCATGGCGTTTACTGACATGATGAGCCGCATCCCACGGCTGATTTCAAAAGGATACTAAAGTGGCGCCTATTGTCACTGGCTGTTGCCACTGATCACTCTAGACTTAAATAAACTCCCCGCAGAACATCTGGTCATCAGAACAATAACTACAGAGATCGCAGTCGTGGAAAACATCAAGCGTTTCAATAACTTCGCTGAGTTCTATCCTTACTATTTAAGTGAGCATAGCAACAGCACCTGCCGTCGCCTGCACTTCATCGGCACCAGTCTAGTCATTCTCATTCTGGCCTTTGTCATTGGCAAAGGTGCCTGGTTGCTGCTGTGGACACTCCCCCTGGCCGGTTACAGCTTCGCGTGGGTCGGCCACTTCTTCTTTGAAAAGAACCGCCCGGCGACTTTCCAGCATCCGCTGTACAGCCTGCTCGGCGACTTCGTCATGTACCGCGACATGATCCTAGGCAAAGTACCGTTCTAGTGGCCTGTACGGCTCACCGGGTCATCTGGCCGTCCTGTGCAGCCAGTGCAAGACTGGATCCAAGGCATACACTGAAGAACATTCCGTCGAAAACAAGAAGAGGGTCGCCGATGAATGCCAACGCCTGCTTCGCCCATATGCAAGATGGCACGCAGGAAGACTGGGCGATCATCGCCGCAGATTTCAGTGCCTATGCCAGGCTGCTGCCGACGCGAATCGTCGCGCATCTCAAGTTGCTTGAAGGTGATTTCGGCGGTTTCCCGATAGATCGTCTGACCCACTCACTGCAGACCGCCAGCCGCGCCTGGCGCGATGGCCGTGACGAAGAATATGTGGTCTGTGCCCTGCTCCATGATATTGGCGACACCTTGGGGTCCTACAATCACCCGGACATTGCCGCGGCGATTCTCAAGCCCTTTGTCAGTGCCGAAAACCTGTGGATGGTGGAGAAACACGGTATTTTTCAGGGTTATTACTTCTTCCATTACTTGGGAATGGATCGACATCTGCGCGAGCAATTCAGCGAACATCCGCAGTACCGGCAAACCATCGAGTTCTGCGCCAAGTATGACGCTGCAGCCTTCGACCCGGCTTACGACACCCTGCAGCTGAGCTTCTTTGAACCGATGCTGGAGCGCCTGTTCGCTCAGCCGAAGAGCTCGATCTACAAGGCGGTGATGCAAGAGTATTCGCTCGCCTGAAGAGACGGGATTGTAGATTTCAGGGCCGCTTCGCAGCCCATCGCGAGCAAGCTCGCTCCTACAGGGATCACGTACCCCTGTAGGAGCGAGCTTGCTCGCGATGACGTCGGACCAGACAACCGACTCCTCAAGTCCTACCCCGGCTCTGCAACCTTTGCCAACTCAGCCTTCAATTGCGCCTCACGCGCCTGGGCATCGGCCAACCGATACAGCTCGATCGAGCCATCCCAGTGCTCGATCAACGCGGTGCATGACTCCACCCAGTCTCCGCAGTTGAGGTAATCCACCTCGCCGACTTTGCGGATTTCAGCGTGGTGAATATGCCCGCAGACCACACCGTGCAGGCCGCGTTTGGTGCATTCGTGAGCGATGGCCTCTTCAAAGTCACTGATAAAACTGACCGCGGTTTTGACCTTATGCTTGAGGTACGCCGACAACGACCAATAGCCGTAGCCATACCGCGCACGCCAGTGATTAAGCCAGCGGTTGAGGGTCAGGGTGAACTCATAGGCTGAGTCGCCCAGAAACGCCAACCAGCGGTGATAGCGAGTGATTACGTCGAACTGGTCGCCGTGGATCACTAACAAATGTCGACCATCGGCGGTGACGTGCACGGCCTCGTCCACCAAATGGATATTGCCCAGGATCAGCTTTGAGTAGCGCCGCAGGAATTCATCATGATTACCGGTGACGTAGATCACTTCGGTACCGCGTTTACTCATGGTCAGCAAACGGCGAATGACGTTGGTATGCGCCTGGGGCCAATACATGCCGCTACGTAGTTTCCAGCCATCGATGATGTCACCGACCAGGTAAATCTTGTCGGCGTGGTAACCCTTGAGAAACTGCGACAAATGCTCCGCCTGGCAATCCCGGGTGCCGAGATGCACATCGGAAATCCACAACGTGCGCACGCGTTGCTTACGACTGGGTTTGGCGAGCTCAGCGCGGGTCATGGGCAACCTCTCCGGTATTTTTTGCGAGCTTGCGCCAGAGCGATTAATAGCCCATGACACTAATACGGCAGTCCGATGACAGCGAAAGCCTGCACGGTGGGGGTGTAGACTGCCGGTCTGCCAAGGAGACTGCGATGAGACCGATCCTCACGCTACGCCAATACACCCACGACTTGATCGTCCACAGCCATGAACACGCGCAATTGGTGTTTGGTCTGTCGGGCCAGCTCGACTTCGAGGTCGATGGGCGCGGCAGTCAGGTAGTCCAGCAGAGCTTCGTGGTGGTCCCCTCAGACGCCCATCACGCCTGCGGCAGCCCAAACGGCAGCCGCTGCCTGGTGCTGGATGTGCCGAGCGAACACTGGGTGACGCAATCGTTGGGCGACCACGCCGATGCCAGCCGCCGCTTGCTCGACAACCCCGGTCGGCTGCCACTGAACGCCGCACAAAACCAGCTGGTCAGCTGGCTGGCTAGCAGCCCGGTGAATGACCCGTTGATTGCTCAGCAAGGCGCCGTTCTTCTGCTGGCCAGCCTCAATAACGCCGCGCCGAACAGCGTCGGCGGTCGACGCTTGCCCTATGCCGCGATGAACGCGCATATCGATCAATACGCCGCGTACCCGTTGCAAGTCGCCGACCTGGCCCGCGTCGCCGGTCTCTCCAGTGCACGCCTGCACGCACGATTTATCGCCGAGTGCGGCCAGACGCCAATGGACTACATCCGCAGTCGCCGCCTGCACATCGCCGTGCGGCTGTTACGCGAATCCGGGTTGCCGATCGGCGAAGTCGCCAACAGAGTCGGCTACAGTTCCCAGAGCGCGTTCGCTGCAGCGGTGATGCGTGAGTTCGGTGCCTCGCCCGGAAAACTGCGCCGCGAGGCTTGAGACAAATAACGCGAGGATTGCGACAGACAGACGTGAGAAGGACGTTCATTGTGTAGGAGCTGCCGAAGGTTCGGCAGCTCCTACAGGATGGTGTCCATCCCCACTATCGTGATGTTAAGGATTGCAATGACTCCGCGTACCGCCCTTGGCGCTCTGCATATCGGCGCACTGATGTTCGGCCTGACCGGTGTGCTCGGCAAACTCGCCGCCGCCTCGCCCGCCATTATCGTCTTTGGCCGTGCCGCATTCGCGGTGATTGCGCTGGCGTTTTTTGCCCGTTTCGCCAGCAACACTCGCTGGCAAAAACTTGAGGCCGCTGACTGGCGCCGTCTGTTGCTCAGCGGCCTGTTGTTGGCGGGGCACTGGGTGAGTTTCTTCATCGCGGTGAAAGTCGCCGGTGTGGCGATTGCGACCCTGGGCTTTGCCAGCTTCCCGGCATTTACCGTGATCCTTGAAGGACTGATTTTCCGCGAGCGGATTCGCGTCAATGAAATCCTCTTGGTGGTGCTGGTGAGTGTTGGCCTGGTGCTGGTGACGCCGGACTTCGACCTCGCCAGTGAGGCCACCAGCGGGCTGCTCTGGGCGATGGGTTCGGGGTTGTTGTTCGCCCTGCTATCGCTGACCAACCGCGCCAGCTCCGGGCGAATTCCAGCGGTACAGGCCGCGCTCTGCCAGAACGTGGTGGTCGCCTTGTGCCTGCTACCGGTGGCTGCACCAGGGCTGACCGAGGTTCGCGCCATCGACTGGCTGTGGATCGGTTTGCTCGGGGTGTTCTGCACCGGGGTTGCCCACAGCCTGTTCGTCGCCAGCCTCGCAGTGATCAAGGCGCGCACTGCTGCGGTGGTGTTTGCCCTGGAACCGGTCTACGGCATCACCGTAGCCTGGCTGCTGTTTGGTGAAAACCCGACCCTGCGCATGCTCATAGGCGGCGCCTTGATCATTGTCGCTATCGTGGTTTCCAGCAGCTTCTCAAGCGGCTCAAACAAAAAAACTGTGGTGGCTGAGGCAGCGTCTCACTGAGTTCGGTCGCTGTGACCTAGATCGCGATCCGGATCAATCTGATCGCGAACCCGTTGTTTGAGTACTTTGGCCTCAGGGAAACCACCGTCAGCCTTACGCTCCCAGATTTGAACGCCGTCGCAGCTGATGTGAAATATTCCGCCCGTTCCAGGCACAAGGGAGACTTTGCCGAGATCGTCGCTAAAGGTGCTGAGCAGCTCCTGAGCCAGCCAGGCGGCGCGCAATAACCACTGGCATTGCGTGCAATAGGTGATGACGACTTCCGGTTTACTTCCGGTCATGGTGCGCTGAACTCCTGAACTCAATGACGTCGCTATAATAGCCGCCTTTATCGCTCGCCCAGAGATTCATGATGAGCCGCCTGTTGTCCTGGCGGTTTGACCGACAACATTCCGTTGGATGTAGCTCGAGAGATGGGCGTCGACATCACCATCGTGGTCGACATCGGCACCCCGTTGCGCACACGCAAACAGCTGGCAACCGTGGTCGATGTACTGAACCAGTCGATCACCCTGATGACCCGCCGCAACTCCGAAGAACAACTGGCTGTTTTACACAACGATGACGTGCTGATCCAGCCACCGCTGGCCAGCTTCGGTGTGACCGACTTCGGCCGCGCTCAGGAGATGATCGACGCCGGATACCGCGCCACACGCATTCTCGATGCGCGCCTCGCTCGCTCGCTTGCGCCCGGCCGAACCGGTCGATGCTGAGCTGGCCGCGGCCCGGGCTCCCGGCCAACGAACCCCGATCATCACCGCGATCAAGGTCGAGAACGACTCTAAAGTCGGCGACGACCTCGGGGTTCCGTCAGGACGCAATTTCCGGGCAGAACATCAGCCTGACCCGCGCCGTCTACTACCGTCGCCTGACCCCGCGCTCGTACGTGCCGCTGGACTTCCCGTTGTACATCGGCGCCTCGCTGGAACGCGGCCGGGCCTGGAACAACGACAACGACTTCGACAGCGGCTACATCAACGCCGCCAGCATCTTCCTCGGTTTCGACACACCGCTGGGACCGTTGAACTTCAGTTATGGGTTTAACGATGACGATCAGCAGGCGATTTATCTGAATCTTGGGCAGACGTTTTAGGGGGTAAAAATCAAATATCGGTCAGCTATGAGAAACAGGCAGTACTCCGACATTACCCCAAGTTTTTTGGTGCAGGACGATCTTTTGAGGCCACCTAACTGCCTAATATGCCTAAGGCCTCAACGAATACTCGCCAACAGGTTACGCGCGGTCTGTTGCAGCGGTTCGTCGCCGTCTTCAAGCAACTCATTGAGCAAGCGACTGGCGTTGTCCAGGTCACCCTCCTCGATACAGGTTTGGGCCTTCCCCAATGTATCGGCGCAGACCTGCTCACGCTCCAGCGTGTCGAAATCCACTGACAACGGTTCGATGTCCAGCGTTTGCGGGGCGTTCGCGAAACTATCGAGAAAAGCCTCATCCAACGCCTCTATCTCCGATGGCGAGGGCAGATCAGACTTGGGCTCGTTGAAGCCGCTCAGAAACTGCTCGTCGGACATTTCGAATACGTCAGGCAACTCTTTCAAGTTCGACGTGAAGGTTGGGTCGAGACTGGGCGGCGTCTCGATGACTGGCTTGTTGAGATACGGCGGTGCGGTTTCAAACGGGCTGATCAAATCCCAGTCCGAGTCCATCGACAGATCATCCAGGTTCAGCTGAAACTCATCC
The DNA here is from genome assembly GCF_057813935.1 of Pseudomonas sp. F220. NCBI lineage: Bacteria > Pseudomonadati > Pseudomonadota > Gammaproteobacteria > Pseudomonadales > Pseudomonadaceae > Pseudomonas > Pseudomonas sp. F220. The sequence continues at coordinate 38,131 of NZ_JBVASJ010000039.1, forward strand.
AGCACTGGACTGCCCGATGCTTTGGCTTGGGACTCAGCCAAAGCTGGTGGTGCTGAAAACACGCGAGGCGCCACTCGGTTAACGAGTGACTCACGGACCACCGGCTCCATGGGCGACGGCTCAGGCGTTGCTTGAGCCTGATGCCGCTGACGTCGTACCCAGAATGCCAGCATTAACAGTACTGACAGCACCACCAACCCAGTCATCACCAGCAAGTTCGGTCCACCGGGCTTTTCGGCCTGCGGTGCAACGGTCGGCGAGTTTGCTACCGTCGGTGTGGCAGGCGCCGCAGAGCTGGCAGAGAGCCTTTTGACGTCGGCCAATTGAGTTTGCAGGTCGATGACTTCTTTTTGGTTAGCGGCGATCTGCTCGTCCTGGCCTTGAAGCCTGGTTTGCTGATCATCGATGGCTGTTTGCAGGTGCTGGTTCTCCAACACGCTGGCGGCCAACTGCTCGGAAGTGGATGCAGGCTGCTCCTGAACCGGTGCAACGGCAGTTGATTGAGCATCTTTTGCAGCTTCAAGCGACTTCGCCAGCACCGCCGTATCGGGCAGCAACAGGTTCTGACCAACAGCTACGATCCCCGGTGAACCCGGTGGGTCGATCAGCACGGTGTATTCGCGAAGCAAACGCCCGTTGGGCTGATTCACCTGCACCAGGAAATTCAGGAAAGGTTCACTGACCGGTTTGTTCGAAACCACCCGAACCACACTGCGGCTGCCACTCAGGATCGGGGTGAAACGCAAGTCGTTGAGGAAGAACACCCGTTCGACCCCGGCGCGGCTGAACTCTTCGGCCGTCGCCAGGCTCACGGACAATTCGCCGTCGGCCAGATCACCCGGCTCAACCAGCGCAATCTCGGCATTGAGCGGCTGGTTCAACGCCGAATGCAGTGTGATATCGCCCAACCCCAGTGCCGGGGCCAATGCCGAATAACACAAGGCACTGGACACCACTAACAGCGAGCGAATCTTGAACAAGCGGGGCTTTTTTTCAGAGGGGTTCAAACTGACTGAACAGCGTAACGCGGACTGCAAACTTTCAAGCATGAGCATCCCTTGGATAACCGAAACCAACCTGCGGGGCGTTCATGCGTCCTGCACGAACACTGCTATCTCTTATAGTCTGCCAAGCGCTGAATCTCAAAAGTCTGCGGGGTTGTAATGCCTCAAGATTTTTCCAGATTGGCCAGAATGTGCCCATGAACCCGCATGCACACGCGCAAATCTTCTTCGTCGACGCCGACAAAAAGCTCGTGGCGCAATGCGGTGGCGATGGTTTCAATTTGTTCGATCAACGGCCGGGCCGGAGCACAGAGGACGATTTTTTTCGCCCTGCGGTCTTCAACAACCGCTTGACGCTGTACCAGCCCCTGAGCTTCCAGACTGTCGAGCAAACGTGCCAGGGTTGGTCCTTCAACACCCACGCTTTGGGCCAACTCACGTTGAGTCGGCGCTTCGTCAAAACGGGCGAGGTGCAGCAGCACCAGCCAGCGGGCCTGGGACAGGCCAAGCCCTGCCAGACGGCGATCCAGTTCAGCACGCCAGCCTCGAGACATCTGCGCCAACTGCATGCCAAAACGGTGTTGATCGGTAAACGACATAAAAAACTCATGGTTAGACTGAAATAGAGGAAAGCTAATTATTAGTCAGCTAAGCATGGCCCTCGCTGCGAGGCAAGGCTTGCTATGTACTTAATCGTTACACCTATGAAACAGGCCACTCAAATCTCGAATTCCGACTGCAAAGCCGCACGCACGCAGTACAGAACGCCCTCGGGAACGCGCCCAGCGAACAGTCCGATCACCTCTGCGGCAGGCGGTAGCTCGCCCTCGCCGTCAAGGAACGCGTCCTGTATTTCACCCAGCAAGTCCTCTGGCAGATCCAGCGCCTGCTCCAGTGACAACTGCTGCTTGCCAATGGCCTCGGCGAGCAGGGTGTAGACGTTCTTTTCCGAGCACTGCAACTGACCGGCGATCTGCATCGGCGTCATGCCGGCGCGGGCCAGGGTGATCAGTTCGTGGCGAATATCGGCGACCACTTTCGGCGCCTCAGCCTGACCGCCCAGCACTTCGAGGAAGGCCTCGCCGTAACGCTCCAGTTTGCGCGCCCCGACGCCGCTGACCTTGGCCATTTCCGGCAAGGAGCTTGGCTGGCTGCGGAGCATTTCCAACAAGGTTGAATCGGGAAAGATGACGTACGGCGGCACGCCATGCTCTTCAGCCAGTTTGCGTCGCAGGGCGCGCAAGGCTTCCCACTGCTCGCGCTCTTCGCCGCGTACCAGTTGACTGGCCTGGCTGGTGCTGCTTTTCGGGGTGGTCTGCGGCTTGAGGTCGCGGCGCAGTTCCAGTGTGACTTCGCCCTTGAGCAACGGCCGGCAACTGTCGCTCAAGCGCAGGCCGCCGTAGCCTTCCAGATCGATGTCCGCCAGACCTCGAGCCACCAGCTGTCGGAACAGAGAGCGCCATTCACCCTCGGTCCGCGCTTTGCCTACACCAAACACCGATAGATGTTGATGACCGAAGCTGCGCACCTTGTCGTTGTCTTTGCCCAGCAGCACATCCACCAGATGCCCGACACCATAACGCTGGCCGGTACGGTAGATCGCCGAGAGTGCCTGACGCGCAGGCTCGGTGGCGTCCCAGGTCTGTACACCGTCGACACAGTTATCGCAGTGACCACAGGGTTGCGGCATGTCTTCGTCGAAATACGCCAGCAGAGTCTGACGCCGGCAACGGGTTTCTTCACAGAGTGCCAGCATGGCGTCGAGCTTGTGCTGCTCCAGACGCTTGTGGCGCTCATCGCCCTCGGAGTTTTGCAGCATCTGCTTGAGCATCAGCACGTCTTGCAGGCCGTAGGCCATCCAGGCGTCTGCGGGCAAACTATCACGGCCGGCGCGACCGGTTTCCTGGTAATAGGCCTCAAGGGACTTGGGCAAGTCGAGGTGCGCGACAAAGCGCACGTTTGGCTTGTCGATTCCCATACCGAAGGCGATGGTGGCGACCATGATCAGGCCTTCCTCATTGAGGAAGCGTTTCTGATTGAAGGCGCGCGTCTCATTAGGCAGCCCGGCGTGATACGCCAGAGCCGGGAAGCCTTGCTCGCAAAGGAACGCGGCCACTTCGTCGACTTTTTTGCGCGACAGGCAGTAGACAATGCCCGCATCGCTACGGCGCTCGGACAAGAACGCCAGCAACTGCTTGCGCGGCTGCTCTTTGGGCACGATGCGGTAGAAAATGTTCGGGCGGTCGAAGCTCGAAAGAAAACGTTCGGCGTCCTGCAGATGCAGACGATTGACGATTTCTTCGCGAGTACGCTTGTCGGCAGTAGCGGTCAGGGCGATGCGCGGTACATTGGGGAATATCTCCGCCAATTGCCCCAGTTGCAGGTATTCCGGACGGAAGTCATGACCCCACTGAGAAACGCAGTGCGCTTCATCGATGGCGAACAGGGCGATTTCCAGGCTCTGCAGGAAAGCCAGCATCCGCGGCTGTACCAGGCGCTCGGGCGCGAGATAGAGCATCTTCACTTCGCCGCGTTTGATTCGCGTCGCCAGATCTCGCTGCTGCTCGGCGCTCAGGGTGGAGTTCAAGGCGGCTGCGGCAACGCCCAGCTCTTCCAGGGTCGCGACCTGATCGTCCATCAGTGCGATCAACGGCGACACCACCACCGCCAGACCTTCACGCAGCAACGCCGGGACCTGGAAACACAACGACTTGCCACCACCGGTAGGCATCAATACCAGAGCATCGCCGCCACTGGCCACGCGCTCAATGATAGCACCCTGACGGCCACGAAAACTGTCGTAGCCGAAGATGTCCTTGAGGACGCGCTGAGCCTGTTCGAGCATGAAAAACTCCAAATATTGCCGAATATCCCTCTGTGCAGGCTGGATGAAAAAGTCACGGTCTTCACGGACAAATCCGTAAGCGGACTTTTCCTGATCCGTCGCAACACCTGCAGGGCATTACAAAACGCGGCAGTATACCCGAGCGGTCCGAGGTAAAGGCTGCCGGTGACGAATAGCCGCGACACCGCAAAAACCGTGCAAATCTGCCCTGCGGCTGGCCTGAGCGCTCAAGAAGGCCTAGAATTCAGCATCGCATATTCCCCAAGGTAGCCCTTTAATGTCCTTCGCTGAGCAACTAACCCGCCTGCAAGCCTTCCTCGACGCCGACGAGCTGCATGACGAGGCGCTGGACTATGTGGCCGCCCACGGCTACCTGACTGCGCTATCGATCTGTTCCGAGGTCGTTCCCGACCGTGAGTGGATTGACGCTCTGTTCGCCGAGGAGCCGCATTACCGCGACGACGCCGAGCGTGCAGAGATTGAAGCCACCCTGCTGCTGCTCAAGGCGCACATCGCCCGTCAGCTGGCATCCGATGAAGAATTCGAGCTGCCGTGCGACCTCGATCTCGGCGAAGAGCCGGACGACTCCGACCTGCGCGGCTGGTGTATCGGCTTCATGGAAGGCGTGTTCCTGCGCGAATCGGCCTGGTTCGAAACCGCCGAGGACGAAGTCAGTGAAATGCTCCTGCCGATCATGGTCGGTTCCGGCCTGTTCGATGAGCAGCCTGAATTCTCCGACATCGCCAGCGATGCCAACCTGATGGACGACATGATCGTTCAGATCCCTGAAGCCCTGACCGCTTTGTACCTGCTGTGCAATGCACCGGACGAAAAACCGGCCATTCTCAAGCCTCGTCACCACTGAGTCCTTGCCTTTGGCGGCCAACTCCATAGGCAACCGCCCCCTGATACTGCGTTACGTTCTGCTGGCCATCGGCTGGCTGAGCGTCGCATTGGGGGTGATCGGGATTTTCCTGCCGGTGTTGCCCACCACACCCTTTCTACTGCTGGCGGCCGCCTGTTTCGCCCGCAGTTCACCGCGTTTCTATCAATGGCTGGTTGAACATCCAAAGCTCGGCCCGTGGATCCGCGACTACCTCGACGGCAACGGCATCCCGCTCAAGGGCAAGGTCTACGCTATCAGCCTGATGTGGTTGAGCATCGGGTTTTCCTGCTATCTGGTACCCCTGCCCTGGGCCCGAGGCTTCATGCTGACCAGTGCGGTGCTGGTGACGGCTTATATCTTGCGGCAGAAGACCCTTCACAGGTCTTGAGGCTCAAGCGCTCCCGGTAAAGATCGCAGCCTGCGGCAGCTCCTACAGGATTGCGTACACCCGCGATATTGCAGCTGTACTCGGTTGGAGTAGGGGCTGCTGAAGGTTCGAGCCGCGTTCGGACGATCTTTTGACGTTTCACGCCGATCACCCGTCAACCGACGATCTACCTGCCCTTTCAGAAAACACCGCCTAAACTTCAGAAATCTGCACCTGAGCAGCCAGACATGTCCCGTAGTCCGCGTAGTCCAGGATGGTCAACGCTCCGACTTCGGCTCGGCGAATGGTTGCTTGTGTCGGGTTTTCTACTGGTCGGCCTGGGCAGTGTCTGGGCGAACTGGAATTTTGCGCTGATCCTGCAAACCGCCGAGCAACGCTACGGCGCCCTCGGCCCGGCCAAAGGACGGATCGAGGCCTGGAATCAGATGCTGCAAAGCGAAGCAAAACAACCAGAGCGCGAGCAACTGCGCGCGGTCAATCACTTCTTCAATCAGCAACTGAGCTTCCAGGACGACACGCACATCTGGCATCAGACCGACTACTGGGCCACCCCCCTCGAATCACTGATCAAGGGTGCCGGCGACAGCGAAGACTATGCCCTCGCCAAGTACTTCAGCTTGCGTAACCTTGGTGTTCCCAGCGAAAAACTGCGCATCACCTACGTCAAAGCGCTGACCCAGAACCAGGCGCACATGGTGCTGACCTATTACGCCAGCCCCGGCGCCGATCCATTGGTGCTGGACAACCTGATCGGCGAGATCCGGCCGGCCTCACAACGTAAAGACCTGCTTGTGGTGTACGCCTTCGATGCCGAAGGCCTGCATCTGTCTGGTGCAAACCGCGACAAACGCAGCAGCGACTCGAAAAAACTCTCGCGCTGGCAAGACGTGTTGAAGAAGATGCAGGCCGAAGGTTTTGTCGTGGGTGATGGCTAACGCCGCCAACAACAAGGAGCGCTTCATGTCGCTACTCAAACAGTTGTTTCTCGCCATCTGCGTGTTCCTGCTGGTAGCGTTCAGCGGCAGTTTTTTTGTCAGCCTCGAGATCTCGCGTGAGCAAATGCTCAGCCAGTTGCGCTCCCACGCCCAGGATGCCGCCACGGCACTGGGACTGTCGTTGACCACGCAAATCGATGATCCGGCAATGGTTGAACTGATGGTCAGTTCGATCTTTGACAGCGGTTACTTCTCCAGCATCCGGGTGGTGAACATCGAGGATGAACAGGTGCTGGTGGAACGCAGTACACCGACCGTTGCCGAGGACATACCCGGCTGGTTCGTGCGCCTGGTGAACTTGCGCCCGCAAGGTGGAGATGCGCTGATCATGCGCGGCTGGGAGCAAGCAGCGCGGGTCGAGGTGCTGAGTAATCCACAGTTCGCACTGGCCAAATTCTGGGACAGCACCCTCGGTAGTCTGGTCTGGTTGCTGCTGTGTGGATTGCTCAGCGCGGTGTTTGGCGGCTGGCTACTGCGCAGGCAGTTGCGCCCGCTCGATAACATGGTCAAGCAGGCCGAAGCCATCAGTAAACGCGAGTTCCTCAGCCTGCCGAAGCTCCCCAAAACGCCGGAGCTCAAGCGCGTGGTGCTGGCCATGAATCAGATGGTCGAAAAACTCAAAGGCCTGTTTGCCGAAGAAGCCGCACGCAGCGAAAAACTACGGGCAGAGTCCTTTCAGGACAGCCTCACCGGCCTGGCCAACCGGCGCCTGCTGGATGAACAACTCGCCGACCAGTTGCTGGTTACCGAACAGAGCAGCGACGGTCACCTGTTGATGTTGCGAGTCAACGACTTGACCGGCCTCAACCAGCGCCTGGGTGGTCAACGCACCGACGCCTTGATCAGCCTGATCGGTGGACTGCTCAAACGCTTGATTCAGCAAGCAGATCGCCGCCACTGGCTGGCGGCGCGCAACCGCGGCGGTGAGTTCAGCCTGTTAGCCCCTGGCCTCGACAGCAAAGACGCCGCACGGCTGGCCGCCGAGATCAGTGCGACCCTGGAAAACCTGCGCCTCACCGGCGCCAGCGACTGCATGCCAGTTGCGCACTTGGGTATTGTTGCCTATCAACCGGGCGACCCTGTCAGTACGGTGCTGCTGCGCCTCGATCAGGCGCTGGCCCAGGCCCGACACCATCCAGAACGGCCGTGGGTGCATCTGGCGCTCTTCAATGGCGCGCCAGGTCAGACTCAGCACGATTGGCGCAACTGGATCGATGACGCTCTCAGCCACGGCAAAATGCAGCTGTATTTTCAACCGGTGGTGCAGTGTGCCGATACCAGCCAAGTGCTGCATCACAAGGTGCTGGCCCGCCTGCTCGATCCACAGGGCGAGGCGATTGCCGCCGGGCACTTCCTGCCATGGATCGAACGTTTGGGTTGGTCGGCCCGTTTCGACCTGGCAATGCTCGAACACACCCTGGACTACCTCGCCGAACACCCTTGGCCGCTGGCGTTAAGTCTTTCCGGCAGCACATTGCGGGATGCGTCGCACCTGCAACAGATCCTGGCCATGCTCGAAGCCCTACCCGACCTCGCTCCACTGCTGACCCTGGAAATCGACGAACGCCAACTGCCACCACCGGACGAACTGCAGCAGCTGAGTCAAAGCATCCAGGCCACCGATTATCGGATCGGCCTGCAACACTTTGGCGGCAATTTCAGCCAGATCGCCAACCTCACTAACCTCGGTTTGGCTTACCTGAAAATCGACGGTAGCTACATCCGCTCCATCGACCAGCAGAGCGACAAACGCCTATTTATCGAAGCCATTTTCCGCGCCACCAACAGCATCGACCTGCCACTGATTGCCGAGATGGTCGAGACTCAAGGCGAGTTGGACGTGATCAAGGCGTTGGGGCTCTTTGGGGTAATGGGGAGGCTGATTGGACCACCGGAGCCGATGTAGATAAAGCGGCGATCGTTCCCACGCTTTCCACGCACTGCTGGCCCTGGCCGGCAGCCCGGGAGGCACATGCTTGCCCTCCCGGGTAGTCCCGCCCAGTTTGTCAGACCGTCAGCGTATGGTCGGCATCCCCGAACCAGGTACGCACCAGATCGACGCCGGTCGTGCCAGCGTTGGCAAGAACCGCCACATCGGTGAAATGCGCACCATTGGCTGCGCCATCGGTATCCACCTTCACGGTGATATCGCTGCCGGACTTCACCAGTTGGACGAAGTCGGACGCCTGGCTGCTGCCGCTAACGAAGTTGGCTTTGAGCAGCGCGGAGAGGTCGAGCACGTCACCTTCAGCGAAGTTATAGTCGAGGATGGTGTCCCCGCCTTCGTTCGGATTGAGGTAGGCGAACACATCGGCTCCCGCGCCACCGCTGAGAGTGTCCGCCCCGCCACGACCCGCGAGGATGTCGTTGCCGTCGCCGCCACTGAGCACGTCCGCCGCCATGCTGCCCACCAGTGTGCCGCTGGATGCGCCGTGGTAATCGACCAAGGTGCCGCCCCCGCCGCCGTCGGTGACCTGGAAGTCGGCCACCGAGTAGTGCCCCAGCAGGTTCACCTCGGCCCGATGCACGCCGTCGTCCACCGTCAGCAGGCCGCCGGAGCCAAGGGCGTTGGCGCTGTAGCTGAGCTGGGGGTTGGCGCCGAAGGCGAGATCGCCGAACATCAGCGAGTCATTGCTTTCGAGCCCGATAATGCCGACCAGCGAGCCGGCATCCGCGGCGTGCTCCACGATCAGCGTGCCCGCCCCTTCACCGTGGAAGGCGACGGACGCGTGGGCGGCGCCGGTGAAGATCAGGCTGGCGTCGCCGTCGATGGTGGCGCTGCCGTTGCCCGTCACGTCGGCCAGCAGGCGCAGGTCGCCGCCATTGGCCCACAGGTGGCCTGAGTTGTCGACCGCACTGGCCACCGTCATGCCACCCGAGCCCGTGGATTCCAGCACGCCGCTGTTGACGATGGTATGGGTGCCGGTATCGAGCACCAGGCTGTTCAGCCCGTCGGCCTGGATCAGCCCCGCATTGACCAGCACCATTTGCCCTGCGCCTAGTTGGCCGGCACCGGAGATGTGGTTGTCAGCATTGGTCAGCACGGTGTCGGCGCTGCCACCGAAAATCACGTTGTGCGCGCTATCGGATAGCAGCACATGGCCGCCGCCGGTCAAGGTCGCGCCACGGAAGAGGATTTCCAGGTCGGTTGCGCTGCCGGTGGAACCGAGCTCGATGGTGCCACTGTTATGGATGCTGCCACCGAACGGCATGATCGCCCCGTCGGCAATGGTGATGGTGCCGGTATTGGTGGTGAGCGGGTCCACATCGAACTGGAAGTTCGCTTCGCTCAAGCCCGCCGCATCGACACCTTTCAGGGTGATCGTCTGGCCTGAGCCTATGCTGACCAGTGCATTGCCATTTGCGTCGTTGGCGATACTCAAGTCAGCAAAGCCGGTGACGCCCGTGAAGCCGATCAAGTCGATCTTGTCCGCCGCGGTATCGAAGTTGTAGATCTGGTTGTTGCCGATCGGCAGGGCGAAGACGAAAGTGTCGGCACCGGACGAGCCGGTCAGGTTGTCGTCGATGGACAAGGCAAAGATCGGTGAGCCTGGGGCGTAGGCCTCTACGTTGTCCGAGACGATGGCGCTTCCTGTGGTCCCATCTGCGTTGGTCCAGGTCTCCGTTACATGCAACACCATAGCGCCGACGTAGCCTGCCGTCGTAGTGACGGTGAGTACCGATGGATCGATGGTGGTGACCGTCCAGCTGCCGTCGCCGAGATGCGTGGCGCCGTTCACTATCCAATCCGCTGGAACACCGGCGATCGTTATCTTGACGGGAAGACTGTGATCCGCCGACGGATTGGCCAGAGCCAAGTTGATCGGCTCGCCAGCGATGCCTGCCGGATGGGTGACCGACCATGTAACACTGTTCGTGCTGAACGCGCTGGTACCCCCGCCTGAGCCGGGGTTGACCTTCGTCGCAACCGTGCCCGACGTCTGATCCCACGCCTTGTAGGTTAGGTCACCGGAGTGGTTGCCTCCCACCATACGAAGATAGTCAGTGCTGCGCAGCAGTAGAGCCGAGGTCGTAGTCACCGTACCTAGGGCCACCCAGGTTGTGCCATTCAGCGAGTACTCCCAAGAGCCACTACCTGTTCCAGTTGCAACAGTGATCGCGATGCCGCTCAGCGCACCACTGTCAACATCAGTGGAATTCAGGAACGAACTCACCAACACCCCACCGCTGACGTTGACCGACGACGGAACTGTCCCGGACAGCACCGGCGCGTCGTTAACCGCGGTGATGTTGATGTTGATCGTGTCGCTGTCGCTCAGTGCACCACCAGTGCCAGTGTTGCCGCCGTCATTGGTCAGCATGATCAGGGTGACCGCACCGTTGGCATTGGCAACCGGGGTGTAGGTCGGCTGGCTTGCGACCGTGCCCAGATAAGCATTGATGTTGGCGAGCGTGCCGGAAAGCACGATGCTGCTGGTGCCTGATCCGCTGACCGTGACACTGCCTGCTGTCGCGGCCGTTAAGGTGCCGCTGCCTACCGTGAGCGTGACCGAGGTGGTGCCAGCGCCTGCGTCGACGTCTGCCACCGACAGACCGCTGAGCTTGAATGCGGTGTCTTCATTCGTCGTGTAGCTTGCCGGCAGCGTGTTCACCGGCGCGTCGTTGACCGCGGTGATGTTGATGTTGATTGTGTCGCTGTCGCTCAGTGCGCCACCAGTGCCAGTGTTCCCGCCGTCATTGGTCAGCATGGTCAGGGTGACCGCACCGTTGGCATTGGCAACCGGGGTGTAGGTAGGTTGGTTCGCGGCCGTGCCCAGGTAAGTGTTGATGTTGGCGAGCGTGCCGGAGAGCACGATGCTGCTGGTGCCTGAGCCGCTGACCGTGACACTGCCTGCTGTCGCGGCCGTCAATGCGCCGCTGCCTACCGTGAGCGTGACCGAGGTGGTGCCAGCGCCTGCGTCGACGTCTGCCACCGACAGACCGCTGAGCTTGAATGCGGTGTCTTCATTTGTCGTATAGCTTGCCGGCAGCGTGTTCACTGGCGCGTCGTTGACCGCGGTGATGTTGATGTTGATCGTGTCGCTGTCGCTCAGTGCACCACCAGTGCCAGTGTTGCCGCCGTCATTGGTCAGCATGGTCAGGGTTACCGCACCGTTGGCATTGGTAACCGGGGTGTAGGTCGGCTGGCTTGCGACCGTGCCCAGATAAGTGTTGATGTTGGCGAGCGTACCCGTGAGCACGATGCTGCTGGTGCCTGAGCCGCTGACCGTGACACTGCCTGCTGTCGCGGCCGTTAAGGTGCCGCTGCCTGCCGTGAGCGTGACCGAGGTGGTGCCAGCGCCTGCGTCGACGTCTGCCACCGACAGACCGCTGAGCTTGAATGGAGTGTCTTCATTCGTCGTATAGCTTGTCGGCAGCGTGTTCACCGGCGCGTCGTTAACCGCGGTGACGCCGATGGTGACGCTGTGCGAGATGCTGCTGTCGATGCCGTCGCTGACCACAACGTTTACCGTCCGATCAGAAGTAGTCGGCGTATTGCTGGAGTTGTTGTAGAGGATGCCGTCCAGAATCGTCTGGTAGGTGGCCTTGGTGGTCGAACCGGAGATCGAGAGCACGCCGGTGCTGGCGGTGTAGCTGACCGTCAGGCCGGCCGCTGCCGTAGTGGCGCTCGCGTTAAGCGATAGCGACTCGGTGGCGTTGCCGTCGGGGCGCACCGTCAGCGTCGCCGTCATCGACGTCAGGTTGGCCGAATCGACATCAGTGATGGCCGCCGATGGGGCGATCAGCACGGAGGTCTGTTCGGTGAAGGCTGCGGTCGCGTCGTTGCCGGCGCCTCCACCGTTCAGGTCGGTTACCGGTGCATCGTTAGTGCCGGTGATGGTCACGTCCACCGTGGAACTCGAGAGCGCCCCGTACTGATCCTGCATCTGGTAGCTGAGCGTGACGTGCTCGACCACACCTTGCGCCAAGTGGTCGAAGTTGGCACCCGGGTTGAACACCAGCTGGTTGCCGACCACGCTGACCGTGCCTTGGCCGATCGGCGCGCTGGCTGAGTTCAGCGTGAACAGGTGCCCGTCATCGACATCAGTGTCGTTGGCCAGCACATCGAGGGTCAGGGTCTGGTTTTCCGTGCCGGCGGCCA
>NZ_JBVASJ010000040.1:0-45782 GCF_057813935.1 Pseudomonas sp. F220
CGTCATCGACATCGGTGTCATTGGCCAGCACATCGAGGGTCAGGGTCTGGTTCTCTGTGCCAGCGGCTACATCGGCCACCGCTACCGGAGCGTCATTGGTGCCGGTGATCGTTACGTCCACCGTGGAACTCGAGAGTGCTCCGTGTTCATCCTGCATCTGGTAGCTGAGTGTCACATGCTCGATGACGCCTTGCGCCAGGTGGTCGAAGTTGGTCCCCGGGTTGAACAGCAGCTGGTTGCCGACCACGCTGGCGCTGCCCTTGTTCGCCGGCGCACTGACCGAGTTCAGCGTGAACAGGTGGCCGTCGTCAGCATCGGTGTCGTTGCTCAGCACGTCGAGGGTGAGGGTCTGGTTCTCTGTACCGGCGGCCACATCAGCCACCGCCACCGGCGCATCGTTGGTGCCGGTGATGGTCACCACCACGCTGCTGGTCGAGGGCGCGCCGTGCTCATCGGTCATGGTGTAGCTGAGTGTGACGCTGGCCGTGGCGCCTTGCGCCAGATGGTCGAAGTCGCTCCCCGGGTTGAACACCAGCTGGTTGCCGACCACGCTGGCCGTGCCCTGGCTTGCCGGCGCGCTGGCGCTGACCAAGGTGAACACATGGTTGTCATCGACGTCGGTGTCATTGGCCAGCACGTCGATAGTGAGGGTCTGGTTCTCTGTACCTGCGGCCACATCAGCCACCGCCACCGGAGCGTCGTTGGTGCCGGTGATGGTCACATCCACCGTGGAACTCGAAATCGCCCCGTGTTCGTCCTGCATCTGGTAGCTGAGCGTCACGTGCTCGACCGCACCCTGCGCCAGGTGGTCGAAGTCGGCCCCCGGGTTGAACACCAGCTGGTTGCCGACCACGCTGGCGCTGCCCTTGTTCGCCGGCGCACTGGCCGAGTTCAGCGTGAACAGGTGGCCGTCGTCAACATCGGTGTCATTGGCCAGCACGTCGATCGTCAGGGTCTGGTTTTCCGTGCCAGCAGCCACATCGGCCACCGCCACCGGGCCGTCATTGGTGCCAGTGATCAACCATGACACCGACTCGGGAGTCGTGGCGATGCCGTCGGTAACACCAAAGCTTACCGTCACCGTCATCGGCGCGCCTGCTGCGAGGTGTTGGTAGGCAGCGTTTGTCGGGTCAAGCGTGAAAGAATGCGTTGCCGCGTCATAGCTCACGCCGGCAGGCAGAGAGGCCTGGACGTTAACGACAGAGAGTGTCGTGCCATGATCGACATCTGACGCGTCTGCTAGCGAGTTCAACGTGACGCTTTGCCCGTCCTCGGTGGCGTTGCCGGTTACTGTGCCCGTCACCACCGGCGCGTCGTTGGTGCCGGTGATCAACCATGACACCGACTCGGGAGTCGTGGCGATGCCGTCGGTAACACCAAAGCTTACCGTCACCGTCATCGGCTCGCCTGCTGCGAGGTGTTGGTAGGCAGCGTTTGTCGGGTCAAGCGTGAAAGAATGCGTTGCCGCGTCATAGCTCACGCCGGCAGGCAGAGAGGCCTGGACGTTAACGACAGAGAGTGTCGTGCCATCATCGACATCTGACGCGTCTGCTAGCGCGTTCAACGTGACGGCTTGCCCGTCCTCGGTGGCGTTGCCGGTTACTGTGCCTGTCACCACCGGCGCGTCGTTGGTGCCGGTGATGGTCACATCCACCGTGGAACTCGAGATCGCTCCGTACTGGTCCTGCATCTGGTAGCTGAGCGTCACGTGCTCGACCGCACCCTGCGCCAGGTGGTCGAAGTCGGCCCCCGGGTTGAACACCAGCTGGTTGCCGACCACACTGGCGCTGCCCTTGCTTGCTGGCGCACTGGCCGAGTTCAGCGTGAACACATGGTTGTCATCGACATCAGTGTCATTGCTCAGCACATCGAGGGTCAGCGTCTGGTTTTCCGTGCCGGCAGCCACATCGGCCACCGCCACCGGAGCGTCGTTGGTGCCAGTGATGGTCACATCCACCGTGGAACTCGAAATCGCCCCGTGTTCATCCTGCATCTGATAACTGAGCGTCACATGCTCGACCGCACCCTGCGCCAGATGATCGAAATTGGTCCCAGGGTTGAACACCAGCTGGTTGCCGACCACGCTGACGGTGCCCTTGTTCGCCGGCGCACTCGCCGAGTTCAGCGTGAACAGGTGGCCGTCATCGACGTCGGTGTCATTGACCAGCACGTTGATCGTCAGGGTCTGGTTCTCCGTACCGGCGGCTACATCGGCCACCGCTACCGGACCGTCGTTGGTGCCGGTAATCAACCATGACACCGACCCGGGAGTCGTGGCGATTCCGTCGGTAACACCAAAGCTCACCGTCACCGTCATCGGCGCGCCTGCTGCGAGGTGTTGGTAGGCAGCGTTCGTCGGGTCAAGCGTGAAAGAATGCGTTGCCGCGTCATAGCTCACGCCGGCAGGCAGAGAGGCCGGGACGTTAACGACAGAAAGTGTCGTGCCATGATCGACGTCTGAGGCGTGTGCTAGCGCGCTCAACGTGACGGCATGCCCGTCCTCGGTGGCATTGTCGGTTACTGTGCCCGTCACCACCGGCGCGTCGTTGCGACCCGCAAACTGCACCGTCGCAGTGGCCCAACTGAGCGTGCCGTTACCGAGACGAATCGCATAGGTAAAGCTGTCCGTCAGGGACTCGCCAGCAGCAAGCGCCTGGAGTTGTGCCTTGAAAGCATCCGACAAAGTAGCGGCGTCGTATCCGACCTTGCCATCCTGGGTGATCCAGATCTTGGCACCCTGGTGACTGTGGTCACCACTGAGCGGATCAAGCGCCTCAATTCTGCTCGTGTCTTGGGTCAGGAGGTCGGCAGGGGCATAGATCTTGGTCGCAGTGGAAGCGCTGAGCGCATCATCAAGCGACCAAAGCGTTTTCGCGTTGCCGCCGAGATCATTGGACATGACGTCCAGATACACGATCCCCTGCAGATCTTCAGTGATGGTCGCGCTGCCCGTGCCAATAACACCCGTAGTGAAGATGTCATCCGTTGCCTGCGGCGTGTTGGAAAACGAAGTAACGGTTCCGCCGCTGGTAGTTGTGGTGGTGGTAGCCATGTCTTACTCCCGAGAATGCCAGTTCTTTTAAGAGTCGCTACGGACTGCCAACAGCCACAAAACGGACTCTTCCTTAATTCACGAACACCTTACGCCGCAGGCACCATCCGGCTGGCGAGCAGCTTCACGCCCACCCCGGTCCGACTGCCCTGTGGCTCGATGCGCACAATTTGTCCTTGCGCCCTGAACTTCATAGGGTCGCCCGGAGTGTCGAATACGATCTCGAAGTCAATAAACCCACCCACCTGTCGCTTGCTATCGGTTGCAAAATACCAACCGGATGGGCTGACGTTATGGGTGACGCCGCGGCCGACTGCCAGGCCTGACGGGATGGGCGCTGCCGGTAGAGGGGCGCCGGTATCGTGAAGGTGGAGAAGTTCGCCGCGCTTGAGGAGCGAGCCGCAGGACAGGTTGGGCGAACGTGGGGTCGAGCCTGCGGCTGCGCTGCGCATGGCACGCAATAAACTGAGAGCACCCATATAAAAGGGACTCCTGAAATAA
Organism: Pseudomonas sp. F220; assembly: GCF_057813935.1. Lineage (NCBI taxonomy): Bacteria > Pseudomonadati > Pseudomonadota > Gammaproteobacteria > Pseudomonadales > Pseudomonadaceae > Pseudomonas > Pseudomonas sp. F220. Next base: position 3,554 of record NZ_JBVASJ010000040.1, read on the forward strand.
TGGCTGGGTGGGGCCGTGTCTTGAAGTAGCACTGACTCAGGGAGACGGCCTTTCCTGATATCAGTTTGATAGGTGTTTAGTTGTCGGGTCAGGCTTTGTAAAGGTGTTACCCGATGGGAAATGTGCAATGCGCCAATATTCCGACAGATGGGTGTTATTGCGCTGATACTGCGCCGTTATTTTGGCGATCTATTTTTGGCGACGGGGCTCGCAGGTGGGTTGTTTCTCCTAAGGCAAAACCGAATGAAATCAGCTTCTCGCCAGGACAGCCCTCTTGCAAAAGCAGCGTCACGTTTTTTTGAGAACAGTGCCAAAAAAATGCCAATCAAAAAAACGTCATCGCCTCCCCCACTTCCCTGCCCTATATTGAAAAAGTGATGAACTTTCGTTCAGACCGCCAAAGCTCCCTAGAGCTTATAAATCAAGGGGTCTTCGGTTTGAACAATGTGCTGGATTTAGCAGAGCGCATACGTTTTTTTGATATAGGCCTTATGAGAAATTCTTCTTAGCTTCTCTCCAAGATGTTCTTAGCTCTCTGTTACAAACCTGAAACGGTTTTACCTATAAAAGTCGTCAATTATTTGGCGACCAATAATAAGCACCATCAGGATCAGGGACTATGGGCGTTTTGAAACCCCTCTACAGCGCGATTTTATTGGCCATGGCTTGTTCATATCAGGCCCAGGCCATGTCACTGACCGAAGCGATTCAGAGCACACTGGATAACCATCCGGAACTGCATGCCAGTGAGAACAATCGCTTGTCTGCCGATGAGGACGTGAAAGTCGCCAAAGGAGGCTTCTACCCTAGCGTCGATTTGAATGCCGCTTACGGGCGCGGCTACAGCGACAACAGCACCACCCGCGCGCTGGGTAATCACAACACTGAAACCCTGACTTACACCCGGTCGGAACTGCGTCTGCGGCAAATGCTGTTCGATGGTTTCAATACCACCAATGAAGTCGGGCGGACCCAATCAGTGGTCAACTCCCGGGCTTACTACACCCGTGGCACTGCCGAGAGCCTGGCCTTGCGCACCATTGAGGTGTACCTCGAAGTGCTCAAGCGCCGTGAACTGGTAACCCTGGCCAAGAACAACCTGCAGGCGCACTTGCGGATCAACGATCAGATCGGCCTGCGCACCGAACGCGGTGTGGGCAGCAACGCCGACCGCGATCAGTCAAGCGCCCGTCGGGCACTGGCGGAAAACGACTTCGATACTGCAGAAGTCGACCTGGCCGATGCTGAGGCGAATTTCTTCAGCGCGGTCGGGCGCATGCCCGATGAGCTGGAAACCCTCCCCTCGATCAGAGGCGAAGTCCCCGCCACTCTGCCCAATGCGCGGCAAAGCATGCTGGAGAACAACCCGTACCTGAAATCCGCCCAGGCTGACGTTCATGCCGCCGGGAGCCAGTACGAGGTTGCCAAGTCACCGTTCTATCCACGCTTCGATGCCGAAGCAGCAGTCGGTGCCAACGACAATATTCAAGGCGACAAGGGCCACGACAATGAATGGCGGGTCGGCGTGGTGATGAACTACAACCTGTTCAAGGGCGGCAGTGACAAAGCTCGCCTGCAATCGGACGCACACAAAATCAACCAGGCCATGGACATCCGCAACAACGCCCTGCGCATGCTCAACGAGAACATCACGCTGGCCTGGAACGCCATGGTCAACGCGAAGAAACAAACCCCGACCGCCCGTGAATACGCCGAAACCACGACCCGCGTGCGGGCTGCGTATCAGGACCAGTTCGGCCTTGGCCAACGGACCTTGCTCGACCTGCTGGACAGTGAAAACGAGCTGTACAACGCTAACCGCCGCTACACCGAAGTGCGCTACACCGAAGAGCTCTCCATGTACCGCGTTCTGGCGAACATGGGCGAGCTGTTGAACAAAGAAAAAGTGGTGGTACCTGCTGAAGCGATCGCGCAATCAGAAGTGAGAAGCGAAGCCCGTTTGCCAGAAATGAAGTAGGTAAAAGGAGAACTCAATTTGACCAGCATGGAACACGGTAGTAGCCCTGGTGTCGATCCGCGCCTGAGCTTCGATGACCCACTGTTGGACGGATTATTGATCCTCTGCAAACTTCACGACTGCACCGTCAGCCGTGCCAGCCTGAGCGCCGGGTTACCGCTGCCCCAACAGCGTCTGAGCCTGGACTTGCTACCGCGTGCCGCTGCGCGCGCCAGCTTGCAAGCGCGTTTACTGCGCCGAGAACTGGGGGCTATCTCGGCACTCAACCTGCCGGTGCTGTTGATCCTCAAACATGGCCGCTGTGCGGTCTTGCGACGCTGGGGCGACGACGGCAAGGCGCTGATTCTGCCGAGCGAAGCCGAGGGCGGTGAACAATGGGTCAGCCGTGAAGAGCTGGCCAATGACTACAGTGGCCAGGCGCTGTTCGCCCGGCCACGGCATGAACTCGAAGACTTGCGCGCGCCACTGGTGCCACGGGTCGAAGCCTGGTTCCGCGACACGCTGAAGCTGTCGCGCTGGCTGTACAGCGATGCGATTTTGGCGAGTTTCCTGATCAACCTGCTGGGGTTGATGATGCCGTTGTTCGTTATGCAGACCTATGATCGCGTGGTACCGAATCAGGCGACTTCGACGCTTTGGGTGCTGTCCATCGGGCTGTTGATCGGCACCGGTTTCGAACTGGTGCTACGGGTAGTCCGCGCCCACCTGCTGGACCAGGCCGGGAAGAAAACCGACATCATCCTTTCCGCCACCTTGTTTGAGCGCATCACCGGCATGTCGATGAAGGCGAAGCCTGCGACCATCGGCGGCTTTGCCCAGAGCATCCACGACTTTCAGGGCCTGCGGGAATTTCTCACCGCCGTGACCCTGACCAGCCTGATCGACCTGCCGTTCGCCGTGCTGATGCTGGTGGTGATCGGCCTGCTCGGCGGCTGGCTGGTGGTAATCCCGTTGCTGGCCTTCCCCATCACGATTCTCTTCGCCATGCTGATTCAGGTCCGCCTGCGCGACACCGTGAAGAAAAGCCTGAGCCTGGGCGCCGAACGCCAGGCGCTGCTGATCGAAACCCTCGGCAGCCTGGAAACCCTCAAGGCTTGCAGCGCCGAAAGCGAACGCCAGCACAAATGGGAAAGCACACACGGCGCGCTGACCCGACTGGACAGCCACGCGCGCAACCTGTCGGCGCTGGCCGCCAACGGTACATTGTTCATTCAGCAGTTCTCCGGCATGGCGACCATTGTCGCCGGGGTCTACAGCATCATCGCCGGCAACCTCACCGTCGGCGCCCTGGTGGCGAGCTACATGCTTGGCAGTCGGGTACTGGCTCCGCTCGGGCAAATCGTCGGGCTGATCACCCGCTATCAACAAGCCCAACTGACCATGCGCAGCACCGATGTGCTGATGTCGCTGCCGCAAGAACGCGACGCCAAACAGCGGCCGCTGGAGCGCACTCAATTGCAGGGTGGGCTGGATGTCAGCCAGGTCACCTTCCGCTACAACGGGCAAAACGCACCGGCTCTGGCCAATATCAGTTTCAGCATGAAACCCGGTGAACGAATCGGCATCATCGGCCGCAGCGGCTCGGGCAAAAGTACCCTGGCGCGGTTGGTCATGGGATTTTATGCACCGCAGGAAGGCCAACTGCTGCTCGACGGTCTCGACCTGCGGCAACTGGATGTCGCCGACCTGCGCCAGCAAATCGGTTATGTCGCCCACGACCTTCCGCTGCTGGCCGGCAGCCTGCGCGACAACCTGACCCTCGGCGCCCGCTATATCAGCGACTCGCGGATGTTCGAAGTCGCCGAGCTGACCGGTGTTACTGAACTCGCCCGCCAACACCCGCAAGGCTTTGACCGGCCTGTGGGCGAGCGCGGCCAGTTGCTTTCCGGAGGTCAGCGTCAAGCGGTGCTGCTGGCCCGAGCGTTGTTGCTCGACCCGCCGATCATGGTGCTCGACGAACCCACTAGCGCCATGGACAACAGCAGCGAAGATGTTCTGCGCCAACGTTTGCACAAGTGGGTTCAGGGCAAGACCTTGCTGCTGGTCACCCACCGCACCTCGATGCTCAGCCTGGTGGACCGGCTGGTGGTGCTGGACAACGGCCGGATCGTCGCCGACGGTCCGAAAGAAGCGGTCATCGATGCACTGCGCAAGGGCCGTGTCGGCACTGCGGCTGTTTAGGAGTCGCCTATGTCTGGTTCATCGCCTGCTTCATCAAGACCACGCGGCTATTTCAGCAGCTTCAGCAAAAGTGCGGAAAGCGAATTCATGCCCGACGTCGCTGGTGCATCGCTGCAGGATTCGCCGCGCTGGTCGCGGATGACAGTGTGGATCTCCGCGGCGCTGATCATCACCGCGCTGGTCTGGGCCAAATTCGCCGTGCTGCAAGAAGTCACCATGGGTGAAGGCAAGGCCATACCGTCGAGCAAGGTTCAGGTGATCCAAAACCTGGAGGGCGGCATTGTCACCGAGATCTTCGTACGTGAAGGGCAAATGGTAAACAAGGGCGATACCCTGCTGCGCCTCGATGACACACGGTTTCTGTCCAATAAGGGCGAGAGCGAAGCGGATCGCCTTGCCTTGATCGCAAAGGTCGAGCGGCTGTCTGCCGAGGCCGAGGGTCGGCCTTTCAAGCTCTCCGACGAGGTCATCGCCAAAGCCCCGCAAGTGGCAGAAGACGAGCGTTCGCTGTTCGAACAACGGCAACGTCGCCTGGCCAGCGAGCAACGCACACTGACGGAACAACTTCGGCAAAAAACCCAGGAACTGGTAGAGTTTCGTTCCAAACAGAGCCAGTTCAGTTCCAGCCTGAGTTTGCTGCAACAGGAAATGAACATGTCGGCGCCGCTGGTGGGAACCGGCGCGGTTTCACCAGTGGAAATCCTTCGTCTCAAACGCAGTGAAGTGGAGATTCGTGGCTCGTTGAACGCCACCACCCTGGCCATTCCACGGGCCGAATCGGCGATCAATGAGATCAAGAGCAAGCTCGATGAATCGGTGCAGAGCTTCCGCTCGGACGCAGCCAAGGAGCTCAACGAAAAACGCACCGACCTGTCGAAAATCACCGCGTCGAGCATCGCCATCGATGACCGGGTGACCCGCACCACGGTGGTTTCACCGGTGCACGGGGTGATCAAGCAATTGAAGGTCAACACCATCGGCGGCGTGGTCCAGCCAGGCAGCGACATGGTGGAAATCGTGCCGCTTGAAGACAACCTGCTGATCGAAGCCAAAGTCCGGCCACAGGACGTAGCCTTCCTGCATCCCGGGCAGAAAGCCATGGTCAAGTTCAGCGCCTATGACTACACCATCTATGGCGGCTTAAGCGCCAGACTCGAACTGATCGGCGCCGACACCATCACCGACGACAAGGGCAACAGCTTCTACCTGATCCAGGTGCGCACCGACAAAAACCACCTGGGCGGCGACGTCAAACCGTTGCTGATCATCCCCGGTATGGTCGCCACCGTGGACATCATCACTGGTGAGAAAAGCGTGCTGGATTACTTGCTTAAACCAGTGCTCAAAGCCAGGACCGAGGCGATGCGCGAGAGGTAGATTTTTGCCGGAATCCGCTGCGATTGGTCTATTGTTATCGCGAGCAGGCTCGCTCCCACAGTGGATCTCCTGTGAACACAATATCTGTGACCACCGCAGATCAAATAATGTGGGAGCGAGCCTGCTCGCGATGAAGGCAACTCGGTCCTACCTTCAAAGTTACCGCCCCTCCCCACCATGATTTTTCTGAAAAACCTCCTCCCCCATCGCCGCAATCTGCCCTTCGATCAATGCCTCAAACGGCCGCAACAGCGGCTCGAACGAGGTGGGTGCTTCAAGGGTTTGCAATGCCTGGACGATCGCTTCCAGCGTTGACAACGCCCCTGGCCCCGGTGCCTTTCGCAGGCGATAACGCGACACCGCGTCCTCAGCCAATGTCACGCGCGGCAACGCCGCCAACAGCGGATTGAGGTGCAGCAACTTGCGTGCTTTGCGCCAAGTGCCGTCCGGGACCACCAAGAGCAGCGGTTGATCCGACGAGGTGTAGGCCTGCAACGGTTGCGCATCATCCGCCGGAAACAGCAGGCGCACTTGATAGCCGGGTGGGTTCAACAGCGCAGGCAAATCCTCGAACACCTCCCCCACAATCAACTCTGCATTGATCAAGCCCAATGCTGCCAGACGCGCGGTGTTCAGCGCATGGTTCACCTCGCTTGGATGCTGCAATAGCAGCACCCGGGTGCGGCTGTCCATTTGCGGGATCAGCGGGCACAGGCAGTGGGCTTCAGGGCGCAGGCATCGGGCGCATTGTCTTCTGGACATGAGGTTCTCCCGATCAGACCTGGTTAAGCTGTGCTTTGAGCAAATCGCGGAAGGTCTGGATCAGAGGTTCACGGCTGCGACCACGGCGCACGATCATCGAGAACGGTGCCTGATAACCAAAGGTCGCTGGCAGCAGCACGCGCAAATCACCCTTGTCGGCCCAAGCCTGGGCGTAATGCTCCGGTAAGTAACCGATGTAGGCGCCGGACAGCACCAGAATCAATTGCGCCTCCATACTCTCCACCGTCGCCGCACTGTGCTTGAAGCCGTGGCGAGCCAGTTCGGCCTGGCTCCAGTAACCGCGACCGACCATGCGCTGCTGGGTGATGACTTGCTCGGGAATGCGCCGCTCGGTGAACAATGGATGACGATTGCTGCAATACAACCAGTGCTGCTCGCGGTACAGCGGCATATAGACCAGCCCGCTCATGCGCGTGGAGAACGCACCGATGGCCAGGTCCAGACGGTTGTCCTGAACGCCAAGCTGCAGCTCATAGGGACTCATGACGGATAAATGCAAATGCACCGCCGGGTGTTCCTGGCTGTAGGCGCCAATGGCTTCGGCAAACGGCAGGGCCTTGTCGCTGACGGTCGAGTCGATCACCCCAAGATTGAGCGTGCCACGCAACTCGCCCTTGAGGGCGGCAGCGTATTGCTCGAAGCCTTCCAGCTCGCCGAGCAGACGCAGGGTTTCCTGATGGAACAACTCGCCTTTGCTGGTCAGGCTGAAACCGCCCCGGCCGCGATGGCAAAGCACCAGACCCAACGCCGCTTCGAGCTGACTCATGTAAGTACTGATGGCCGACGTCGACAGGTTGAGCTCCTGCTGAGCATTGGCAAACCCCTGATGCCGCACCACGCTGATGAAGATGCGCAATAGTTTCAGGTCAGGTAAAGCGTTGGCCATGGGGGGGCTCCAGTTGGAAAATGTGCTGTCTGTCAGAACCACCCCTCACCCCAGCCCTCTCCCCACAGGGGAGAGGGGGCTGACCGAGGTGGATTCGGCAGATACTGCGACCTGAAACATCGAGTCGAACTCAGGTTTGAAAACGACAAGGATCGGCTCCCTTTCCCCCTCTACCCCGTGGGGAGAGGGTTGGGGTGAGGGGTCGATCTTGAACCTGCCACCAATCTCACTGCCACAAAGTCTATCTTTCCCCACTCCATTAGTTTAGAAAAATCTGAACTAAGTATTTGCCGGTAGCGATTCTTCTCGCTCACTACATTTCGCAGAATCGCCCCCTGACAAATAAAACAACGATGAGGCCCTACCCGTGGACAAGATTCTTCACCAACCACTGGGCGGCAATGAAATGCCGCGCTTCGGCGGCATCGCCACCATGCTGCGACTCCCCCATTTGCAATCCGCTGCCGGCCTGGACGCTGCCTTCATCGGCGTCCCGCTGGACATCGGCACTTCGCTGCGCCCTGGCACCCGCTTCGGCCCACGTGAGATTCGCGCTGAATCGGTGATGATCCGCCCGTATAACATGGCCACCGGTGCCGCGCCGTTCGACTCGCTGTCGGTCGCCGACATCGGTGACGTGGCAATCAACACCTTCAACCTGCTGGAATCCGTGCGCATCATCGAAGAAGCCTACGACGACATCCTCGAGCACAATGTTATCCCCCTGACCCTGGGTGGCGACCACACCATCACCCTGCCGATCCTGCGTGCCATTCACAAGAAGCACGGCAAGGTCGGTCTGGTGCATATCGACGCCCACGCCGATGTGAACGATCACATGTTTGGCGAGAAAATCGCCCACGGCACGACCTTCCGTCGCGCCGCGGAAGAAGGCCTTCTGGACTGCGACCGCGTGGTACAGATTGGTTTGCGGGCTCAGGGCTACACCGCTGAAGACTTCAACTGGAGCCGTAAACAGGGCTTCCGTGTGATTCAGGCCGAAGAATGCTGGCACCACTCGATGGCACCACTGATGGCTGAAGTGCGCGAAAAAGTCGGTGGCGGCCCGGTGTACCTGAGCTTCGACATCGACGGCATCGACCCGGCTTGGGCGCCTGGCACCGGCACCCCGGAAATCGGCGGCCTGACCACCATTCAAGCAATCGAGATCATCCGCGGTTGCCAGGGTCTCGACCTGATCGGCTGCGATCTGGTAGAAGTCTCGCCACCTTACGACACCACCGGTAACACCTCGCTGCTGGGCGCCAACCTGCTGTACGAAATGCTCTGCGTACTGCCGGGCGTTGCCCACCGCTGAGGAATGACCATGAGCGAACGTGATCAGGTGTTGAAAGCTGCCGCCGAACGGGTGTCGGCCTAGCTACCTGGATCCCGGGCGCACGGGTCGGTCTGTGCTTCGTCAACCTGCCGGGACAGTTCCTCGGCCCGCTGGGAAACCTGGCTGGCGGCATCGATATCAGCTTGCCGGTGTCCCCTGGTCTGCCTTCGCTGGTGTAACTGACACTGCTGAGCCTGTTCCCTGAGCCGACATTGGTTTTCAGCCCGAACGACCCACGCAGCATGCGCACGGATTCGCGCGCCAAACCTGTAATACGACAAACATCCTGATTCAAGCACATGACCTGAGGGAACGGGCTAGCCCGTTCCCTCAGGTTCGAGTTTGGTTTCACCATAAAAAAGACAATCGGAGACACGCTGTAATGGCTTTGGATTTATTTGTTGTTCTCATCTATGCCGCCGGCATGCTGGTGCTCGGCTACTACGGCATGCGCAAGGCCAAGACCCATGAAGACTACCTGGTGGCCGGTCGCAACCTCGGCCCTACCCTGTACATGGGCACTATGGCCGCCACCGTACTCGGCGGCGCGTCGACAGTCGGCACCGTGCGCCTGGGTTATGTCCACGGGATCTCCGGTTTCTGGCTCTGCGCCGCACTGGGCTGCGGTATCATCGCGCTGAACCTGTTCCTGGCCAAACCGCTGCTCAAGCTGCGGATCTTCACCGTCACCCAGATCCTGGAAAAACGCTACAACCCGATGGCCCGGCAGGCCAGCGCGGTGATCATGCTGGCGTACGCGCTGATGATCGGCGTGACCTCGATCCTCGCCATCGGTACCGTGCTGCAAGTGCTGTTCGGCCTGCCGTTCTGGATTTCGGTGATGCTCGGTGGTGGTGTGGTGGTGGTTTACTCGACCATCGGCGGCATGTGGTCGCTGACCCTGACTGATATCGTCCAGTTCGTGATCAAGACTGTCGGCCTGATGTTCGTCCTGCTGCCGATCTGCCTGTACCGCGTCGGCGGTTGGGATCAGTTGGTCACCAAGTTGCCAGCGTCCAGTTTCAGCTTCACCACCATCGGCTGGGACACGATCATCACTTACTTCCTGATCTACTTCTTCGGGATCCTGATCGGTCAAGACATCTGGCAGCGCGTGTTCACCGCCAAAAATGAAAAAGTCGCGCAATACGCAGGCACCTTCGCCGGTTTCTACTGCATTGCTTACGGCCTGGCCTGCGCCCTGATCGGCATGGCCGCTCACGTGCTGCTGCCGGACCTGGACAACGTCAACAACGCCTTCGCAGCGATCGTCAAAGTGTCCTTGCCAGACGGTCTTCGCGGCCTGGTGATCGCCGCAGCGCTAGCAGCGATGATGTCCACTGCCAGTGCCGGCCTGCTGGCCGCCTCCACCACCCTGACCGAAGACCTGCTGCCAAGATTGCGCGGCGGCAAACAGTCGAGCCTGAACATCAATCGCCTGTTTACCCTGCTGACCGGTCTCGTGGTGCTGGGTATCGCACTGGTAGTCAACGACGTGATCTGTGCCCTGACCTTGGCCTACAACCTGTTGGTGGGCGGCATGTTGATCCCGCTGATGGGTGCCATCTTCTGGAAACGCGCGACCACTGCCGGGGCTATTGCCAGCATGTTTCTGGGCTTTTTCACTGCATTGGCGTTCATGTTCAAGGACGGTCTGGATGCCAATACGCCGATCTATTACAGCCTGGCGGTAGGTTTGATCAGCTTCGTATTCGTCAGCCTGTTTTCCCCTCGCCCGGTGGTAGTGGCCAACGCGATCTAATCTGAGAATAGAAACGGCTTAACCATTTTCTTCGATGGGTACGGCGTCGGTTGCCGTACCCTTTTTTTCGCCTGAAGGTTCTCCCCTAAAGGAGCCCCGCCATGAAAATCGTCAGCCGAGATCAATGGTTCGAAGTCAAAAACCTGAGCGATGGTGTGCGTCTGATTCACGAGCCGTACATCCGGCCCTTCTACCGCTGCAACCTGTGGCACATTCAGGGCCGCGACAAAGACCTGTTGGTGGACAGCGGCTCCGGGCTGGTCAGCCTGCGCGAGCAACTGCCCTGGCTTACCGAACGACCGCTGCTGGCAGTGGCCAGCCATTGTCATTTCGACCACATCGCCGGCCATCACGAATTCCCCGAACGCCTGGTCCACCCGGCCGAAGCGCAGATCCTCGCCGAGCCTAATGGCGACAACACCCTGGCCACGGCTTTCGTCGGCGACGACATGTTCGAGGCTCATCCCGATTGCCCGTTGTGCTATGCCGAATACCGGGTCAAGGCCGCGCCTGCCACCCGCCTGATCGAAGAAGGCGACGTGCTCGACCTGGGTAACCGCACGCTGCAAGTACTGCACACACCCGGCCATTCTCCGGGCGGTATCAGCCTCTGGGAAGCGGCCACCGGCACGCTATTCAGCGGCGACATCATCTACGACGGCCCATTGGTCGAAAACGCCTACCACTCCAATCTCGAGGACTATGCGAAAAGCTTGCAGCGCCTGCGCAAGCTACCAATCCGCACCGTGCACGGCGGACACTTTCCGAGCTTTTCCGGGGAGCGCCTGCGCGCACTGATTGATGAGTGGAGCCGTCAGCATGAGTAATGTGTGCGGTACTGGCAATTAGCGACTGCCGTTTTTTGCAGGAAGACGGTACAAGGATCGCTAGCGTCATTTGTGACAGCTATCGCGCAACCCTGGGACGGGCCAAAAAACAACGACAACCTCCCCTGCCAGAGGTGTGTATGAACCGCACTGAAACACAACCACTAATCTGCCACGCCATCGAAAAACAATGGGCACTGAAATCGCCGCCCTTCCTCCCGGTTCACGCCTGAAAAAACTGCTCTTGAGGAGCAGCATCTGAGCCGCGTGAGGAGTGAACATGAAAAGAGCAGCCGTTCGTAACGCCGTGCATCGCTTCATCAGTCGTCTGCTGGACGGCAACGATGAATTCGATGACAACGTAAGTCTCGAGCAATTGGGTTTGGACAAGCAGGATATAGAGGACATCATCTTCCATCTCGAAGACGAGTTTGAGCTGACCGCGTTTACCAATGAGGAAGATCAGCTGCTCAAGACCGCGACCACCGCCAACGACTTGTGCCGGTTTCTAGTGAGGATTTCCCGGCATTGATGTATCGCCGACAATCACCGGTATTTCGACGGTAGACCATGCGCCTGGCTGGATCGCGCACAGTCTGTGGGAGCGGGCCCGCCCGGGAATGCTTTCAAGCTTGCCACACTCCCCTGCTCAACGATTACCGGCGGCGCTGCTCGCGGCGCCGTTGCTCGTCGTCAGTGCGGATTGGCACGGGTTGCAGAGGCGGTTCAATCAGGCCCAGAGCAACACCGAGGTCATGGAGCCAGTTTTGGATTTTCTCTTTCATGGTGCCCCCTTCAGGGTAGTGCTTAGCGACCGGGATTCTGTAGCCGCTTCATACAGATAATAGTCCGAAGTCCTACGCAATGCTCGCCCGGTATGACAATGATCTGTTACAGAATTAATTCGAATGTGTCAGGTCATACTCAGGCGCTGGCCCTGACTTCCAGTGGCTGAACCGGCCTGGCCGCCTGTTGCAACTCGATCCAGGCATTGAGGTTGGCGCCGACCATGCCCTTGCGCCACATCAGCCAAGTGGTCGCGCTGGCGAACGGCTCGGCCAACGGGTGCACCGCCACGCTTTCACGCCCCGGCAGGCTGGCAAGCATTGATTCCGACATCAGCGCCACACCGGAACCGGCAATCACACAGGCCAACATCCCCTGATACGACTCGATCTCCATCGCCCGGCCCATGGCCGCGTGATCATTGGCAAACCATGCCTCCAGACGCATGCGGTAAGAACAACCCTGACGAAAGGTGAACACGGAGCGCCCCTGCACATCCAGGGCGCTACGCACCGGCGGGTGATCGGCCTCGCTGATCAGCACCAGTTTCTCGTCGCACAGCGGCACACCGTCAAGCCCGGCCAGCTCCAATGGGCCGTCCACCAGTGCCGCGTCGAGTCGACCGGTGAGCAAGCCTTCCAGCAGCTCGCCGCTGGGACCGGATTGCACCTGCAGGTTCACTGCCGGGTAGGTGCGGTGATAATGCGCCAGCAACGCCGGAAGATGAATCGCAGCCGTGCTGTACATGGTGCCTAACACGAAGTCACCGGCCGGCTGGCCGCCCTGCACCGCAGCGTGAGCTTCGTCGTGCAAGGCAAACAGCCGCGCGGTGTAGTCCAGCAAGACTTTGCCCGCAGGCGAAAGCTGCAAGCGCTGACGCTCGCGCAGAAACAGTTCGACACCCAGTTGCTCTTCCAACTGCTTGAGCCGGGTCGACAGGTTGGACGGCACCCGATGCAGCCGTTCGGCCGCCCGGGTGATGGAGCCTTCCTCGGCAACAGCCTGGAAGATGCGCAATTGGCTGAACTCCACACCATTCTCCAAATATGAACAAGTTACTCACTATTATTCATTTTTAAAGAAAGTCAATCAGTCCTAGCCTGACGGTCATTGCTCCTTTGCAGGAATCCAGACCATGTCACCTCTGATTCGCTTACTTGCCAGTTTCATTGCCTTGATGATGGCCATGGGTATTGGCCGCTTCGCCCTTACCCCGCAATTACCGCACTTGATCAGCGAAGGTCAGATCGATCTGACTGCCGCCGGGCTTATCGCGGCGGCCAACTACCTCGGTTACTTCATTGGCGCAGTGGACGCGATGTTCGCCCGCCGTCCCGAGCAGGTTCGTCGTCGTTTGCTCAGTGGTTTGTGGTTGTGCGTGCTGCTGACACTGGCTTCGTTCTGGGCCACGGGGTTCTGGTCGCATCTGCTGCTACGCTTCGGCACCGGCGTGGCCAGTGCCTGGGTCCTGGTGATGATCACCGCGTTGAGTCAGCCGCTGGCCCTGGCAGCCGGACGCCCACGGCTCGGGGCATTGGTATTTGCCGGGCCAGGGATGGGGATTTTTCTGACAGGATTGCTGGCGCTGGGTTCGAATTTGATGGGGCAAAGCTCAGCCACGCTGTGGCTGGTATATGCCGGTGTGGCGCTGCTGATGCTGCTGGTGATTTTGCCGATTCTGCCGCAACCGGCAGCGAGTGCGACCGCGGCGCCCACTGCCGTGACCTCAGGCAACGCCGGAATCCCCCGGCTGGGCTTGATCTACGCCTTATACGGTCTGGGCTACATCATTCCCGCTACTTTTCTCTCGCAAATGGCCAATGTGCACTTTCACGGGCAATGGCAGGCCGACCTCTTCTGGCCGTGCTTCGGCCTGGCCGCGGCCACCGGCGTGGTGCTGGTCAGTTTGCGTCGGTACACCCCTAATACAACCCCGAATACCACCCGCCATTGGTTGATCGCGACGTTATGGCTGCAAGCCGCCGGAGTGTTCGCTTGCCTGCTGGGCAGCGGTCTCGGGCTGGCGTTGGGTGTGATCCTTTGCGGCACGCCGTTTTTGGCCTGCATGCAACTGGTGATGCAACGTTCGCGAGAACTGGCGCCCCACACCACCCAACGCAACGCAGGATTGCTGACGGCTTGTTTCGCCGTGGGTCAGCTCAGCGGGCCATTGCTGGCAGCACTAAGCAGCCATTTCAGTGGAGGATTGCAGCCAGCGTTGATGATTGCCGGTAGCGGGTTGCTGCTGGCTGGCGGATTATTGTTGCGCCCGGTCATTGCCCGAGCGCTTTGCGCAAACGACGTCGCACCCACTGTTCTGCGCTGACGAATGTGATGCCGAGCAACACCAGTACGGCACCGACCACGAAGTTGAAACTCAGCGGCTCACCCAACAGCACCACACCGAACGTGACGCCGAACAACGGCGTCATGAACGAGAACACCGCCAGATTCGCCGCCATGTAGCGGCGCAGCAGCCAGAACCAGGTCAGGTAACTGAAAAACGACACCACCAGGCCCTGGAACAGCACACTGGCCACAGCCACCGTAGTCAAGCTGACATGGCTGATCTGTCCGCTGAGGGCGGCAATCACCAGCAGACCAACGAAGCCTACGATCAGTTGATAAAACAGCGTCAGGGTCGCCGGCGCTTCAGACAAGCGTGAAGCGCGCACCACCACCGTGGTCGCGCCCCAAGCCGCCCCGGCCAATACGCCTAACGCATCACCCAGCAGCATCCGCCGATCAAGATTGTCCAACGACACACCGCCGGCAAACGCGAAGCTGATACCGACAAACGCGAGGAAGATCCCCAGCCATTGCAACGGTCGAAGCCGCTCGCTTGGTAGCAGCCAGTTCACGCCCAATGCCGTGAAGATCGGCGCGGTGTAGAGGAACACCGACATATGCGCAGCCGTGGTCAGTTGCAGGCCTTCGGAGATACACAGAAACTCCAGGCCAAACAGGCTGCCAGCGAGCAGACCGCCCCGCCAAGTGTTACCGACCTGGTCCCAACCACCCTTCCAGCAAATCAGCAAAGCGACCAAGACCGCAGCGATTCCAGAGCGTCCGGCAGCCTGCATGACCGGTGCGATGTCTGCGGCCGCCCATTTGATCATCACCTGCTGCACGCCCCAGATCAGGCACAGACCCATCATCACTTGCAGGGCAAAACCATCGGCGCTGCGCCGTTCAGCGCTCACCGCAAGACCTCGAAGACAGACAGAAACACTCAGCTCAGCTCGATACGATCGGCATGAATCACGATCTGCCCGTTCTTGTAGAGCGCACCAATGGCCTTTTTGAAGTTGCCCTTGCTGACGCCGAACAAGCCGCTGATCACTGCGGGGTCGCTCTTGTCGCTGACCGGCAAGGTGCCGTTGTTTTCGCGCAACTTGCTAAGGATCTTAGAGTTCAGGCTGCTGGACGCTTCTTCACCCACCGGCTGCAGGCTCAGGCTGATCTTGCCGTCGGCACGAATCTCTTTGATGAAGCCTTTTTCTTCCTTGCCGGCGCGCATGAACTTGAACACTTCGTTCTTGTGGATCAAGCCCCAGTGTTTGTTATTGATAATGGCCTTGAAGCCCATATCGGTCGCTTCGGCCACCAGCAAATTAACTTCCTGACCGACCTGGTAGTTAGCCGGGGTTTTGTCCAGGTAACGGTCCAGGCGCGCGGTGGCGGTGATGCGGCGGGTGTGCTTGTCGAGATAGACATGCACCACACAATACTCGCCGGCAGTCATCTGACGCTTTTCTTCGGAGTAAGGCAGCAACAGATCTTTAGGTAGACCCCAATCAAGGAAAACCCCGATGCTGTTCACTTCAACGACTTTCAGACTCGCAAAATCACCGACCTGAACTTTCGGCTTTTCCGTGGTTGCGATGAGTTTGTCATCGCTGTCCAGATAAATAAAAACGTTGAGCCAGTCTTCATCTTCGCTGGGAATATCTTTGGGGATGTAACGATTAGGCAACAGAATTTCGCCGTCCGCCCCACCGTCCAGGTACAAACCAAAGTTAGTGTGTTTAACCACTTGCAAGCTGTTGTAGCGCCCGACTAAAGCCATTTCCAATACCCTCATTGCGTGGGTGGCATTCTACCCGAGTTTGCCGGTACAGTTCTGCGGCCAGCCAAGTGGCCGATGAAAAACCTCTGCGCGCCTTGGTTTTCCTGACCCTGGGAACCCGCTTTGGTCCGCTCGTCAGACCGATTGGCCGGTTTTACTCTGCTGCGGCGCCGCTCAGCACCGATAGTTTTTACAGAGTTTTTTAATTAAAACAGCAGGTTAGGCGTTTATTCCGAAGATCAACTTATACTTAGTCGAGCTGTGTGCTCGGTTATTTCAGGGAGATATTTACCAAGCAATTGTCAAGTATTTCCTGTACGATGCTTGGCCAAGTTAATTTTCTACAGGTTAATGGCCGCCATGCGTGTAAAAGCATCCAACAGCAAAGCAAAGCCAGCTCCAGCCGTTGAAACCAGCGAATCGATCAACAACCAGATTGCTGCGTTCCTGAAATCCGGCGGCGAAATCCAGCAAATTGCCAAAGGCGTCAGCGGCCAGACTTTCGGCCCGTCCAAGCAAATTACTCTTGGCAAAAAATAATACCCTCGCATCACCCCCTGGTCCCTAAGCGCTTTGAGCCTCGAAGCGCTAGGACTAGAGTCCTCCCGCAACACCCCCAGCCGTAAATCAATCGCGTAAAAATAGACCAACGGACCTCTCTGTCGAGAATTCGCCGTTATGTTTGCACACGTCTAGATTGGGCGTTTCAGTAGGTTCCGCGGTCCCTGCTCCTCGCTTTCAAGGGAGTGAAGCATGCTCAAACCCTCCATTTTGCTGGTCAGCACCTTGCTGGCGTGCTCTGCCGTCAACGCGCAAATCTTCCAGCGCGAATTGGGCGACTTCGACCTCAAACTCGGCACTTCGCCCAGCCGCAGCATGGCTCAGGGGCTGGTCAAACCGTCAAGCTCCGGCTCGTTCCATGGCGGCCTGGACCTGAGTCACGACAGTGGTTGGTATGTCGGCCAATGGGCGCCCAGCATGGGTCTGAGCCCATCGAACAACCTGGAAAGCGAATGCTCAGCCTACTCCGGGCACAACACCGAATGCGACAGCCTGCTCACGTTCAAGGCCGAACGCTCCTTCTATTGAATGGCTGAACGGTCGGGCTCATTCTAGATTCAGATGCAGGACCTACGCATTCGCAAGGACTCGCCCATGTCGCGCCGGCTGAAACACTTCACGTTGCTGCTGATGTTAAGCCTCGTGCTGTCTGGCTGTAATCGCGTGAGCCTGACCTACCGCAACCTCGATGTGATCATCCCCTGGACGCTCAACGACTATCTGGACATGAACACTGAGCAAAAAGGTTGGCTCAACGAGCGGCTCAAAGAACACCTCAGCTGGCATTGCAGCACACAACTGCCTGGCTACCTCGACTGGCTGGATCGCCTGCAACACATGATCGAGACCAACCAGATCACCGACGCCGCACTGCAAGCCCGAACCCTGGAAGCCAGGCAGGCCATTGCGCAAACTGCCCGGGAAATCACCCCGTCGGCCATCGAGTTGCTTCGCAGCCTTGACGATCAACAAGTCAAAGAAATGAACGAGGCATTTGCCAAAGACATACGCAAACGCCAAAAGGACCACCTCAAAACGCCCCTGGAACAGCAGATAAAACAACGCCGCGAACGGATGAGTAAACGCCTGAATGCCTGGCTGGGCCCGCTCAGCGCAAGCCAGGAACAACGCGTCGCTGTCTGGTCGAACGTCTTAGGAGAACAAATTCAACAGGCGATCGCCAACCGCGCCCATTGGCAAGCGCTATTCAGTGCTGCCGTGGAGCAGCGTCAGAGCAGCGACTTCCCACAACGTGTCGAACAACTTCTGGTTAATCGCGAGAGCTTATGGACTCCCGTCTATCGCCAAGTCTACCGCCAGACCGAACAAGCAGTCCGCAGCCTGCTAGTGGACCTGATGGCCGAAAGCACACCGGATCAACGCCAGCATTTAGTGAAGAAGATCGATGGCCTGCGCAGCGACTTCAACGCATTGACGTGTTTGAAGGCGGCGCGACAGCGGTGATTCAGGGGGACGATGTCCCCAAAAGATCGTCCGAACGCGTCTCGATAAAACCGCCTGGTGCCTTGTCGATTTCGGACTTGGCCAAACGACTAGGCTGTGTAAACAGTCGCCCGGCAAGCGCTACAACCGTCACAGGAGGAAAGATCATGAACGCCTCGCAACAGCCCAAGGTCGTGTCCCGTGAACAATGGCTCGCGGCACGCAAAGAGCATTTGCTTCACGAAAAAGCCTTCACCCGGGAACGGGACAAACTCAGTGCCGAACGCCGGGCACTGCCGTGGGTAAAAATCGACAAACCCTACAGCTTCGAAGGCCCCGACGGACGGCTAAGCCTGGCGGACCTGTTCGGTGGCCGCAGTCAGCTGATCGTCTATCACTTCATGTTTGCAGCAGGCTGGAAAGAAGGCTGCCCAGGTTGCTCGTTCCTGTCCGATCACATCGACGGCGCCAACCAGCATTTGGCCCACCATGACGTGGCGCTGGTGGTGGTTTCCCACGCACCACTGGCCGAATTCCAGCCTTTCAAAAAGCGCATGGGCTGGAAGTTCAACTGGGTGTCTTCGGCCGGCAATGACTTCAACGCGGACTTCAAAGTGACCATCAGCGATGAAGAGCTCGCGGCCGGTACCGCCGTCTACAACTACGAAAAAAGCACCAGCACCGAAGGCGAATTACCTGGCCTCAGCGTGTTCTATCGCAACGATGCTGGTGAGATCTTCCACACCTACTCCACCTATGCGCGGGGGCTGGACATGCTGGTCGGTGCCTACAACTACCTCGACCTGACGCCCAAAGGACGTAACGAAGACCAGGCCATGAAATGGGTCCGCCATCATGATCGTTACGAAGAGCAACCGACGGCCAAGGGGGCGTCCAGCTGTTGTTCCGAGTGAGGCCATCGGTCCTGTGTTGCCTGATCAATCGCCATCGCGGGCAAACGAAACGCCACCCGCGAAGACGCCCTGACGGCCAACCACAAAAAACTGGCTGAAGTCGACTCCTTGCGACTCAAAAAAAGGAAAACAATAATGAATGTCACCCTGAAAGAACTACCACCCGCCCGCGTGGCTTACATGCGCTACACCGGCCCTTACGGCCCGGGCATCGGCACGTTCTGGCGCGAAACCGTCGCTCCATGGATGGTCGAAAACAACCTGCTGCAACGGGTGCGCTACGGCATCGGCCACGACGACCCAAAAACCACCCCACCCCATCGCTGCCGCTACGACGCCTGCGTCGAAGTCCCCGACACCTTCAACGCCGCCTACCCCACCGCCGTCACCACCCTGCCCGGCGGCCTCTACGCTGTTGCCCACTTCAAAGGTTCCGGGAAGGATATCGCCGCCGCTTGGGGCGAACTCTGTGGCACCTGGATGCCCGGCAGCGGCCTGCAATATGACTCCCGGCCCAGCTTCGAACGCTACCCGGTAGACGCGACCTACGATGAGAAAAACGACGTGCTGGAGCTCGAAATGTGTATAGCGATAAAAGCACGCTGATCGACAAACGTCTGAAGGAACTGGATAACGCACCGGCAAGGCTGACAGCTGATGAAGCGAAAAGATCAAAGCCTGCGATCTTCCTCATGTCTGGTCCTGAAACAGGTGTAAACCTGTTTCAGGACCAGACAACATTCGTCGTGCAACGCACTACGACAAACTTGCATCGCATTTTGCCCCGATTGTCAGCTCACTGGTCGTACCAGCCGCTTACAGATCGGTGATTTCCTTATGGCGTGGCACCAGCGCCTTCATCACGCCCCACGCCACCAGGTAGGCCAGTGCACAGAGGGTAAACATGATCATGTAGCCGGTACGGATATCGCCGATCATTTTGTAGTGGTCGAACACCCAGCCGCCGATCTTGGTCAGCACTACGCCGCCCAAGCCGCCCGCCATACCACCAATGCCGACCACAGAAGCGACGGCTTTTTGCGGAAACATGTCGGACACGGTAGTGAAGATATTGGCCGACCAAGCCTGATGCGCCGACGCGCCAATGCCAATCAGCACTACCGGCACCCAGAAACTGATGTAACCGAATGGTTGCGCCAGCAGCACCAGCAGCGGGAAGAGGGCTATCACCAGCATGGCTTTCATACGGCCGTCATACGGCGCGTCGCCGCGTGACATGAAATAGCTGGGGAACCAGCCGCCACCTATGCTGCCCACCATGGTCATGCTGTACAACACGGCCAGTGGCACCACGATGGCCGCGCCCTTCATGCCGTACTGCTCCGACAGGTAAGTCGGAAGCCAGAACAGGAAGAACCACCACACTCCATCGGTCATGAACTTGCCGAAGGTGAAGGCCCAAGTCTGGCGGTATTTCAGCAACTGGAACCACGATACTTTTTTGACGTCGACGGCCGACGCCACTGTGCTAACGGGCTGATCGCTGCGGATGTAGTCCAACTCCTGCGCCGACAGGCGCTTTTGCTGCTCCGGTTTTTTGTACAGCGCAATCCATACGCCCATCCAAATGAAGCCCAACAGGCCGATCACGATGAAAGCCGCTTGCCAGCCCCACATGCCGGCGATCAGCGGCACACAAATCGGCGCCAGGATCGCGCCCACATTGGCGCCGGAATTGAAGATACCAGTGGCGAAGGAGCGCTCCTTCTTCGGGAAATATTCGGCGGTGACCTTGATCGCGGTCGGGAAATTGCCCGATTCGCCTACCGCCAGCACAGCACGCGACAGCATGAAGCCGGCGATCGAGACCGGGATGGCGACAATGCCAAACGCGCCGCACACGGCGGCGATGCCCTCGCCCATCGGCACCGAAAAGGCGTGCATCATCGCGCCGCTCGACCAGATGCAGATCGCCACTACAAAGCCGGCCTTGGTACCGATCTTGTCGACTACGCGGCCGGCGAACAGCATGGAAATCGCGTACACGAACTGGAAGGCGGCGGCGATGTTGGCGTAATCGGTATTACTCCAGCCGAATTGCGTCGACAGATCCGGCGCCAACAGACTGAGCACTTGGCGGTCCAGGTAATTGACGGTGGTGGCAAAAAACAACAGTGCGCAGATAGTCCAGCGATATTTGCCGACGGCCTGGCCAACGCGTTGCGGGTTAATGGACTCGTTCAGATTCATGGCATCACTTTATTGTTGGATTGTGGTGATGATCTCTCGGTTTCCACCGAGATCAATTGGGCCGTAGGCCATTGCCCAAACGCGATAAGTCCACGGCGAGGCAAGTCAGATTCCGGCGCGGCTCCCGATCAACTTATTGGAGGCGTACGTTCGCCATGCCCAGCGGCTGGAGTTGGCCTTGTAGCAAGTGCGATCAGGTGCCAGGTGGGGCAGTCGCATACAACGGGCCCGACAGTGCGGACGGGCAGGCCGTCAAGGTCGAACCATAAGGGGAGGCATTCAGGGACGTGAGTAAGCAGATTGAATTCATGCGGGGCCGACACTCTTTTTTATTTTTAGGGTTGAAGAGTCGAGATGTTATCTGTCGTCGTACAACTATCCGTTTTATATCCAGTTCGACCCCAGGCTGTCAATCGGAAAAATAACCGTTCTTCTCGACAAAGACCGCCCGCCCACATTCTAGCCTCGCACAAGCATTGCTGACCGGGGCCGTCACCTTTTGATTTTTCGGGTGTTGACAGCGGGGTAGGGATGTTTTGATAATCAAGCAATGTTGTACGACAACATATGTCTTAAATAAAAATAAAAACAGGACCTTTCATGACGAATCCCCCACCTCAACCCCCTTCCTCTCACCGGCGCCAAAGCGGTCTTTCGCTCCGTATAGCGTTGACTCCATCGCAATCGATTTCGTGAATCACTTCGCACGCTAATTCAGGCACGACTCAACGCCCGTGCAGGTCGCAGTCGTGGCTACACACCGCTTTGCGCTTACAGAAGGCCATTCATGGCCCAAACGGAAGGCGCTTGTTTAACAAGGAGCACAACAACAATGACAATCCGCAATGCTCGACTCACCACTTCGCTCGCGGCGGCAGGCTTGGTCTTTGCCCTCCCGCAGATGTGTAGCGCTGAAGGCTTTCTCGATGATGCCCAAGCCAACCTGAATCTGCGTAATGCCTACTTCAACCGAGACTTCACCAACCCGGCTCATGCGCAAAGCACCGCCGCGGAATGGACGCAGAGTTTCATTCTTAATGCCCGCTCAGGCTTTACATCCGGGACAGTCGGTTTCGGGATGGACGTTCTGGGTCTGTATTCGGTCAAGCTGGACGGCGGAAAAGGCACCGGCGGTACGCAACTGCTGCCCTTGGACCACGACGGCGAGCCTGCTGATAACTTCGGTCGCCTGGGTGTGGCCGCGAAGGCAAAGTTTTCCAGTACTGAACTGAAAACTGGCGAATGGATGCCTGTCCTGCCAATCCTGCGCGCCGACGATGGTCGCTCGCTGCCACAAACCTTTCGCGGCACACAGATCACTTCAAAAGAGATCGAGGGACTGACGCTGTACGGCGGTCAGTTTCGCGGCAATAGCCCGCGCAACGACTCCAGCATGGGGGATATGTATCTAAACAATGCGCCCAAGTTTACCTCTGACCGCTTCAACTTCGGCGGCGGTGAATACCAGTTCAACGACAAGCACACTCAGGTGGGCGTCTGGTACTCGCAACTGACAGATATCTATCAGCAACAATTTTTCAACCTGGTGCACACCCAGCCGTTGGGCGACTGGACGCTCGGCGCCAACACGGGCTACTTCACCGGCAAGGAAGATGGCAGCGAGCGGGCGGGAAAGCTGGACAACAAAACCATTTTTGCCCTGCTGTCGGCGAAAGTCGGAGGCAACACATTTTATGTTGGCCTACAAAAATTGACCGGGGATAACGCCTGGATGCGAGTCAATGGCACCAGCGGCGGCACACTGGCCAACGACAGCTACAACTCCAGCTACGACAACGCTAAGGAGCGCTCGTGGCAGCTACGCCATGATTTTAATTTCGCGGCGGTCGGCGTCCCTGGCTTGACGTTGATGAACCGCTATATCAGTGGCGACAATGTTCACGCCGCAAGCAGGGATGATGGCAAGGAATGGGGTCGGGAATCAGAGCTGGCGTACACCGTGCAGAGCGGAACACTCAAGGACCTCAACGTGAGATGGCGTAACTCGACCATCCGCAGCAACTTCACTATCAACGGATTTGATGAAAATCGTGTCTTTATCAGCTATCCAATTTCCCTGCTCTAAGCGGCAGACGCCGGGATCAGAATGATGAAACCTCGGCTGTGAACTACCGGCGGCCGAGACGTCCTCCTCCCAAGGCGCGTTGACAGCGGTGAAAAAGGCTGTCGATAATCAGCCATGTTGTACGACAACCCATAACAAGCATAAGAGCACGAGAGAGCGAACCCTAAATGACTACAGCAAAGACTGCGCATCAACCTTTCAATCGCCTTCTGTTAACAGGCGCTGCCGGAGGACTCGGCAAGGTGCTTCGCCAACGTCTGCGCCCTTTCAGCAGGATTGTGCGTCTCTCCGACATCACTGAAATGGCGCCAGCCCTGGACGAGAGCGAAGAGGTCCAGCCATGTGATCTTGCCGACAAACAAGCCGTTGACCAATTAGTCGAGGGCGTTGATGCCATCCTGCATTTTGGCGGCGTTTCGGTGGAGCGATCCTTCGAAGAAATACTCGGTGCCAACATCTGTGGCGTGTTCCATATCTACGAAGCAGCACGTCGCCACAATGTAAAACGAGTGATTTTCGCCAGTTCCAATCATGTTATTGGCTTCCACAAACAGGACCAGCGGCTGGACGCACACTCCCCGCGCCGCCCTGACAGCTACTACGGCCTGTCCAAGTCTTACGGCGAAGACATGGCCAGCTTCTATTTCGACCGCTACGGCATTGAAACCGTCAGCATCCGTATTGGCTCTTCGTTCAGCGAACCGAAAAACCGCAGAATGATGAGTACCTGGTTAAGTTTCGGTGATCTTACGCAACTGCTGGAGTGCGCGCTGTACACGCCGAACGTAGGCCATACGGTGGTCTACGGCGTTTCCGACAACCAAAACGTCTGGTGGGACAATCGCTACGCAGCGCATCTGAATTTCAAAGGCCAGGACAGCTCCGAGGTCTTTCGTGATCAGATCGAGGCTCAGCCCATGCCGGCTGCAGATGATCCCAACATGATTTATCAGGGCGGCGCCTTCGTGACGTCAGGACCGTTCGGAGACGACTGAGGCCATTGCAAAAGACTGCCTATAAAAACAACACATCACTGGAACGGCCATGGATGTTGAACTGATTCTCGACGCACGCAATGCCACTGGCGAAAGCCCCGTCTGGAATAGTCAGGAACAAGCGCTGTACTGGGTCGATATCCCAGCCAGACGCTTGTATCGCTGGGACCCGGAAAAACGTTGCAGCCAAAGCTGGGAAGCGCCGGAGATGCTCGCGTGTATTGCCGCCAGCGCCGATGGCAGCTGGATTGCCGGAATGGAAAGTGGCTTGTTTCGACTGAGCGCCAGCCTGGACGGCAATCTGCAAAGCACTCGACTGATCGGCGTAAACCACGCCCTGCCCGGCATGCGCTTCAATGACGGTCGCTGCGACCGCCAAGGGCGTTTTTGGGCCGGCACCATGCAAGTCGACATGACCTCCAGTGCAACTGCCGGTGCGTTGTATCGCTATGACGGCGGACAAAATGTCGCACTCGCCCCCCGGCTTGACGGCCTCATTGTCCCCAACGGCCTGGCGTTCAGCCCCGACGGCAAGCTGATGTATCTATCCGACTCCCATCCGTCGGTACAGCTCATCTGGGCCTTCGATTACGACATCGACAGCGGCACTCCGTATAACCGTCGCGTTTTCGTCGACATGAACCGGTATCCAGGCCGACCGGACGGTGCGGCCATCGACGCCGAGGGTTGTTATTGGATATGCGCAAACGATGCGGGGTTGATTCATCGTTTTACCCCCCAAGGCCACCTGGAGCGCTCCATCGCCCTGCCGGTGAAAAAACCGGCCATGTGCGCCTTCGGTGGCAGCAACCTGGAAACCCTATTCGTCACCTCAATCCGCCCGAGCGGAGATCTGAGTGATCAGCCACTAGCAGGCAGCGTTTTCGCTATCCAGCCCGGCATCAGTGGCTTGGCAGAGACCTTGTTCGCCGGATAGAGCCTCGGGAGTGCCTGACTGACAGTCTTGGCGTCTACCTACATAACCCAATCAAAAAAAGAAGCCCGGACAATGTCCTAATGCCGATCAGTTAAGCGCAATCCCTGTGGG
Source organism: Pseudomonas sp. F220 (assembly GCF_057813935.1). Lineage (NCBI taxonomy): Bacteria > Pseudomonadati > Pseudomonadota > Gammaproteobacteria > Pseudomonadales > Pseudomonadaceae > Pseudomonas > Pseudomonas sp. F220. The sequence goes on from NZ_JBVASJ010000040.1 coordinate 28,800, forward strand.
AGCGGGCTTGCTCGCGAAGAGGGAGTGTCAGTCGACATTAATGTTTACTGACACACCGCCATCGCGAGCAAGCCCGCTCCCACAAGGTATTGCGGCGTTCCAATCCTTAACTGACTAGCATTGGGACAATGTCCGGGCTTTTTTGTTGAATCACTGCGGCGCTTTATTTAGAGAACAATCGGTGTCCCTTTTTCCTTTAAGGGAAACACCCTGCCGTGAAAAAAGGATCAAACAGAGGGGAGACCCATTTCTTTGTTTATGCCCTCACGGTGAAAGGCGATGGGTCGTCCCGTTCTCGAACGGCACCGGTACCGACTTGATCGCGCCGTCCAGGTTGCGGTAGCGGTGGTATACGCCCGAGGCAGGCAACAATCGCCCGCGTTCGACCACTCGATGGCCATCGAGCACGTAGCGTACTGTCTGCTCCTCGTCGCCAGAGCCACTGTCGGCAGCGTTCAGGTCCTGCGAAAGTACGCGCATGGCTTCGTCGATGCATTGCTCCAGTTGCCCGTTCACCTTGGCCAGCTCCAGGTGCCCGTCGTCGATGCACTGCGCGCCACAGCTGCGAAACGACTTCCCGACCACGTCAATCCGCCGCTGATAGAGCACCGAACCGGCGATGTCCTGGACCTGTACCCGGTTGACCAGAACAAAGCTGCTCCGGTCCGCGCTCAGCACCAGTTGCGGCTCGATCAACAACCGACCGCTGACCTGCCCCTGCGCCGCCGGAAGGCCCGCTGCCTGGCTGGTCTGCCGATAACGCCGTAGCAAAACATCCTCCAGATCCTGATCGACGAGCAGGGCAACCATCGGCCGGGCGTCATTCTGCGCACTCAGGCGGGCATCGCGCTCCAGCGCACCAGTGCCGGTGCGGGTGTTGATAACGCTGGCCATCAGTAAGCCAACCACACCACCTGCGGTGACCGCGCTGCGGGTTACATTGTCGCTGGTCTGCATAGCGTTCTGCGCTGTCTTGGTATCAATCACCATCGATGCGGTGACAAAACCCTCAGTCGGTAATTGCACCTCGACTCTCACCCCGTGGGCATTGATATAAGACAGGGCTGATGGATTGTTGAAGCTGGGCTCAGGCACCTGATGCTGGGCGCACGCCCCCAGCAACAAGCCACCGGCTATGAGCAGGACACAACCCAGCCCCTTCATTGCGCGAACGGGATGATTACGAGTTGGCGACTGCTGTCCACTGCCTGGTAGAACGCGTTAGACAAGTTGTTGTAGTTGGGTTGGTCCCATTCGCCCTGAGCTGGCTGAACGGCGGCGAACGGCTTGTACCACAGTAAGTGATTGTCACGCAGGTCGACCACCACACCGATGCCGCCGACTTGCGGTGTGGGAACGCTGGTAGGCACCACACTGTAATAGCTACGAAACGCACCGCTCGCCGTGTAGGAAATCAACAACAGGCGATCCACGTCGAACTTCGCTTGCAACGGCGTCAGGTCCCGGCCAAAAAAGCCTTCACGAAACTTGGTTTCCTTGTATTGCTTGAGGTCGACCACCTCGTCCACCCGCTTGGCCTTGTACCCCTTGGCCAGCAGCTTGGCGACAATTTCGTCGGGAATAGTCGCGGTGTCGTGCAGTTTCCAGGTGCTGATCTGGGTGCTGAGTTTACTGTTGACGCCCTTGTTAATGGCCAGATCGAGCAGTCCTTGGTTGCCAATCAGCGCTAATTCCGAGGGGGGCAAGGTGGTCATGGCAACGCCAATGGTCTGGTTCTTGTCACCCCAAAACTGTGAGTCGAGTTCGATGGGCTTCTGGACTGTAGACGCACAGCCAATCAAGCCGGAGCATACGAACAGCAAGGCAATATAGTTTCGGAAAACACGGAACAACATGGGCAAATCCTTTTGAAGGATGAAGGTCAATTTTCACAATGGACACACCTCTTGTGAGGGCGTCCGCATAATATGGACAGATTGGAAAACAGGGGGCAGAAGACGTTTTCCAAGTCCGGCAACTGGGAAGGTCAGAACCAGCTCCAACTCCTTTTTCAGCAGACGTTACGAAGTAGACTGAGATGCGTTACCGACAATCAGAGACTTACTTACTCTCTTTAGCGACCGTGCCGAGCGCTGCGTCCTTCACCAGATAACGGCCTTCCACATCACTCAGCACTTTCAGGCTATTGCGCGCCATCACCACACCCACTTCCACTTCCTGCTTGAGGTAAATGACCTCACCCGCCTTGGCCGTGACGGTCACATCCGCCCAGTTTTCAGCTTTGGAACTGATCACGTGCTGCCCTGGCGACACATAGAAGTAAATGTATTGGTTACCACGGTTGTAACCCATTTCCGACTCCGCCTCTTTATCATCAAGGAAGACATTAAAACGCACCATCATCCCGGCATTACTGGGGCGAACAACGTACACCAGCCCTTTATCCGCAACAGCTGGCTTGGGTAGCGAGTACTGCGCGACCTCGGCTTGCATTTTTTCCATCGATGGGACCGACGCGCAGCCATAAAGCAGCGCGATCGAGAGAACAGCAACAGTCTTGTAGAGGGTCTTGTTCATGTGAATAGTCCTTATTGGGTTGTGGATTTCTTTGTTATCGGCCAATCAGTCCGGGGGATGAACAAATTGGGCCAAGATCACTGTAAGTCAGTTGGATAGATGACCCATGTTATCAAGCAACAAACCAATCTCTTGAAGTAAACCGACTACAAGATCATGGCCTGCACCGATCCGCGACTAAATCTCGAACACGGCTATCCCGTTACATATTTCATTTAAATCCGTATTCAATAGTAAATAGGGGACACCCACGGCTTCGCCTACCCATCAAAAGAATCGTGGTCTGTCCCCCTATTTCCTACTATTTCCTATTTCGTTGACGCAGGACCGGCTAATGGGTGCCCCCTATTTCGGCCCCCTATTTCTCGAAACAACACCGGCACGAGGCCGGTGTCTGTGGAACAAAGTCATCGCAGATCAGTTGGGTAGATGATCCATATTATCAAGCAACGAACCAATCCCTTGAAGCAAACCGGCTACAAACTCACGATCTGCACCGATCCGCGTCTCAAATTCGAACACATCTACCCCATTACATATTTCATTTAAAGCTGCGTTCAAGACCAAAAGCTCATCTCGGCTAAAGCTAACATTCGCCAAATCGCGCGAAGAGTCAATCATCTCCACAGTAACTACCTCAAACTATCAAAGTAAGCTTGCCCATTCACAGGGCGGAAAGCAGTGCCGCCATCGACTGCTTTAGAAAAAACAGGAAAAAACAGGAAAAAACAGGGGACAGACCACGTTTTCTAAAGCAGAGGTTCAACGTCGAAATCAGCAGCTTTCTTAGGCCGCCCCGACTTACCTCTTCCCACCCGCCGCCCCAGCGCCCCCTCTACCTCCGAAGCAAATTTGGTCCCCCCAAGAACGTAATTACCGTTAGTAGACGCTCGAATCTGATCAACCAAACCTGAATCAAGTTGATGTTTGAAAAGCCCGCGATAGGCTTCAGAACTCAGCGTACCCACATTACCCAGAGCGCTGTACTGGGCATGAGGCGTGATGAGTCTTGACTGCTCACCCTGACCATCCACTCGATAACTCGACCAGCGATATTCAGCAGGATGCTCCACGAGCCCTGCTCTGACCGGGTTCATCTCGATGTAGCGATAACAAGCCAATACGTAACGGTCCTCCTGCACCAGGCAGGAGCGGAAGCGGCCTTCCCATAATGTTCCACTGCGCTGGTACGTACGATTGATGTATTGAACATACCGCTGACCAAGCCCCTTCATCAGCAAGCTCGCGCCAGTTGAATGACTAGGTGTCAGAAGCAGGTGGACATGATTGGTCATCAGACACCACGCATGGATCTCGCAATTATGCTTTCTTGCCTGCTCAGCCAAATGCTCCAAATAAAAAAGGTAATCCTCCTCAGAATAAAAACAGGCCGAACGGTTCTTCCCTCGCTGAATCAGATGCAGAGGGACTCCTGGCATCAGTACGCGTGCTCTACGCGGCATATGGAAACTCCTTTTCCAGTTTATGACGTTTGAACCCTAGCTAAAAATTTAGAAACCGTGGTCTGCCCCCTATTTCTCCCTTTTTTATTTCTTCAACCCCAACAAATGCTTAAATGGACCTTCATCTAAATCAAGTCCAATATCTAGAATTAGTCGAACAGCCTCATTGTATTCTTCGTCCGTGATAGAAATATCATATTCGCAAATATGATCGCACAAAATCTCAAAGGCCAGGCTCTCTTCGTTATACGCAACATAATCCAAGGCTCCTTGGAGAAGGTCGGGATCTAATCGACCTTCAAACTTTCTTCCGAACTTAATGATACGATCTGCGAACATAAATTCTACTTAATAGGCTTGTAGGGTGGAATAGGAGCATCATCAGGAAAGGCAGTAATAACCTTTCCTGTAGCCGGTTGATATACAACTCGCATTCGCACACCATCACGAGTTTCATAAGCAACCCATTTAGCAGCATCTCCTTTAGCTGTATAAGCCCCACCGATTCCAGTTTGCGCGTACCACTTAGTGCTCGGAGATGTCGTGATATCGCCAATCGCGCCAACAATCTTATCTCCTGACCAACTTTCAGGAAAGACTGTCTTTCCTTCCTGTCCTGGCCACATATGTCCACCGCTACCTGGCTTATCGCCGTACAAAATATGTTGCTTTGCTTCAGGAGAAAGAATGTCAACGTAGTCCTTTCCAAGACCTTTTGCACCGGCAGCCTTCCCAACCCCAAAGAGTATAGCCGACCACTTCGCAAAGCTCCCCGCCGTTTCGGGCTCGACATCAATACCAAACTGCCCTGCAAAATCAGTAGCAGCTTGCGCAGCTCCCAACGCTAGCCCAGTTTCTACAAGACGTAGCTGAGTGGTTTGGTTCATCAACTGAGCAGTTGCCAGTACCCGCTTCATCTCCTCCGGAATACCATCGGATACACGAGCTTGAGAAATGAGCTCGTGCGTCTTGTTGTAATCCGCTACCAAATCCTGAAATGCTGCTTTACACCCGCTTGGATCAGCGTCGCAAAACGACTTCAGCCGTTTCTCGTTGGCATCATTCAAATCTGCGTATTTGTTTCTAACCTGATCACAGGTATTGGTGGCGGCACAGGTTCTGGACTCGTCTATTAAGCCCTCAACCTCTTTGTGGTTTAGGTAGTTGTTAACCGTTGCCTGCTGCGCCACCCATCCTGCTACTTGCTGATCCTTGTCACTGCCGCCAGCCGCAGCCGCAACCGTCATACCCAGCAGCTGAGAGGTCATGGCCAGCACTTGCTCATGAGCTTCGCCAGGGAATATCTTGTCCCCCACCAGTTGGATCAGCGCTTTGTTTGCTCCAGCCGCCAGTGCCGACGTGGTGAAGTCTCCGCCTGCCGCCTCACCGATCAGCCCCCCCACGATGGCATGAACCGCGACCCTGGTCGGTAAGCCGCTGCCCAGCAAGTGATCACCAACCTTGTCATAGATCGCACCACTGAGCATATCGGCGGCCAAACCCACCGCCGCCTGGCTCAGGTTGTCTTTGAACTTCCCTCCATTGACGACCGTCTTCAACGCGGAGTTGACCGCCAAACGAACACCGATGTTCGCATTCCCAATACCGCCACTTACCCCTGCCACCACATAGTTTTTCAGGCTGTCGCTAGAGGTAACATCTTTAACAACGGCGCCCAGGTTGCCCTTGTTGTTGATCGTGCTGATTGCTACACCGCTGGCGGCTGACGTGAGAACAGCCGTGGCGGCGACATTGCCCCAGCCCGCTGCAGTGAACGTCGCGCCCGCAGCTAAGGCCTGGGAGGTGGTCGCCGCCGCCATCGCAGTGCCGCTACCAGCAGTAGCACTAGCCGTAGTCCCCACCGCAGCACTCCCCGCACCTGCCGTCAGCACCGTCACAATAATAATGATCGCCAGCATCGCCCCCTGGCCGAGGCTAGAGTTGCTGTACTTGAAGGAGTCATGCATCTCCTTCACTTGCCGCCAATCCACATCCCCGCGCTTCTCGGCGTCCTTGAGCCAAGCCAGTTGTGGGTCGGCCTGCACCATGGCGTCGATGGTTTGGCTGACGGTTTTTTGGTTGATCTGTTTGATGTCGATTTTCAGGCCATCGACGGCCTTGATTGCCAGTTGTCCTTGAGCCACCAGTTCGCTCTGGCGCAGGGTTTCGTCGGTGTTGCCCTTGCCCTTGGCGCTGTTCCAGGCCAGGTCACTGCTGCTTTTCTCGTGGCTTTCCTGATGCAGGTCCTTGACCGCCTCAAAGGTCACCTCGCCGCCGCTGATGATGGTCAGATCCTTGCCACTCTCCAACTTGGCAACCTGATACCGCTGATCCCCGCCACTGACCAGTGTCAGGTCCCCCCCGGTCCTGATCTCACTCCCGACATTGGTGACCTGCGTCACCTCATCACGCTGGGTTTCCTTACTGCCCCAACTGCCTTTTTTCTTCATGTCGTACAGCGAGTAATCGCTGTCTTGGGCGGCCAGCAGTTCGATGTTGTTTCCAGCGACCAGGTAGGCTTCATCGCCCGCGCTGACACGGCTGGAGATCAGCGTCAGGTCCTTGCCGGCACTCAGCACAACGTTGCCACCGGCCGTCAGGTTGGTAGATACCTGACTGACATGGTCTTCCTGACTCGTCACCTTCTTGCTCTTGCTGTACGAGTGCTGTTCATCCGCCGCCGAGGCCAGGGTCAGGTTTTCGGTGGCGGCCATGGCGATGTCGCGTTTGGCGTCGATCTGGCTGGCGATGGCGGTGAGGTCACGGCCGGCGTTGATCGTCAGGTCGCGGCCGGCGTCGACGCTGGAGCCGCTTTGGGTGATGGTTTGATCGCGGTGGTTGGTGCCGCGCGCGTTGCTGACAACCTGCTCGGCGGAGGTGATGTTGACGTCTCGACCGGCGTTGATCGTGGTGTCGGCGCCGCTTTTCAGGACACCGCCGCTGTTGTTGACGTCGCGGCCGGCGTTGAGGGTCAGGTTGTTGGCCGCTTCGATACGAGCGGCGTTGTCGACGAAGTCACGTTGCTCGCTTTTGTAGCCGGTGCTGCTTTGGTGGGTGGTGACGGTGCGTTCGTTGATCACATCGCCATTGATGGCGGTCAGGCTCACATCGCGCCCGGCGATGATGCCGCCGGCCTTGTTGATCAGGTTGTTACCTGCCAACAGATCCAGACGATTACCGGCCTCTACCAAGCCGCTGTTGACCAGGTCGTTGCCGGCGGCGGCAGACAGGTTATTGCTGGCGCGCAGAGTGCCGACATTGTTCAGGTCCTTGCCGGCGATCAGGGTGACATTGCTGCCCTGGATCAGCGCGCCATTGGCGGCCAGGCGATTGTTGGCGTTGGCCAGGTACAGCACGGGTACCAGCAGTTGCTCGCCATTGACCTCGGCATTTTCCATCCAGACGATGTCATGGGTCAGGGCCGCGACTTGTTCGGAGGTGAGCGTCACGCCGAGCGCCAGGTTGAGTGTGTCCTGGCTGGCGATGGCGTTGTTCATCAGGTACTTGAACAGCGCTTCGTCCGAGGTCTGGCCATCGATGAAGCGCTGGCCGGTACGGGCGACTACCGCCTGCTGAATCAGCTTCTGTTCGTAGAAACCGTCACCCAGGCGCTTGGCACTTTCGTCGGGGTTGTAGCCCAGGTTCGCCAGCAGGTAGTCCGAGCTCATGAACTGCTTGAGGTCGGTCAGCACCGGGTTGGTTTCGATCAGGTATTTCTGGGGTTTGGACTGGCCACTACTGGCCGGTAAACCCTGGACACGGTTGACCGTAAAGGCCGTGGAGCGGCCGGGCAATACAGCGGCCGATGGGTCTGCGTCTGGAGTGCTGGCATTGATTGCGCTGGCATCAACGCCACCGTTGACGACCTGACGATCAGCTGGACTTAGATCAACGGCACTGGCAGAAGCCTGAGCGATGCTGCCCAGCTGAATGTCCCGCGCCTGGCCGGTAGGGAGTGGTTGCTGGCGCTGCGCCGGTGTGAGGCTCGCGCTGCCCATGGTCCAGCTTTGCGGGCCGCTGGCGACGGGTGTGCTGCTGCCTTGCCCGCTCAGGCGAAACAAGCCGTTCTGGCCGGTGGGCAGGCTGAAGCCGGGGAGTGCCAGCGGGTTGACTTGCTGCTGCGCGAGATCCGGTGGCAGCTGTTGGTTAAGCGTGATGCGGGTCGAGTACTGGCTCCCTGAGGAACCGGTGCCAGTTGTTGGACCACTGCTGACGTAGTTGAAACCGGGGCGTACGACACTGTTGTCGACGTTGTTCTGGGTGTTGATGTTGACCGCACCGGCCGCCTGAATCACGGCGGCGTAGCTTTGGTCGCTGGAAGCGATTTTTTCGGTCTTGCGAAACTGGGTCAGCTCCCTTTCGGTCATGCCAATAAAGCGGCTCATCCCCGCCTCAAGACCACCCAGGTCATTGGCGTTGTAGCCGCTGCTTTGATACCAGTACTTGTCAGTAAAGGCGCCGGCGGCGCTGTACCAGCGCGCCGCATTCCTAGTGCGCTCGGACATGAAAGTGCGCGAGGTTTCGGTTTCTCCAGTCTCGATGCCGCTGTTTGTCAGGTTGGCGAGCACCGCGGTCAGACTGCCGCCGGTGGCGATGGTGCTGCTTTGGTTGAGCAAATCCCCACCGTTGATGCTCAGGTTTCCGCCCGCCGTGATGCTGGAAGCGGCGCTGGCAGCGGTGACCTCAAATTTATCGCGCTGGAGTATTTTCCAGACGTGGTTTTCCTTGCCGCCGCCGCAATCACCCGCGTTGTACCCTTCGATGCATTGCATCTCGGTAATTGATGCGGTGTAGATGCCCTGATTGTTGGTGGTCAGCACCGCACGGATATTCTGAACCGTGCTCGCCGCCAGGCTCATGCTGCCGTCGCTCTGAATCGATGCAGAACTGTTGACGATGCTGCTGGCCAAGCTTCCTTGCCCATCACGGTCGATGCTGAGATTGCCCAGGCTGTAGATATTGGCGTAGCTGTTGTTCAGGGCATTGACCCGAAGGCTCATGTCGCCGCCGCTGAAGATCAGTCCGTGATCGTTGACCAGTGAGCCGGTGGTGACGGTCAGTTGCTGTCCGCTGCCCAGCGTCCCGAGGTTATTGATCCCGCCTGCGGTCAGATTCAGGTTGGCGGCCGAGGTCAGGCGACCGACGTTGGTCAGCTGACCACCGACGTTGATCGTGGTGTCACCGCCACCGGCGATGCTGGAGACGTTATTCAGGTTCAGTTGCGCGGCGCTTAGGCCGAGCGTACCCAGGCTGCTGACCCGACCATTGCCCCAGTAAGTGCCGCCCAGATTCAGACTAAAGCTGCCGTCACTGGCGATCAGGCCATCGTTGTACCAATTGCCACCGCTGCCGACGAAACTGTCGGAGGCCAGCAGTTGGCCATCGGCGGTCTGGCTGAAGTGGTTGACGTTGACGTTCAGGCGCCCGGCCTGGATCACGCTGCTGTTGGCCCAGCTGTCGGCGTTGAGGGTCAGGCCGCCGCGGGTGACGATGCTGCCACCGGCGCCGGTGACGTTGGCCGTGGAGATGTCGAAGGTGCCGTTGCCGACGTGCAACAGACTGCCACCACCATTGAGGAAGCTGCCGACACCCAGGCTCAGGTCGATGTTGGCGCTTTCCAGGGTGCCGTTACGGTTGTCGAACAGGCCGCCGATCTGGAAGTCGGTTTTTCCGCTGGTGCCCAGAGCGCGCAGTTGACCGTTCTGGTTGTCGAGGCTGGCGGCCTTGATCGCGAGGGTGGTGTCGCTCTCGATGATGCCCAATCGGTTGTTCAGGGCACCGGTGAGATTAAGATCGATTTGGTTGCCGGCGATCTGGCCGCCGCTGTTGTCGACGTTGTTGCCGGTGACTTTGACCTGGCCCTTAGCGTAGAGGCCGCCGTTGCGGTTGTCGAAGTTCGTGGTAGTGATGATCGCATCGCCGGTTTGTGCAGAGATGCGCCCACCATAGTTATCGATGCCCGTCAGCGCGGTCAGGTTCAGGCGCTGGGCCTGAGTGATGCCGCCCTGGCGGTTGTTGTTCAGGTCGTAACCGTTTTTCAGCACCCCGGTCAGCTGGGCAGTGAATGCACCTTGCAGGCTGGAGAGCACACCACCCCGGTTGTCGAGGTTGCCAGCGCTGATGGACAGGTCACCGGATTTGGCCAGAATTCGACCGTTCTGGCTGTCGATATCACCGTCGACCGTGAGGCTCAGGTTGCCCTGGCTTTGTAGCGTGCCCTTGGCATTCGCGAGGCTGGCGGCGTGTACGTGCAGATCACCGTTCTGACTGTAAATCAGACCGTCGCCGCTGTTTTGCACAGCCCCGCCGGTGGTGAGGGTCAGTTGATTGTTGGCCGCGACCGTACCGCGATTGCGGTTATCCAGGCCACCGGTGAGCAACGTCATCAACCCTTGACTGGCGAGTTGGCCGCCCTGGTTGTTGATCTGTGTCGAGCGCTGAACAACCAGAGGGCCGGCGCTGGAAAGCTTGCCGTTGGTGTTGGTCAGGGCGCCGAGCAGGTCCAGGGTGACTGCGCCGTTGCCCACCAGAGTGCCGTTGCTGTTGTCCAGCGTGGTACCGATGAAGCTCAGGGCTTGTTGCGCGTTGATGGTGCCGCTGGCATTACCCAGGGTCATTGCCTGCATGGCCAGGGTTGCACCGCTGTCGATCAACCCGCCCTGGGCGTTGTTCAGCAGGCCGCTGAGCGTCAGGGTCTGATCGCTGCCGCTGGAGAGGATGCCGCCGCTGCTGTTATCGAGACTCGCTGCAGTGACAGTCAGGGCCTTCTGGCTGACCAGCGCGCCTGCGCCACTGTTGAGAATGGCGCCGCTGACATTCACGTCCACATCGCCGTCGCGACTGGACAGCGTGCCTTTGTTACGGTTGTCCAGGCTCGCGGCATTCACCCTCAGCCCCTGCCAACCGGAGATCAGGCCGCCCTGGTTGAGCAGGCTATCGGCATTCACTGTCAGCAGGTTATTGCTGATCAGTTTGCCGGCGCTGTTGTCCAGGGTGCGGGCGCTCAGGTTGACGCTCTGGCTGCTGGAAATTTCACCGTTCTGGTTATTCAGGTCCCGCAGGTGGTTGATGCTTAGCGCGCCGTCAGTGGTGATCAAGCCGGCGCTGTTATTCAGGTCGCCGGTGGCCACTGCGAAGTCGATGGCAATGGCGCTGCCCAGCAGGGAACCATTCTGGTTGTTCAGACCGGCGCTGTTGATGTTCAGCGCGGTCGTGGCGTTGATCAGGCCCTGATGCTGGTTATTCAACTGACCGTCTATATTTAGGTCGAGGTTTGCGCGGCTGGTCAGGGTGCCGCCGCTGTTGTCCAGGCTGGCGGCCTGAACGTCGAGGGCCGCAGCGGCGATCAGGCCTTTGACGTTGGTCAGCGCCTGATGAAGGCGCAGGGTCAGACTTTGGTTGCTTAACAGTTTGCCGTTGCTGTTATCCAGGCTGTCGGCAGCCAGTGTGAAGACTTGGGTACTGGAGATTTCACCGCTCTGGTTGTTGATGCCATTGAGGTTATTGAGCATCAGCAACGGCGTGTTGATCAAACCGTTCTGGTTGTTCAATTGGCCGTGGTTCAGGTTCAGGTTCAGCGAGGTGTTGCTGAACAACTTGCCACCTTGCTGCTCAAGACCGGTAATGCTGGCGGTCAAGGCTTTGGCACTTCCGATGCTACCGGTGTCCTGGTTGGTCACTTGTGCGGCCGTGAGATCAAGGCTGTCGCCGCTGTTCAGGCGTCCGGCGTGACTGTTGTCAAAAGCACCAGTATTGACGACTACCGCACCTTTGCCGCTGATGCTGCCCTTGTTGCGGTTGTCGAGGCTGGCGCTCTTCAACTCGAGGCTGGCCTCAGTGACTATCTCGCCCCCTTGGTTGGCCACCGCACCTGCGCTGGTGAGCGTCAGCACACCCGCACTGGAAACGCGGCCCAAGGTGTTGGTCAGGCTGGCGGTCTTGATGCCGAGGGTACCCTCGGCGCTGAGCAGTCCCTGACTATTATCCAGGTCGCCCGAGAGATCGACATTGAGGTTTTGCTGGGTGATTAGTGAGCCGCCGCTGTTGTCGAAATCGCGGCCCGTCAGTGTCAGCCCGGCCTTACCCGAGAGCTGGCCTTTGGCGCGGTTGATCACGTGATCGACAGTCAAGGCCAGTGTGGCATCGGCGAACACCTGGCCACCGTCGCTGTTGTTCAGTGTGTTGCCGATCAGGCTCACGTCAGCCTTGCTCGACAGTTCGCCAGCGCGGTTGTCGACAGATCCCACCTTCAGCTGCAACGCGTTGGTCGCGCCGACCAGACCACCCTTGCGGTTGTCGAGGCTGGCGCCCGTCAGTTGGAGCCCGCCGGTTGCAATCAGTTGACCACCCTGATTGTTCAGGGTGGCAATGTTGGCCGTAACATCGGTTTTACCGGCGATTTGGCCGTTGCTGTTGTCGAGGTTGTAGGCGCTCAGTTGCACATCACCGTCAGCAATCAGGGTCCCGCGCTGGTTGACGAAGTTGCCATCCACGCTCACGCCCAGCGTGCCGTGGCTGCTGATCAGCCCGTCGGTGTTATCCAAGCTGGCGCTGTGGAGGTCGAGGGACTGGGCAGAGATCAGGCCTTTGACGCTGGCCAGCGCCTGATTGATGCGCAGGGTCAGTCCCTGGTTGCCGATTAGTTTGCCGTTGCTGTTGTCCAGGCTCTGAGCCACCAGGGTGAAGGCCTGGGCACCGGAAATCTCACCGTTCTGGTTGTTGACGTCCTTGAGGTTTTTCAACATCAACAGCGGAGCGTTGATCAAGCCGTTCTGATTGTTCAGCTGGCCTTGGTTGAGGTCCAGGCTCAGCGAGGTCTTGCTGAACAGTTCACCGCCGTGCTGATCGAAACCGGTCACGCTGGCGATCAGCGCCTTGTCGCTGGCGATACGGCTGGCAACACCGTTGCTAACCTGGGTCGCGGTCAAATCGAGGGTGGCGCTGCTGATCAAGCGAGCGCCCTGAGTGTTGTCGAACGTGCCAGTGGTGACGCGAGTCGCGCCCTTGCCGCTGATCGAACCGCTCTGGTTGATGAGCGCGGCGCGGGTGGTCAGCGACAGCGCGTTGGCACTTGTCACACTACCCGCAGTGTTATCCAGGCTGGCGGCGCTGAGATTCAATGTGCCTTCACTGCTGATCAGGCCTTTGATATTGCTCAGGGTCTGGTCCAGGCGAATGTCCAGACCTTGCTGCGTGACAACGCTGCCATCACGGTTGTCCAGGCTCTTGGCCTTCAAAGTCGTGTTGCCGGCGCTGGAGACTTCACCAGCGTGGTTATTCAAGTGGCCGAGGTCGGCGCTGAGGTTGCCATTGCTGCTGATCAAGCCTTGGCTGTTGAGCACCTGATCAGCTTTCAAGTCCAGCGTGGCGTGGCTCAGGACTCGACCTTTATTCTGGTTATTCAGCGTTCCGGCGGTGATCTTGGCGCTTTGCCGGGCGCTCAAAGTGCCGGCCTGGTTATTCAGGGTCTGCGTAGTGTTAATCGTCAGGTTGCGGCCGGCGATCACGCTCTTGCCGCTGTTGTTGAGGTTGTGTGCGCTAAGGCTGACGTCGCCGCTGGCGTTGCGACTGGTATCGGCGTTGACCCCGGCTTCGATGATGCCGTTGTTGGTCAACTGACCGCCGGCACTCAGGCTGATGCTGTCGCGAGCGGCGAAGGTTTGCTGGTTGGTCAGGTCACCTTGAGTTTGGACCTTGAGGGCGGTGCCGGCGTAGACCGGCCCCTGGGCGTCGAGGCTGGCGGCTTTAACATTCACCGCTCCGCTTGCCGAGGTTTCAGCCAAGCTCAGATGGCCGCTGGCATCGAGTTGAATATCGCCGCCACTGGCGATCATTTTTCCGGCCAGCTTCACCCCCACACCGGCTTCGGTGCCGACCAGTTTGATTGCCCCGGCGTACATACCACCCAGGGCCGAAGAGTCGATGGCCAGTTCCGGTTTGGCGCTGCCGTCATTGGCCCGAGCGGTGGCGTTGAGCGTTTGTGCATTGACGTCGTTACGACCAGCGACAATGGTCAGGTTTTTCGCCTGGATCTCGGCGTTGATTTTCGCCGAGCGAGTGATGATTTCGAAGCTGTCCACATTGTTCGCATTAAGCCCCGCTCCATCGATCGAGACGCTGCCCTGATCGACCTGATAACGGTCCAGTCGACCGTTATCCAACACCGGCTTGCCGGTGGTCAGGGTGACGCGCGGCGTGTTGATAAACCCGCAACCGTTGCAGCTGATGCCGTACGGGTTGGCGACGATCACCCGTGCCGACTGCCCCGCCACTTCGGTGTAACCACGCAACTGACTCGGGCTACCACCGTTGACTTCATTGAGGATGGTGTTGGCCGCGGTGCCCTTGAGGTTCGGGTTGCCGAGGATGATTCCGCCCAGCTGGGTCGCTTGGGTGCGGTGGGTGGCGTTGTTGAGGATGACCCCGTTGGCACCGACGTTGTAGTCGTGGAACTTGTTGTGCGAGAGACCGCTGGCGTTGGGTGCGGCGATGTTGACGATGGGGACGCCATTGCCCGCCTGGCCAAGGCTGGTGCCTGGCGCGCTGACCACAATGCCATCGGCCTGAGCCAGCAGCGGTTGCCAGAACATGGCGTTGGCCAGGATGAACGCCAGACCGCGTTTGGGCATACAGCAGAAATGCTCGCGGGAAATCAGGGCCGCAGAAGGCTGGCTGGCCAGGAAGGTCAGTTGACGAACATCCATATCAAAAATCTCAAAAAAGCGAAAATTAGAGGAAGAAGTCCAGACGGAAATAGATCGGCGCTTCGCGCTCGGTCAGCGCATCCGGTCGTTCCAGGGAATGGGCAAAGGTCACGCTGGTGGCCAGGTACTGACCGCGAGCAAACAACTCGATCGAGTTGCTGGACATCCGCCCATGCTGGTTGCCGTTGTAACGATCGCCACGAATCACGCCCCGGTCGTACCCCAGGCTGGTGCCGTATTCGGCGAACACCGGATGCATCCATTCCCAGGTCACTGGACGACTCCAGCGCAGGTCGTTGCGCCAGTAGCCACCGCTGTCGCCAGACAGTGACTGATCCTTGTAACCACGGATCGACGACTGCCCGCCGAGGCTGGTGCGCTGCGGGCTAAACAACACGTCTTCGCTGCGCTGACCGGTCATCAAACTGCTGAAGCTAAAAGACTCGCCCCACAGTTTGAACGGCAGTAGGTAACTGGCCGTGGCGGTGTATTTTCGGTAGCGCGCATCAGGTTCGCCGGGGCCGGGATGACCGTTGGACTGGGCGTCGAACGCGCCGATGCCGTTCTGCATACCGAGGTCGAGGTTGACGAACCCACTGCCGATCCGCCGCCCGTGGTTGATGCCGAACTGCGCTTCGCTGAGACGGTTACTGCTCAGGGCCAGCTTGCTGTCTTCAATGAAGTTGTTGGTGCGCAGGTAGGCCAGGCCAGCGCTGAGTGAGGTTTTGCTCAGGGCGTCACGGTGGATCACCCGCTCAGCACGCAGCTGATGGTTCTGGCTGTCGCCAGTCTGTTTGAAGTTGAACCCGTTGGCCTGCGCTTGCGAGCGGTAATCACTCTGGCTGTAGGTGTAACTGAAGTTCCACCAACCCCACGGCAGGTTGTAATAGAGCATGGCGTTGTTCGAGGTGTGCTGGTGATCGCTCACGGCATCGTGGCCACCGCGTAGCATCAGCTGATCGGCCAAGCCCAGCGGGCTGTCCCAGTCCAGTGTGGTGCCCCACTGCTGTTCGCCGGTGCTTTTCTGGCCATCGTTACTGCGCGACAAACCTACGCGCCAGGGTTTTTGCGGGGTGTTTTTGACCAGCACCTCGCTGCCGCCAACGGCCTTACCGGGAGCCAATTCCATCAGCGCCTGATTGGAGGGCAGACGGTTCAGTTGATCAACCAGTTGTTCGATTTCCCGCAGATTGACTAGCTCGCCGGTCTTACCCGGAAACGCCATGGCCAGCTCACGGTCGGACAGCTGACTGCCTTCAGCGCCTTTCAATCCTTCGAGCTTGCCCTCGACCACCAAAACCCTCAGGTGACCACTGGAAAGATCCTGCTGCGGCAGATAGGCGCGGCTGGTGACCAGGCCTTTCTCAATGTAGTGATCAGTGATGACCTTGAGCAGTTCGTTGAGCTGAGTAACGCCCAGACACTGGCCGATATGAGGTTTGAGCAAGCGCGCGCGCGGCGGCAGACAGGCTGTCGGCGCCCTTGAGTTCGATGTCTTGGATGGGGAAGCAGCGGGTATCGGTGGGTACGGTGAGCGTGGTGGGTACGGCCTCTTTGCCCGGTAGCTCTTTGAGCTCTTTGAGACGGCGGCGTTGCTCTTCGAGCAGTCGATCCTGGCGGTCGCGGATCAGCTCTTGCTCACCCGGGGTGGGGGCGGCGTTTGATGGACTTATCGTACTTAGACACAGTAAAACCAAGTACAACCTCGCCCTGAGCGCAGGTCTTAACATGTTCAATCCCTTGATACGACAAATTCAATCGAGAGACTAAACGGCCAAAGATTCACACTTCTATCAGGCGTTTCTGAGAGTGCGCGAGGAAGTTTCCGATCAAGTAAGCACTGGCACTAACAGGATATTGTCAAATATTGATATCGGATCACGACCGACTTTAGGGCTGAAGGGCTTTCACCTATTGCGGCAAGCTTCGGTTGGAGGATTGCTCCATCGAGCGGCAGATGAGGGCGCAATGCTAAATCGTGTTCCACCGAAGAACCCATAGGACGCGGTCCTACAGACCCAAGAAAAACTCTGCATTCGCGACAAACCGGGTCAAAACACCTTTTTCGTTCTAAGCAACTTGCCCGTCTGGACCTGCACCCCGAAAGAAGCTGCGGTCACGCACGAACAACAGGCGCGGCCTGCAATTTTTTGAATCGAGTAGGAGGCGGGGTCACCCCCGCCGTCCTCTCACACCACCGTACGTACGGTTCCGTATACGGCGGTTCAAGCTATGCGGCTAAGCCGGTTTATCGTATCCAGTATTGAGACCAGCCCCAG
>NZ_JBVASJ010000041.1:0-45326 GCF_057813935.1 Pseudomonas sp. F220
TTCAACCACTTGGCGCTTCCGATCACTCGTTAGCGGGAGGCGAATTCTACAGCGTTACTCGCTGCTGTCAACACCTCTTTTACACCGCTTTCGACCGAGTGGATCGAACCGTTAATGGAGCCCAACAGCCCGACCCCAGCAACTCCTTCGGGCCTCGATGAACTGAAGCGTAACCGCTGTCGAAAACTGCGTAACTCTTTGTTTACCAAGGAGTTTTCCGTTTAGACTGCGCCGGAAGTGGGGCGAATTATAGACTTACAGAATCTGCCGTCAAGCCCTAATGCAGATTATCTATCAACATTCCTCGAAAACCTCTAAAAGCTTGCTTATATAGAGGAGCGCACAAACAATGTGCGCAGTATATTGCTCAACTCACAGGAGTTGAGCATCATGAGCCACGCATATACCTTTCTGTCTCTATTACTCCGGATGATGCCTCGTAATGAATGACCAACCCCGCAGCCTCGCCTCGACTCTGTTCCCGGTCGGTCTGCTGATTATTGCCATGGCTTCCATCCAGTCCGGGGCCTCTCTTGCCAAAAGCATGTTCCCCGTTGTGGGAGCCCAAGGCACCACGACGCTGCGCCTCGTTTTTGCCAGCATCATCATGCTGCTCCTGCTACGCCCTTGGCGTGCCAAATTCACAGCCAGGTCCTTGGGTACTGTGATCGTCTATGGGATGGCACTTGGCGGGATGAACTTCCTCTTCTATATGTCACTCAGAAGCATCCCTCTGGGGATTGCGGTTGCCTTGGAGTTCACCGGCCCCCTGGCGGTTGCTATATATGCCTCACGCCGGGCGATCGACTTTCTGTGGATAGGTTTGGCGGTCATAGGCCTGCTACTGCTGATCCCCACGGGGGACACCAGTGCCGGGATCGACCTTACAGGTGCTGGCTATGCGTTGGGCGCCGGTATCTGCTGGGCGATTTATATTCTGTTCGGGCAGAAGGCTGGCGCAGACAACGGCGTTCAAACCGCTGCACTGGGTGTAATGATTGCCGCCTTATTCGTAGCACCTATCGGCATCGTCCATGCGGGAGCGGCCCTGTTGACTCCGTCCTTGATCCCGATAGCCATTGCTGTCGCGATTCTGTCTACCGCCCTGCCCTACACCCTTGAGATGGTGGCCCTCACCAGGATGCCAACCCGAACCTTTGGCACCTTGATGAGTATCGAACCCGCTATCGGCGCCTTGTCAGGGCTGTTATTCCTTCATGAATACCTGTCCCTGGCCCAATGGTTGGCCATTGCTTGCATCATCCTCGCCTCCGTCGGCGCCACTATGACTATGCGCCGCGAATCCAGTCCAATGCTCGCAGCCGATTGAGACTGGATTTGACGAAGCTCTGGCATTTACCGCTCAATTAGGCCATGTTTAGGCTGTAACTCTGTGTAAGCCTTGGATTTTTTTCAGGTAGAAACATTATCAACGCGACACGCAAGAGCGGATAAAGCCAGGCTCGGGCGCCAAACCCGAAGCCAGCTATAAAAGGAAGGGAATGAAACGAGTTTTGATACTGTTAGCCGTACTTGCCATTGCAGGCTGTGCTGCGACCTCAAAAACCGAAGTAAAGCGCGGAAAGAAGGGGCTGCATATCAACTGCTCCGGTCTGACCTCTTCCTGGGACAAGTGCTACACCAGCGCCGCCAATTCATGCGGCGCCAAAGGCTATAGAGTGATCGCCAAATCGGGCGATGTTGTGGAGGATCCCGGCGATTACCCTTTCGGCCTCAATCCCGCCGGCTATACGAGCCGCAGCATGATCGTTATCTGCAAATAAACTGACACCGCTTCATTCAACGCGCTGTTCCACCATCTGGCGGCCGATCTCGGCGTAACTCGATTCCAAGACTTTGCGTTGAATCTGGGGACTTACCAGCATCCGCGCCACGACCAATGCGCCAATGCATTGAGACAAAATCGCCCACGCCAGACTGTCACTGCCTAACGTGCGAGCCCAGCTTTCCTGCAATCGACAAATCCACTGCTCCGCCTGCTGTCGAACAGCGATGTCGGAGCGAGCGATTTCAGCTCCCAGGGTTGGCAACGCACAACCTGTCCCGGGCTGCTCAACGTGCGCCATGCTCAAATAGTGCTTGAGACAACGCTCGAGCCTTGCCCGATTCTGCTCACCGTCCCCGCTTAGCCGTTCAAGACTCTGACTCAGCTCACGTTCGACGATCGAACTGAACAGCTCGTCCTTTGAAGAAAAATGGCTATAGAAAGCCCCGCCGCTGAGCCCTATCGCTTTCATCAAGCCATCAACACCAACCGTGGAAAAGCCTTCTTTCTTGGCCGACACAGCACTGCTTTCCAGCAATCGTTCTCTGGTTTCCTGCTTGTGGCTGGCTGAATAACGCATCGCTCCCCCTATAGATCTATCACCTTGACGCATTTGAGATCGTAGCATAACGTTCGTTTAGCTAACGATCGTTTACCAAAAAAGGCGATACCCATGACTACAGCCATAAATAACAAGAAAGTCGTATTGGTGGTCGGCGCAGGCGATGCCACCGGTGGTGCAATAGCCAAGCGTTTTGCCCAAGAGGGATTTATCGCCTGCGTCACTCGGCGTAGCGCCGACAAATTGCAGCCCTTGGTCGATGCAATCCAGGCAGCGGGGGGCCAAGCCCATGGCTTCGCCTGCGATGCACGCAAAGAAGAGGACGTGATTGCGCTGGTCGAACAGATTGAGAACCAGATCGGCCCAATCGAAGCCTTTGTCTTCAACATTGGCGCCAATGTGCCGTGCAGCATCCTTGAAGAAACCGCGCGCAAGTATTTCAAGATCTGGGAAATGGCCTGTTTCTCGGGTTTCCTGAACGCTCGTGAAGTCGCCAAACGTATGGTCACCCGCAAACGCGGCACCATCCTGTTCACCGGCGCGACTGCAGGAATGCGTGGAGCTGCTGGTTTCGCCGCGTTTGCCGGAGCAAAGCATGGGATTCGTGCATTAGCCCAAAGCATGGCCCGCGAACTGGGCCCTATGAACATTCATATCGCTCATATCGTCGTCGACGGTGCCATCGATACGGACTTTATCCGTGACAGCTTCCCGGAGAAGTACGCGCTCAAGGATCAAGACGGCATCCTCAACCCGGAACACATCGCCGAGAACTACTGGTATTTGCACAGTCAGCCACGTGATGCCTGGACCTTCGAGCTGGATCTACGGCCATGGAGCGAACGCTGGTAAGCCCTTCCCTATAACAATAATCAGAGAGCACCCACCATGCGCAAAACCGTAGAGTTCTTCTTCGACCTCGGCAGCCCCACCACTTACCTGGCCTATACCCAATTACCAAGGATCTGCGCCCAAACCGGCAGCCAGCTTATCTATCAGCCGATGCTCCTGGGCGGGGTGTTCAAAGCCACCGGCAACGCGTCGCCCATCACCATCCCGGCCAAGGGGCGCTACATGCTCCACGACCTGGAGCGTTACGCTAAACGCTACAACGTCCCACTCAATTTCAACCCGCACTTTCCGGTCAATACGCTTTTACTGATGCGGGCAGTCACCGGCATGCAACTGCGTCACCCGGAACGTTTCCTCGATTTTATCGACTGCCTTTTCCGCGCACTGTGGGTTGACAAGCGCAACCTCAATGACCCAGCGACCGTCGCTGCGGTGTTGACGGAACATGGCTTTGACCCGACCGAAGTCTTGGCGCTAACCAACGATGAGGAAGTCAAAGCCGCCCTTAAGGACAAAACCGAACAGGCCTTGCAACGCGGTGTATTTGGCGCGCCGAGCATGTTTGTCGATAACCAGCTGTTCTTCGGCCAGGACCGTCTGGACTTTGTCCTTGAGGCGTTGAGCTAAATCTCGATGACCAGCCGCCCTTGCGCCTCTCCCGCAGCAATCAGGTCATAGGCTGCTTCGGCGGTTTGCAGAGTGAACCGCCGAGGGTCGAGTAACGGATTCAGCTTACCTGCTTCGATCAGCCGTGCGGCTTCAGCGAGAATTTGCCCGTGATGGTCACGGCCCTTGCCCGTCAGCAAAGGCAATAACGTGAACACTCCAGAATACGTCGCGCCCCGAAAGGACAATGGCGCAAGGCTGTGCTGCCCCCAACCGAGGCAGCTCAGCACATGGCCATGATCGTTGCGGACAGCCTTGAACGATGCATCCAGCGTTGCACCTCCGACGGTGTCGTAAATGATGTCGAACCCCTCGCCTGCCGTGTGCTCCTCCACATACTGTTCAACCGGGCTTTGCCGATAGTCGATAAAGGTCGCTCCAAAACCTTCAATGACAGCCCGCTGTTTCGCTGAACCTGTGGCAAACACCTCAGCACCGAAGGCTCGAGCGAGCTGCATTGCAACATGTCCGACGCCTCCCGCGCCGCCGTGAATCAGCACCGACTGCCCTGCCCGAACGTGAGCGCGATCCACCAATCCTTCCCATGCGGTAATCAGTACCAGAGGCAGCGCTGCTGCTTCACGCATACTCAAATTGCGCGGTTTTAGCGCCAACAACTGCGCATCGACTACGACGAACTCGGCCAGAGAACCCTGCAAACCTGCAATACCGGTCGCCATTGCGTAGACCTCATCGCCAATATGCCATCCGCTTACCTCGGCACCCAGTGCTTCAATGGTTCCCGCCAAGTCCATCCCCAGCACCGCCGGCAATGGCTGACGAGCATGCTCGGCCTGACCTGCGCGGATTTTCCCGTCCAGCGGATTGACTCCGCTAGCCATAATCCTGACCAGTACCTGACCCGCTCCTGGCTCGGGTCTGTTTATAAAAGCCAGACGGAAAGGCGCATTAGCCAAGTCGACGATCAGAGCACGCATCTCAAGTGAGTCAGTCATTTTCGCAATCTCATGTCAGTGGGAAGTTGGGTTGATCATCCACCACCCAACTCATGCCGATAAGAATCTGAAAAGCTATAGTGACCATGCCCATTTGGCATGAATGAGAACAGGCATGGACAAGCTCAATGCAATGGCGATTTTTGTTCGGGTGGTGGAGCGCGGCAGCTTTTCCGCTGTCGCCCGGGAATTGCAATGCAGCCAACCCACCATCAGCAAAGTGCTGAGCGCGCTGGAGATCGAGCTAGGCAGCAAGTTGATTTCCCGCAGTACACGACAACTGTCTCTGACCGACGAAGGTCAGCGTTACTACATAGAGTGTCGGCAGATCCTCGCCGCGGTGGATGCTGCGCAACACAGCTTTCAGTCAGGCCGGGAAACCGTGGCCGGCAACTTGCGGGTCGGCTCGTCCGTCAGTTTCGGACGCCTGCAGATTGCCTCGCGCCTGCCGGGTTTTCTGGCGAGTTATCCTCAGGTGCAGATAGACCTGCAACTCAACGATCACAATCAGGATCTGGTCAGCGAGGGGCTGGACGTCACCTTCCGAATCGGCGAACTGAGCGATAGTGGCCTTATCGCCCGTCAGGTAGGCACTACCTACCGTGTGACGGTTGCAAGCCCTGACTATCTCGCTCGCCATGGCCAGCCACTTACGCCAGAAGAACTGAGCCAGCACAACTGTCTGCTGTTCAACCTGTTGAGTAGCCAGAACCAATGGATTTACGAGAAGAACCGACAACGCCACAACGTACGGATCAAGGGCAATGCCCAAAGCAATAGCTCGGAGGCCATACACGAAATGGTGCTCGGTGGGCTAGGTATTGCGCTGTCGCCGGTATGGTTGTTCAGCGAGGATTTACGCGCCGGTCGGGTGAAGGCGATTCTGCAGGACTACCGCGCACAGGCGCTGCCAATCTATGCAGTGTCCCCGGCGAATCGTCGCCAATCCGCCAGGGTCAATGCATTCATCGACTATATGACCGAGGCGCTCGCGCAAGCGCCTGAGCTTACGCCGCCAGCCCAGGCTGACGGCGTGGAGCGGATTAAATAGCCGCCGTTCGGGTGTTCAACCACTCCAGAGCCGCGCCTTCAAGCAGTGGACTCAAACGCTCACGAACGTGCGCGTGATAGCCGTTGAACCACTCTTTCTCGTCTTGAGTCAGCAATGCAGGCTCCAGGCAACGGGTATCGATCGGGCACAGGGTCAGGGTTTCGAACTTGAGGAACTCACCGAACTCGGTGCTGCCCGCTTCGCGATTCAACACCAGGTTCTCGATCCGCACACCCCAGCGCCCGGGACGATAAGTGCCCGGTTCGATGGAGGTGATCATTCCCGGCTGCATTGCCGTTTGTGGTGCCGGCGCCGCCTGATAGGCAATCACCTGCGGACCTTCATGGACGTTGAGGAAGTAACCGACACCATGACCGGTGCCGTGACCGTAGTCGACACCTTCGGCCCAGATTGGTGCCCGGGCGATTGAGTCCAGCAGCGGCGACAGAATGCCCCGTGGGAACTGCGCCCGGGACAGCGCGATCACGCCTTTGAGCACCCGAGTGCAATCACGCTTCTGCTCCTGGGTCGGAGTGCCGACCGGCACCATTCGAGTGATGTCGGTGGTGCCGCCCAGGTACTGACCGCCGGAGTCGATCAGCAGTAAACCATCGCCTTCGATCAGCGCATGCTCTTCTTCGGTGGCGTGATAGTGCGGCATCGCGCCATTAGCGTTGAACGCCGCGATGGTATTGAAGCTCAACGAAACATACCCTGGGCGACGGGTACGCGCTGCCGTCAGGTGCTCATCGATGGTCAGTTCGGTAATCCGCTCGCTACCCAACGCGGTGTCCAGCCAGGTGAAAAATTCGCACAGCGCCGCACCGTCCTGCTCCATGGCCTGACGAATATGTTCGGCGTCGGCGAGGTTCTTTTGCGATTTCGCCAAGGTGGTCGGGTTCAGCCCTTCGACCAGTTTGACGCCATTGCCCAGGTTATCCAGCAAGCCCGCCGTTACCCGCGCAGGATCGATCTGCAGGCTCGCGCCGCTCGGTATTGCGCTCAATGCTGCAGCCACTTCACTGTAATCGCGCAGCGTCACGCCATCCTGTTCGAGGATCGCGCGCAACCCGGCATCGACTTTACTCAGCGCAACAAACAACGTCGCCTGCTGCTGCCCGATCAACGCAAACGAAACGAACACCGGATTGAACGACACGTCAGCGCCACGTAGGTTGAACAGCCAGGCAATGTCATCAAGGGTCGCGATGAAATGCCAATCGGCACCACGCTCTTTCAGGCTCCCGCGTAGCTTGGCGAGTTTCTCGCCACGGCCGACGGTGGCCTGAGGCGGCAAGTGTTGATAGATCGGTTGATTCGGCAGCGCTGGGCGGTCTTGCCAGACTTCGTTCAACACATCGATATCGGTGCGCAGCCGAGCGCCGCGCTCCTGGAGTTTACTGCCCAGAGTACGCGCTGAAGCCACCGCCATGACCGCACCATCGACGGCCACTACACCGCCTTCGGGCGTTTGCTCAGCGAGCCAATCCAGAGGGCCCGGCTGGCCAGGCTGGAGTTTCACCAGCTCAATGCCGCTACCCTTGAGTTCCTTGGTCGCCTGCTCCCAATAACGGCTGTCAGCCCAGACGCCAGCGAAGTCCGGGGTCACGATCAGTGTGCCGACCGAACCATGAAAACCCGACAACCATTGTCGTCCCTGCCAATAGCCCGGCAGGTATTCCGACAGATGCGGATCGGCCGACGGCACCAGCAGGGCATGAATGCCCTCCCGGCTCATCAGCTCGCGTGTTTGCGCCAGGCGCCGGGAAACCACTCCATGGGTCAAAGTCTGCGTGCTCATTGTGTCTCCTGCTAACCACTCATCATTGTTATGGGGGCTGATGCGGATCTGCCCTTATGGCTGGGCAACTGCCCAGAACGCCGGTGCACTGGCGAATGAAGCTTTAATCAATTGTGCTGCTTGATCGACATCCTGCTCGGTGGTGAAGCGACCGAGGCTCAGACGGATCGTGCGACTCGCTGCCCGAGCGTCATGTCCCAGGGCCAGCAATACATGGGACGGCGCGTTACTTGCCGAGTTGCAGGCCGAGGTCGCCGAAAAAGCAATCGAAGCACTCAACGCCGCCGAGTTGAACTCGCCCTCGTTGAATGTCAGGCTCAAGGTATGGGGAATGCGCTGGGTCGTGCTGCCGTTCAAGCGCACACCGGGAATACTGAAGAGCTGCTCAAGCAAACGCTCACGCAGACGCACAATGGTTGCAGTCTCTTCGTCGAAGAACTCTGCCGCCAAGGCAAACGCCACACCCATGGCAGCGATCTGGTGAGTCGCGAGCGTTCCGGAACGCAAACCGCCTTCGTGCCCGCCACCATGAATCTGCGCCTGCAAACGTTGCTGCGCACGGGGGCCGACGTACAACGCGCCGATGCCCTTGGGGCCATAGATCTTGTGTGCGGAGAACGACATCAAGTCCACTGGCCACTCGGCCAGATCGATCGCCACTTTGCCAGCGCCTTGCGCGGCATCGACGTGGAACAACGCGCCTTGCTCACGCACCACCTGGCCGATGGCCGGAATGTCGTTGACGGTACCCAGTTCGTTATTGACCAGCATCAGCGACACCAGAAAAGTGTCCTCGCGCATTGCCTCACTGACCGCTTGCGCGGTGATCAGACCTTCGGCATCCGGCACCAGGTAAGTCACGGCGACGCCGGCATCCTGCAACTGCCTGGCTGTGTCGAGAATTGCCTTGTGCTCGATTTGACTGGTGATGATGTGCCCACCCGCAACACCACGGGCCTGGGCAACGCCCTTGAGAGCGAGGTTGTTTGATTCAGTGGCGCCGGAGGTCCAGACGATCTGTGAAGGCTCAGCGCCGACCAGCTCGGCCACCTGCTGGCGAGCGTGTTCAACCGATTTTCGGGCTTGTTGGCCGAAGGCATGGGAGCTGGAGGCCGGGTTGCCGAAATTACCACTGAACCCCAGACAATCGACCATAACCTGAATGACCCGCTCATCCACCGGTGTGGTGGCGGCGTAGTCGAAATACAAAGGACGTTTATTCATAAAAAACTCGCAGAGCTTATTCCGGGATCAGGTGTGCTCGGTGATAGAAACGTCGACGGGCGCCACCCCGGGAGTGGCGCAAAACAGAAGGACGTTAGCAATACCTGATCGGATGCAGTTAAAGAAGGACAACTTCATTTAAAAGTGCGTAGGAACGCTCCTGAAGTTGAGCTTAACAGGCATCGGGCGCCGGGTTGAAGCCGAACTCAGCTAAAGCTTTCGTGCAGCATCGGGTACAGGGAGGCCACCAACAGCAGCGCCATGCCCCAATTGAACACTCGCAACCAGCGCCGATCACGCAGGACATTGCGCAACAGGCTGCCGCAGGCCACCCAGACGCTGACGCTCGGCAGGTTGATCACGGCGAAGACCGCGGCAATGACAATCACATTAGTGAAATAACCCTGCAACGGCGTGTAGGTGCTGATGGCTCCAATCGCCATGATCCAGGCCTTGGGATTGACCCATTGAAATGCCGCCGCGCCCCAGTAGCTGATGGGTTTGGCATGACCTTGTTCGGCCTCGGAGACTGGACCGGAATGAGCGATTTTCCACGCCAGGTACAGCAGATAGGCGGCGCCGACATAACGCAGCACCGTGTAAAGCAGCGGATAGGTTTGAAACACTGCCCCCAGGCCGAACCCGACGGCGAGCACAAGAATGAAGAAGCCGCAGGTGATGCCAAGCATGTGGGGAATGGAGCGGTTGAAACCGAAATTGACGCCCGAGGCCAGCAGCATGGTGTTGTTGGGGCCAGGGGTTATAGAGGTGACGAGGGCAAACAGGGCGAAGCCCAACAACAAATCCAGCGAGAGGGTCATGGGCGCATTCCATTAAGGTCGGTCAGGTGTTGACCCTATCGCAGCGCCTCGGCGAAACCCACGGACAGTTACGCAAAACTTCGACCAGTACAGTCCGCTCAGCTTGGGTGCCCATGGTGAGTCACGCCGCGCTCGACGTTCATCTCGCCGTGAGTGTCGAAGCCGAAGGTTTTTTGTGGCTGACCAAGCAACTCGGCTTTTTTCAGTTGGTATTCATCGAAAGACAACCCGCGACGGTTCAACGCCTCCAGCGCCAACTCCTTGCTTTCTTCTGCCGTGTAGGGCCGCAACTCAGGGGAAGGATGGTTCGCACATCCTGCGAGAACCGAGGCGACAAGCAGTAAAGAAGTGGCGAGAAAACGCTTCATGGGAGGTTCCTGACAAGCTGGCGTTAGGCAATGAACACAGGCTACTCCCACGCCTTGGTCGACAAAAATCAACGCTCTCAATAGTCGCTATCGACTTGAGCGACAGCCGTTCAGGCCCCCTTATATTCCCTATTGATCTATAAATAGTTATTTACAATCTTTTACGGAATAAAAAAGAGCCTTTATAACGAACCTGCACATCGCTGACTGTTGGCCGAGCAACTGTTCGCCCAGCAACAGTCGATCAACAAAACAGTGTTCCACCCACACAGCATCCTGCATGAAAAATGCTGAGGGCCCCGCAGATCAAGGCTTCAGACGCTTGGTACAGCTCTTGCTCAAGCCCTGATGCCCGAGACTTGCGACGCGTGTGAGATCGCCAAGATCGTCCGAACGCGGCCCGAACCTGCGGCAGCGCCTACAGGTTTTGCGTACACCTGTTACTTCAAGGGTGAATCGGCTCGGCGTAGGAGCTGCCACAGGTTCGGGCTGCGTTTGGACGATCTTTTTTGGGGGGCCATTACTTAACTGACCGGTATTCGCCTGGCTGCAGAACACACCGCGCCACTGTTCGGCGTGCACCCACACCATTTGCTGAAAATCGCTTAAGGATCTGTCATGGATGTTTTCTGGTTTCTCCCCACTCACGGCGACGGCCATTACCTGGGCACCACTCAGGGCGCGCGCCCGGTCACGCTCAATTATTTGAAACAAGTGGCTCAGGCCGCGGACAACCTCGGCTATTACGGTGTGCTGATCCCCACCGGACGTTCCTGCGAAGACTCGTGGGTCATCGCTTCGGCCCTGGTGCCATTAACCGAACGCCTGCGTTATCTGGTGGCGATTCGTCCAGGGATCATCTCGCCGACCGTTTCGGCGCGCATGGCCGCGACTCTGGATCGGCTGTCCAATGGCCGCCTGCTGATCAACGTGGTCACCGGCGGTGACCCGGACGAAAACCGCGGCGACGGCAGCTTCCTCGATCACAGCGAACGCTACGAAGTCACTGACGAGTTCCTGAAAATCTGGCGCCGGGTGTTGCAAGGCGAGTCGGTGGATTTCGAAGGCAAGCATCTGCGTGTGCAGAACGCCAAGGCGCTGTATCCACCGGTGCAGAAACCTTATCCACCACTGTATTTCGGAGGCTCCTCCGAGGCTGCCCATGATTTGGCCGCCGAGCAGGTTGATGTCTATCTGACCTGGGGCGAACCGCCAGCCGCCGTGGCGCAGAAGCTGGCAGACGTCCGCGAACGCGCTGCCCGTCAGGGCCGCACGGTGAAGTTCGGGATTCGCTTGCACGTGATCGTTCGCGAAACCGCCGAGGAGGCCTGGAAAGCGGCCGACAAACTGATCGAACACATTAGCGACGAGACCATTGCCGCCGCGCAAAAATCCTTCTCGCGCTTCGATTCCGAAGGTCAGCGCCGCATGGCCGCGCTGCATGATGGTCGTCGTGACAACCTGGAAATCGCCCCCAATCTTTGGGCCGGGGTCGGTCTGGTACGTGGTGGTGCCGGCACCGCATTGGTGGGCGATCCGCAGCAAGTGGCCGCGCGGATAAAGGAGTACGCGGATCTGGGTATCGAGAGTTTCATTTTCTCGGGTTACCCACATCTGGAAGAGGCGTACCGCTTCGCCGAGCTGGTGTTCCCGCTGCTGCCGGAACCCTACGCCAGCCTCGCCGGTCGCGGCATCACCAACCTCACCGGGCCGTTCGGCGAAATGATCGCCAATGATGTCCTCCCGGCTCACGCCAAAGCCTGATCCCGTAGGCGCTGCCGAAGGTTCGGCAGCTCCGGTTACTCGATCGACATGAGGAACTCCGCGTGACTGCCACGCCACAAAGCGCCCTGTTGTCCCCTTTGCAGACTGCCCGTGAACTGGCTGCCGAGTTCGCCAAGGTCGACAGTTCGATTGCCCATGTCTTCGGTTTTCATCACCTGATGCTGGCCACGGTCCGGTTGTTCTCACGACCGGAACAATGGCAGCCCAATTATTCGAAGTGACAGACGCACGTTCCACTCATGCATCGCTGCGCCTGGATCGCCACTGGCGCAACCTGCGCACCCAAACCCTGCACGACCCGGTGGACTACAAACTCCATGAACTGGGTGATTGGGCCTTGAACCAGTCCCTGCCAATTCCGACCTTCTATTCATAGCCTTCTTTTCATAGAGCGTGCCCATGCAGCTTTTGACCTTACCGCCCTCTCCCGCGCTGGCGACCTCGATCCGGGCCACCGCTCAGGTCTTCGAAGACCCGAAATCCCAGGCTTTACTGGCGCATTTGCAGCAGGTCGCGCCGAGCGAAGCCAGCGTGCTGATCATCGGCGAAACCGGCACCGGTAAAGAGTTGGTGGCGCGACATATCCACAACCTCAGTGCCCGACGCAATCGACCGTTCGTAGCGGTGAACTGTGGTGCGTTCTCTGAATCCCTGGTGGAGGCCGAACTGTTCGGCCATGAAAAAGGCGCCTTCACCGGAGCCCTCAGTGCCAAGGCCGGCTGGTTCGAAGAGGCCAACGGCGGCACGTTGTTCCTCGACGAGATCGGCGATTTGCCGATGGCGATTCAGGTCAAATTGCTGCGGGTATTGCAGGAGCGCGAAGTGGTGCGACTGGGTTCGCGTAAAAGCATTCCGATTGATGTGCGGGTGTTGGCCGCGACCAACGTGCAGTTGGAAAAAGCCATCAATGCCGGACATTTCCGCGAGGATCTGTATTACCGCCTGGATGTGGTGAGCCTGGAACTGAGCCCTCTGCGCGATCGTCCAGGGGATATCCTGCCGCTGACCCGACACTTCATCGAGTCCTACAGCCAGCGCCTGGGTTATGGCGCGATCACCATCAGCAGTGAGGCTGAGCACAAACTCAGGACTTACAGTTGGCCGGGCAATATCCGCGAGCTGGAAAACGTCATTCATCACACCTTACTGATCTGCCGTAATGGGCTGATCGAGCGCGATGACCTGCGTCTGTCGAACATGCGCATCGAGCGTCAGGACGACAACCACACAAGCATTAATGATTCGGCCGAAGCCTTGCTCGACCGGGCTTTTCAAAAGCTCTTCGAAGAACAGGCTGGCGCGCTGCATGAGAACGTCGAAGACGCGTTGCTTCGGGCCGCCTACCGCTTCAGCCACTACAACCAGGTACACACCGCCAACCTGCTGGGTTTGAGCCGCAACGTCACGCGTACCCGGCTGATCAAAATCGGCGAGCTGGCCGTCAACAAGCGCCGACCTGTGGATAACCTTCAAGGTGAACGAATGCTGCAGCTGTCGATCTAGCTCACCAGGTTGCAGTGCAACGCATTGTCATGGCTGCGCTCGATACTGCGCAGCACCTGAAATGACCCGAAGGTAACGGTCTTGGCCTGATAGGTGCGGATCAGCTTCCAGAAATCCTGTTCGCCGTTTTCAAAACTCTGGAAAGCGGCTTCACCTGCCTCCCGCGATTGCCATTGCAGGTAATTGAGCACTCGCCGCCCGTCATCGCTGGCCTGCACGCTGGCGCTGAGAAAACCGTGGTAGCCCTGGGCCAGGCGCTCGGTCTGTTCCGTCAGGGCCCAGACCAGTCCTGGCTGCTGATGAGGCTCGATCTCGAACTCGATCAATTGCGTAAAGCTGCGATTTTTCTCTAACGGCTGCATGAATAGTCCCCACTGAAAGGTAAGCAGAATCTTGCGATCCGAGGCCATGCAGGGTAAAACCTCTAGCTAACTAGAGGTCAAGCGGCAAATGCGATGATTCCCAAAGAAACAATCAACAAAGAGCTCACCGTCGGCCAATTGTCGGCACGCAGCGGCGTTGCGGTTACCGCCCTGCACTTCTATGAGTCCAAGGGGCTGATTAAAAGTAATCGCAACCAGGGCAACCAACGCCGTTATCCGCGGGAAGTACTGCGACGGGTGGCGTTGATCAAAGTTGCACAGCGATTGGGAATCCCCTTGGCGGAGATCGGCGACGCCCTGAAGTCACTGCCCGACAATCGCGCGCCGACCGCGGCGCACTGGAAGCAACTTTCAGCGCGGTGGAGCAACGACCTGGATGAACGAATCAACCAACTGATCAAGCTGCGCGACAAACTCAATGGCTGCATAGGTTGCGGTTGTTTATCGATGGAAGCTTGCCCGCTGCGCAACTATGGCGATGTGCTGGGTGAGCGCGGGCCGGGGGCTCAGTTGTTGGAGTCAACGTAAGGCCGCCTCGACTTGTGGTCACCGCAAGAACGATGTGCACATACCCTCAAAACCCCGGAGCGATCTGGCCTTTATAGCGAGTCAGGATGAATTGGCGGACCTCATCGGAGTTCAAGGCCTTGGCCAGTTTCTGGATGCCTGGATCGTTGATGTTGTCCGGGCGGGCGACGAGGAACTCGATGTACAGGTCTTTGCCCTTCTCAACGATCAGCGCGCTGTTGGTGTCGATCCCCGCCTCCAGGGCGTAATTGGCGAACACGAACGCGAGATCCACTTGGCTCACCGAACGTGCCAGCAATGCCCCTTCCAATTCACGAATTTTCAGATGTTTGGGGTTATCGATGATGTCGCGCTGAGTCGCCAGGGTATTGCTCGGGTCCTTGAGTTTGATCAAACCGGCTTCGTGCAACAGCACCAGCGCCCGGCCGGTGTTCACCGGGTCATTGGGGATCGACACCGAGGCGCCGTCCTTCAAGTCGGCGATGTTCTTGATCTTCGTCGAGTAGGCACCGAACGGCTCGATGTGTACCCCGACCACCGGCACCAGATCGGTGTGGCGGGTCTTGTTGAAATCATCGAGAAACGGTCGGTACTGGTAATAGTTGGCGTCGAGATTTTTCAGCGCCAGTTGCTGGTTGGGCTGGATGAAGTCGGTGAAGACTTTGATCTGCAGGTCCACGCCTTCCTTGGCCAAAGCCGGTTTTACGAATTCAAGAATTTCCGCGTGAGGAACCGGCGTCGCGCCGACGATCAGCTTTTCGTTGCTATAGGCTGTGGTGTGAACCGTCAGCGACATTACCGCGGCCAACAGGGCGAGGGTCTTTTTCATGCAGTGCTCCAAGGCAGATTGAATGGCCGTCGTGGGGCGGACGTGAGGCCGGCTTTTTTGATTTTTCAAGTTAGATTTCAACGTCGGCTGTAGCGCGCCACCAGTCGGTCACCGGTCATTTGCAGGGCCTGGACCAGCACCAGCAGAAGCACTACCGTGACCACCATCACGTCGGTCTGAAAACGCTGGTAGCCATAGCGGATCGCCAGATCGCCGAGCCCGCCACCGCCGATCACTCCGGCCATCGCCGTGTAATCCACCAGCACAATCGCCGTGACCGTGACCGCCGCGAGCAATCCCGCGCGGGCTTCGGGTAACAGCGTGTGACGGATGATTTGCCAGGTGTTGGCGCCCATCGCCTGAGTCGCTTCCACCACACCACGGTCGACTTCGCGCAAGGCGGTTTCCACTAACCGCGCGAAGAACGGCGTGCAGCCCACCACCAGAGGCGGGATGGTTCCCGGAACCCCGAGCGAGGTGCCCACCAGCAGCGTGGTCAACGGAATCAACACGATCAGTAAGATGATGAACGGCAGCGAGCGCAGCATGTTGACGATCACCGACAGCAATCGATAAACACCGAGGGTTTCGTGCAATTGGCGCTTGCCGGTGAGGAACAGCAGCACGCCCAGCGGCAGCCCCAACAACACGGTAAAACCCAGCGCCGCAGCGAGCATGCTCAGGGTGTCGAGGCAGGCCTGGCCGATGTCCGCCCAATAGATGTTTTTCAGTAGCTCACCCATACCTCAAGACCAATCGTGGCGCGGTGGTTTCACGCCATTGAGCAGCCAATTGCCAACCACGTGGTACTTCCAGCGCACCGGGTCGTGCAGGGTATGGACCCGGGCGTTGCGCCAGTGGCGGTCGAAGTTGTGCTTTTTCAAGGTTGAACGGGTGCCGCCGAGTTCGAAGAGCTTGTTGCTCGCTTCGATGGCGATTTCGGTGGTCAACACCTTGGCTTTGGCCACGGCCAGTGAAGCCCTGGCGACGTTGTCTTCATCCGGGGCCGGGCGTGCGACGTCCAGGGCTTTTCCGGCCCGTTCCAGCAACGCTTCGGCGGCTTCCAGACGAATCTCCAGGCCACCGACCTGAATGATGGTCAGCGGATCTTCACTGGCTTTTTCCACACCGGCATCGATCCATGGCCGGGCGTGTTCCTGAACAAATCGGATAGTGTCGCGCAACGCGGCCCGAGCGATCCCGGCGTCAATCGCGGCGGTGGTCAGTTGGGCGAAGGGACCGGCCAGGGTCGGGCTTTCGTAGGAGCGGTACGTGGGAAACAGATTGAACGCCGGAACGTGCAGATCCTGCGCCAGCACGGTACCGCTGGATGTGGTGCGCTGGCCCATGCTGTCCCAGTCATCGATCACCGCCAGTCCCTGAGTACCGCGTTCGACGAAGGCCAATTGGCCCTTCTGCTCTTCATCCAGCGCCAGCACCGCCAGCCAATGCGCGTAAAGCGAGCCCGTGCAATACCCCTTGCGCCCGTTGATCACATAGCCGTCGCCATACTGGCGAATGGTCGCCTGAATATCCTGAACATTCTTGCCGCCAGTTTCCGATAAGGCATTGGCAAAACGATGACCTTGCAGCGCCAGGCCGAAGAAGTACGCCTGTTGTTCAGGTGTGCCTTGCAGACGGATGTCTTCGAGCAGGCAATAGTGGTTCTGCGGAATTTGGCCCAGCGATGGATCGGCGGCGGAAATGATCGCAATCACTTGCGCCAGCACTGCATAGGAAACCTGCGCACCACCGAATTCGCGCGGCACGCTGATGCCCCACAGGCCACTGTTGGAATACAGGTCGACAATCTCAGCGGGCACCTGCCGCCTGCTATCGCGTTCGGCGTCCTGTTCCAGTAGCACCGAGGCCACGCGCTCGGCCACGAGCAGGGCTTGGGCTTCATCACGGATCAGTTCGGCGGCCGGAGGATGGATCGGATAATCGGCAGATTCAGGCAAGGCAGACATACAACGCTCTCGGGTCAACAGTGATTACGATGAGCAGTTGCAGCTTCTGTGCCTGAATGACTTGTCCTTTGTTTTCAGCGGCTTGGGCAATGTTTATAGCCATTCGGTTTGATGCAGCGAAGCAATCTGCTGCTTTGCTGTTGATGGCTGAACAGTAGCCATGCTGCTGCCCGTCGGCCCCTTAAATGCCCCGCCGGTGGTGGCCTATAGTGAATCGGCCGGAAAACGGTGAAGGGTCACGTTCATCCCAACAAAAAAGGAGAACCAACATGAGCGTTAAACCGATACCCGAGGGCTATCACAGCATCACGCCCTACCTGGGAATCAAAAAAGCTGCCGAGGCGATCGAGTTTTACAAAAAGGCGTTCGGTGCCACTGAAGTCATGCGCCTGGTCGCACCCAACGGCGACATCGGCCACGCCGAACTGCGTATTGGCGACTCGGCCATCATGCTTGCTACCCCATGCGACGCTGCGTCCCTGAGCAGCCCCGAAAAAGCAGGCATTTCGGTGGGGCTGCATTTGTATGTGAAAGACGTCGACAAGCAATACGCCCAGGCGATTGCCGCAGGAGGTGTGGTTGTTTCGGAAGTGAAAGACCAGTTCTACGGCGATCGCTCAGGCACGCTGAAAGATCCACACGGTCATTTGTGGTTTATCTCCACCCGTAAGGAAGATCTGTCGAAAGAAGAAATCGCCAAACGTGCCGCAGAGATGTTCAAGCAGGGATAAATAGCAGGCATAAAAAATCCGGAATCTTTTCAGATTCCGGATTTTTTGATCAAGGCTGAGTCAGCCGTTACTTGGCAATGATGCGATCCACCGACAGTTTGCCAGCGCCTTCGAGCAGAACAGCGACCGTGCCGCCCAGCAAGGCCAGAGCGAACTCATAACCGTTGTTGGCCATGAACAAGCCGTTGCTGATGTGCACCGAGAAGATCGCCACCAGCAGCGTGAACGTCAGGCCCAGCGCCGCAGGACGCGTCAGCAAACCGATGATCAGTGCCAGGCCGCCGAAAAACTCGGTGCCGCCTGCGAGCAGGGCCATCAGATGACCCGGCGCCAGACCGATGCTTTCCATCCACTGCGCCGTACCGGCCAGACCGTAACCGCCAAACAGACCAAAGAGCTTTTGCGAACCGTGGGCAGCGAAGATGATGCCAACGACGATCCGCAGAACAGCCAGGCCGTAACCTGCGCGGGTAGACAGTGCGGTTTTGATCAGTGTGCTCATGTTGTGTCGTCCTTTCGAATCAGGGGTTGGTTGGTCGCTATATTAATCAGTAAATATAATGTTAAAAGCGCAAAAAACGCACCATATCAATCAAATTTATAGATCACTTCCGCAAGGCGATCTTTTGCGCCAGGGGCTCCAACGAATCCCGTTCCCGATCGAAGGCCAAGTAGTACTTGTTGACACTATTCACGTAGCTGACGGCGCTCATTCCCACTTGTTCCATGGCAATACGCTCTACCTGGAAAAACCACTGATTGGGATTCAAACCGCGCCGTTTGGCTTCGGTGCGCATACCCTGTACCCGCTCCGGGCCCATGTTGTAGGCCGCTAGCACAAAAGCCATGCGCTCGCGCTCGTTGAGCTTGGGGCTGGCGAAGAACTTGCGGCGGATCAGCGCCAGGTACTTGGCCCCGGCCTGCACATTGTTGTCGAGCGACTGAATATTATTGACCCCCACCCGCTGAGCCGCCGAAGGGGTAATTTGCATCAAGCCCGTGGGGCCGCCGCCGATCGAAGAGCTCGGTTGCAGTTCTGACTCCTTGAACGCCAGCGCAGCCAGGTTCAGCCAGTCCATGCCCTGTTCGCGCGCATGCTTTTGCAAAACCGGGCGCAGTTTTTCCAGACGCTGGCGGTCAGCACCGGCCAAGGGATAGTGGACCTGGTACAAGCGTCGGTAGATGCGCAGAAACGCGACGTCCTGATCCGCTGGCGTTTTATAGGTTTTCAGGAAGCGATCAATACTCGCCCGAAGCATCGACGCATCGCGCCGCACAAACCAATACTCTTCGCCCGGCTCGCTGATGGCCACCTGCCGATCAAAGCGCAGCTTGGGCAGAATCTTGCCCCAACGCTCGGCAATCGGTTGCTCGACGATGGTCAGGTGAAAAATCCCGCCCTGAACCATCTCCAGCACATCTTCGACCGCAAGGCTTGGATCGACCCACTCGACCTTGACTGGCGGCAGCTTGTGTAACGCCAGTTTCTGATTGATCTGATTGATCGCGTCACCCGCCGCGCTCCCCGTGGTCAGCGCCAACGTGCGCCCGGACAGTTGCTCAAGGCGGGTGAAACGCCGCTCGCCTTTGATCCCGACCAACAACAACGGAACGTGACTGGCAATCGGATCACTGGTACTGATGGCGTGAGCTGACTGCGGGTCGAGCAATTCACCGGGGGCAACCAAGTCTCCCTCGCCGCGCTGAAGTGCGCCGAGCAACTGGTCCTTGGCTTTGGGGATGATCTTGAGACTGATTTCCTGACCGTCACGGGCGTGGCCGTTGAGGTATTGTTCGAAGGCTCGCAGGCGATGGTATTCGACGCCAATGGTCTGGCCCTGGACTTCGCCGGAACTGTTGCGGCTCTGATTGACCAGCACCCGCAGGACGCGACTGTTACGAATTTCCGCCAGGTCGCGAACCTGACCCGAGGCCAAGGCCACCGGAGGGCCGGCCAGACGCGCAACCGCCGGCATCGGCAGCAGTAACGACAAGCACAGCACAAGCAAAACCGAGGGTCGCGTCATCCGCTCTCCGGGAAGAATACTGTCCAGCCTCACGAATGATTTCGGGAAGTTGGGCGACAGAAACAGAGCGCTTAGAGCGCTGGCAACGTGCGGAAACTGATACGACTTCGGTTGGACTTCCAGCCGAAGCTGTCTTCCGGCATCAAGAGACAGCTTTAACT
The DNA here is from genome assembly GCF_057813935.1 of Pseudomonas sp. F220. Lineage (NCBI taxonomy): Bacteria > Pseudomonadati > Pseudomonadota > Gammaproteobacteria > Pseudomonadales > Pseudomonadaceae > Pseudomonas > Pseudomonas sp. F220. The sequence goes on from NZ_JBVASJ010000041.1 coordinate 20,005, forward strand.
CGTTGTAGTTCTTGGTTTTTCTTATAAATCTACAGCTCTGATATGCTTTCCGGCCTTGGCCTGAGGTAGCACCATGCAACTCATCGATATCGGCGTCAACCTGACCAACCCAAGTTTCGCCGACAAACACCAGGCAGTACTTGACCGCGCCTATGCCGCCGGAGTCTGCCAACTGGTCCTCACCGGCACCAGTGTCGAGGGCAGTGAACAGGCGTTTGAACTGTGCCAACAACTGGACGAAACCGGGCAGCGGCTGTTCTCCACTGCGGGCATTCACCCCCACTCGGCCAGTGACTGGAACGCTGATAGCGCTCAACGCCTGCGCAGCCTGCTCAAAGAGTCGAGCGTGCGTGCCGTGGGTGAATGCGGCCTGGATTTCAATCGTGACTTCTCGCCACGCCCGCAACAGGAAAAGGTGCTTGAAGAGCATTTAGAAATGGCGGTTGACCTGCAACTGCCGGTGTTCCTCCACGAGCGCGACGCCAGTCAACGCCTGCTGGAAATCCTGCGCGACTTTCGCGACCGTTTACCGGCAGCCGTAGTGCACTGCTTTACCGGTGAAAAGCGCGCGCTGTTCAGCTATCTCGACCTCGATTTGCACATCGGCATCACCGGCTGGATCTGCGACGAGCGTCGCGGCACTCACCTGCACCCACTGGTTCGCGAGATTCCCGGTACTCGCTTGATGCTGGAAAGCGATGCGCCGTACTTGTTACCGCGCAGCCTGCGACCGAAGCCGAAAAACGGTCGCAACGAACCGGCGTACTTGACGGAAGTTTTGCGCGAAGTGGCATTACATCGTGGTGAAAGCCTGGAAGACGTGGCGGCTCATAGTACGGCATGCGCGAGGGCATTCTTCGGGTTGCCTTCAATCCCCCAATAAACACACATCCCTGTGGGAGCGGGCTTGCTCGCTCCCACTTTGGAATGGTGTTGCTCATTGACCCACATCAAGAATCGACTCCCTGAGTAGCGGCACAATAATGGCACCTTGCCAAAACTGTTTCCGCTATCAGAGAAGACCTTCCATGGGTGCCTGGCTTAGCAACATCTCGCTCAAATACAAATTCTGGGCCGTCAACGCGGTCGCGTTCATTACGACCCTGCTGTTGGTGCTGTACGCCGTACAACTCGAACAGCAAGCTCGCAGCCAGGCTTCGCAAGCCTCGGCCCAGGCCCAGGCACACTTGCTCAATGCCTGGCCAGTCGGGCAAGCCTTACCCACGGCAGACCACCTGTTGAGCTTCGGTCTGGGCCAAACGCCATCCCTGAGCGGACAGCCAATACCCGAACTGAACAACGCCAGCGGCTGGGTCGAGCTCAACGCAATGCCGCTGTTCGGTGACAATCCGCTGATGGGCGCCGACGTGGTGTCCCGCGCGGACGGCCAACAGGTGGCCGTACTTGCCTATGGCCCGAGCCTGAGCCAGGTGTTCGGCGAGCGTTTACCCAACTACGCGGTGGCGGTGTTCATCCTGATGCTAGCGATGCTCGGCGCCTCGCAGCTGTTGATCCGCTTTTTGCTCAGCCAGCTCAACACCTTGAAAGACGTGATGCTGCACGTAGAAAAGACCGGCGACTTATCGGCCCGCGTGCCGTTGGCCTGCAAGGATGAAGTTGGGCAGATGGCCAGCGCCTTCAATGCCATGCAGGCCGGCTACCAACGGGTGGTTAACACCGTGGCGCACACCGCCAAACAATTGGATGTCGGTGCCGCGCGGCTGGCCTCTAGCATGAACGACGTGCGCCACGGCATGCTTGGCCAGCAAAGCGAGACCGATCAGGCCGCAACTGCGATCAACGAGATGTCGGCCACGGTTTATCACATTGCACAGCACGCCGGAGCGACCCGCGACTTGTCGCAGACCGCCGACACCCTGGCCGGCAGCGGGCAAGAAGTCGTCAGCCGCGTGCAAAAATCGATTGCAGGGCTTTCCAGCGGCGTGCAGCAAACCGCCGAGATGATTCAGCGCTTGGCCGAAGACAGCCAGAAGATCAATAGCGTGGTCGGCGTGATTCACAGCATCGCCGAGCAAACCAATCTGCTGGCACTTAACGCCGCGATCGAGGCTGCTCGAGCCGGTGAAATGGGCCGTGGCTTTGCGGTAGTCGCCGATGAAGTCCGCAACCTGGCCAAGCGAGTGCAGGCCTCCACCGACGAGATCACTCTCATGGTCTCCGCCCTGCAAGCCGGGACCCGGGATGCCGTGGATTTCATGCAGGAAAGCTCGTTCAAGGCTGACGATTGCGTACAGCAGGCCCAGGAAGCGGGCGCAGCACTTGCAGACATCACCAGCGCTGTGGCGCAGATGCGCGAAAGCAATACACAAATCGCTGTGGCGGCCGAACAACAAAGTCAGGTCGCCGAAGAAATGAATCGTGCGGTGGTGAGCATTCGCGACGTGACCGAGAACACCGTGCAGCAGACCATCGACTCAGCCACCACCAGTCATGAATTGGCGACGTTGGCCGGTGAGTTGAGCAAGGCGATCGGTCAGCTCAAGCTGTAAGGACACCTCGCGGGCAAGGGCTAGGCGCCCCCCTGCTCCTACAGTTGATCGCGGTGCCCTTGTAGGAGCAGCGTTCGCTTAACTGACTGCGATGGTAATAGAGCAGTCAACATCAATCTCAAGATGCCTATTGCGCCGATAGCCAGCCTTGATTCGCCGAAGGCGTCTGCCCGGCCTATTCTTTATCCATAGGTTTCACACGGATCGAGGATTACCAACATGGGCAAACGTCACCCCAATCTCCCCGCCTGGCAATGGCGTGCATACCCCGAAAATCATCGCAATCCGACCAATCTGGTGTTGCACCTGATTGCCGTGCCGCTATTTATTCTGGCGTTTCTGCTGATCGTTTCGGGTGTGTTCGGGATGAATTTTCTGAGCGTTGCCATCGGCGTCGTTGGCTTGCTCGCCGCATTAGGCCTGCAACGCCACGGCCACAGTCTGGAGGCGCAAGCCTCCGAGCCATTCAGTGACCGCAAAGATGCAGTGCAACGCTTGATGGTCGAACAGTTCCTGACCTTTCCCCGGTTTGTCTTGAGCGGTGGCTGGTGGCGGGCCTGGCGTGAGCGCCACCGGCATTGATCGGATTTAACCGAAGACTGTCACCGTCTGCCGACTCATGGCGATCAGCTGTCCTTCAGGACTCCACAACGCTGCCGCCGCGTGACCATAGCCGTCGCGGGCATGCTCGATCACGACCTGATATTTGCACCAGTCCAGCGTGCTCAACGCCAGCAAAGGCTGAACAAATTCGACAGTCCAGGTCAGGGTGCTACCCGCCGCCGGTTTGCTCAAGTGCGGCAACAGGGCCGGTGGCCAGGCATCCACCAGCGCCAGAATATGCGCCTCGGTCAGTGGTTCTTCCTTAACATCCCCGCGCAAACGCACCCAACCGCCCATCTTCCGCGACGTGTTGCCGGTGAATGGCAAACCGCCAACACCCCAGCGCATCGCCAAGTGGCGCATGAACTCCGGGGTCACACCCTTGATATAAGGCAGTTCCTGACAGTCATCCCAGTGTTTCATTTCGGGTGCCGGTTCGGCCGCCACGTCGATTTCCGAAGGGCGAGAGGCGCCAAAGCTGCCCTGGACCAACGTAACCACTTGCCCGTTCTGCATAGCCCGGCCCAACACCTGGCTGACAGCCTTGCCTTCGCGCAGTACATCCACTTCAAAGCTGATGGCTACATCGGGTTCGGCCGGGCCGACAAAGGTGATCGCTAACGAACGTACCGGGCGATCTGCCGGAACTTTTGCGCGCATGGCCTCGTACTGCAAAGCGACCATCAGCCCGCCAAAACTGGCGCGCCCCTGAGCCCATTCCGTCGGGATAGACAGCTCCAGCGGATGGCTGCGGGCGGCATCGACCAAATCAGAAAAGCGCATGAAAACCTCAAGCCAGGAAAAAGACTCAACGATCTTAACTATCAGACGGGGACTGCACAGCACTTATTCCGGCCAAAAAAGCGGACAGATAAGCCGAACGCTACTGGCAACCCGCACATTTGTAGCAGCTGCCGCAGGCTGCGTTCGGACGAAGCAGTCGTGAACACGGTTATTGCGGTGTAACTGTTAAACCGCGTCGGCAGGTTTACGACTGCTGTGCAGCCGAACGCAGCCTGCGGCAGCTGCTACGAGGAGCGATTCGACGAGCAATCTGCGGTGTGTGCTCAAGACTTGAAGCAAGCCGCGCTCAACTTGTCCAGCACGCGATCTGCGCGTCCTTCGGCCGTGGCCATGGTCACTCGCCAAACCGCCACACAGGGCAGCAAGTCGGCCTCATGCTCGGACTTTGCCAACCATTGCCAACAATCATGCCAGTCACCGAGTGCCTCTTGAGCGGCTTTCAGTCGAGGCATGGCCTTGACCGGCAAACGATCCAGTTCGGGATAAGCTTCGATTGCATAGCGCACGCGTTTGATCAGTAGACGCAAGCGATGGCGGTCGTGGTCGGGATCGTGCAACGCCTTATCCAGAGCGCTCCACTGTTTGGCCAGGCGCTTTTCAATGCGCGGACGTAAACCTTTGAGCAATCCCTGACGTTGGGAAGCTCGCAAAAAGCGCGGAAACGCGTCGACTATCAGAAACAGTTGCGCCAGCTCCGGGCTGGTCGCCACAGCGGGATACGCCTTGGCCATTTGCACCGTGCGGCGCTGAGCCGCTTCGTGCTGCCCATGACTGTGCAAGTAGGCGGCCAGTACTTCCCGGTCGCGCAAGGGTGTGGTCAGGTTGCCGACTCCGGCCGCCGCCGCTTCCAATTGCTCGACTCCGGGCAAACCACGCAAGGGTCGCAGCAGACTGCGCAGACGGCGAACCGTGGTGCGCAGATCGTGCAGCGCTTCATCATCGGTCGTCGCACTCAATCGCGCCTGGCAGGCTCGCAAGCGAACTTCAAGGCTCAACACCTGAGCCACCAAACGATCAACCAAGGCAGACATGGTTTACTCCCGAATCGAACACCCAATGTTGCGACGCAATGAACTCAAGACTATAGCAATGCTGCTGACAAGCATTGCGCTATATCAGCAATCCCTTCGGTCAACGGCCGGCACGAGACTCACGGATGTAGAAACGGGCCTTCTCGGCTTTTTTCGTGCAGCCTTCGTACGCCTCGAACTGCTGCTGGGTCTTGGCCCCGGTCAACAAGGACAGCGCTTTGGAGTAACTGACGGTGCCCGCGAAACCTTCGACCTTGGCCATGTCCAGCTCATGCCAGGCCGCGTCAAGCTCGCTACCGCAACTGTCACGGTACGCCGTTTTCCCTGCACAACCGGCCAGAGCCAACGCAATCAAAGGTAGACAGATCCAGGTTTTCATTAATGACACCTCAATAAAAAACAATCGTGCACGGTATGACGGCCAGCACCGCAAAAAGTGCCTTGCCCACCCTGGAGAATATAGCTGGGGCGAGAATACCTGTCTGCCGTCACTGAATGTTGAAAAAACGACCTTGCCCCTACACCAAAGAACAGCAGCGATTGAAGCAAGACCCTTGATGGGCGCATTGTTGACTCATGTTTGAAGAAGGGGCGAGTCATGAAAAAGCGTGTCGCATTGGTGCTGGGCTCTGGTGGCGCCAGGGGCTATGCCCATATCGGAGTAATCGAAGAAATTGAAAGACGTGGTTACGACATCGCCTGCATCGCCGGTTGTTCCATGGGCGCGGTGGTCGGCGGGATCTATGCCGCAGGCAAACTCAACGACTACCGAGACTGGATTGAAAGCCTGGACTACCTCGACGTGTTGCGTCTGGTAGACGTCAGTTTCCGTCTCGGAGCGATTCGTGGGGAAAAGATCTTCGGGCAAATCCGCAAGATCGTCGGCGAAATCAACATCGAAGACCTGCGCATCCCTTACACGGCGGTCGCCACGGACCTGACCAATCAACAAGAAATCTGGTTCCAGGAAGGTTGCCTGCACCAGGCAATGCGCGCCTCGGCAGCAATCCCCAGCCTGTTCACCCCGGTGATGCAGGGCAACCGGATGCTAGTGGACGGCGGCCTGCTCAACCCGCTGCCGATCGTGCCGGTGGTCTCAAGCCACTGCGACCTGATTATCGCGGTCAACCTCAACTCGACCAACCAAAGGCACTATCAATTGCCGGTGATCCAGCGCCCACCGGCGTTCAAAAGTCGGTTCGACAGCCTGATCAATTCCCTCGGTTCGCATCTGCCGTTTCGCCGTAAACAAGCTGAACAGTTGTTGTTGCTCGAACAGGAGGCCCTGCGAGCAGATGCCGCCGACCTCAATAATCCGTGGATCGAGTCCGCCGAACCTGAAGCTCAGCAACCGGCCGCCGCACCACAAACCCCTGGTGCGCCGAAGTCAGCCACCGGTTCGTTCATCATCGATAACGTCGGCCCGGCATCATTACTGGACTTGATCAACCAGAGTTTCGAAGTGATGCAGACCTCTCTGGCGCAATACAAGATCGCCGGCTACCCACCGGATATCCTGATCAACGTGCCGAAACGGGTATGCCGGTTTTTCGAGTTTTACAAAGCGCCGGAGCTGATCGCCCTGGGCCGGGAAATCGCCCGCGATACGCTGGATCGATATGATAATGAGCAGAATTGAAACCTGTGTGAAGCCTTTAGATCTCTGCTGAATATTCTGCCGTCATCGCGAGCAGGCTCGCTCCCACACTGGATTTTCGTCGTCCACAAGTATGTGATCCGCGCCGAACTATTGTGGGAGCGAGCCTGCTCGCGATAGCAATTTATCAGGCAATACAACCTTAGAGATTGTCGCTACTCATTAGCCGATACCCCACCCCAGCCTCGGTCACGATAAACCTCGGTTGGGTCGGGTCGTCCGCCAGTTTTTGACGTAGGTGGCCGACCACAATTCGCAGGTAATGGCTGTCTTCGGTGTGGGTCGGGCCCCAGATATCCTTGAGCAACTGCTGCTGAGTGATGACTCGTCCCGGGTGCCGTGCCAATTGCGCCAGCACCGCGTATTCCTTGCGGGTCAACGCCACTTCGGCATCGTCCAGCAGCACCCGGCGATACGCCAGGTCCACCGTCAGCGGACCGAAGTTGAGTGCCGCTTCCTGCGCTTCGCCCGTCGGTGCCTGACGCAATAAAGCGCGCACCCGAGCGAGAAACTCCTGAATACCAAAAGGCTTGGTCACGTAGTCATTGGCCCCTCCGTCGAGGGCTTCGACCTTCTGTCCTTCGCTGGCGCGTACCGACAACACCAGCACCGGCACTGTCGACCACTCGCGAAACTCGCGTAGCACCTGCTGGCCGTCCATGTCCGGCAAGCCGAGGTCGAGCACCAGCAGATCGGGTTTGTTCAATGCGGCTTGGGCCAGCCCTTCACTGCCGGTGCCGGCCTCCAGCACTTTATAGCCCTGAGAAGCCAGGCTGATACGCAGGAATTTGCGAATCTGCGGTTCGTCGTCGATGACCAAAATGGTCGCAGTCTGGCTCATGGTTTCTGATCAAGATAAAGAAGTGACGCAAGAGTAGCGCATAGAATGTCAGGCTTCACTTTCAAGTCCGGGCTGCTCCTGCAACGGTAGATGGATCGTGATGCACGTGCCGCGACCTTCGATACCGTCAGCCACACTGATACGCCCACCATGGGCGCCGACCATGCCCTGACAGATCGCCAGGCCGAGTCCCGTGCCCTGCCCTCCCCGATCACCGCGAGCCGCGGTGTAGAACATGTCGAAAATCTTCGCGCGCTCGGCCTCTGGAATACCTGGCCCTTCGTCGCTCACCGAAAAAAACAGCTCACTGTCGGTCGCGCTGGCGCACAACTGCAGACGCCCCTGAGGCGGAGAAAAACGTGCTGCGTTTTCCAGTACATTCACCAGCGCCTGCTCGATCAATGCCGCATGCACGTAGAGCAGCGGTAGCTCGCTCGGCACATCGGTGCTGACTTGCAACGGCGCCAGCACCGCTCGCAGCCGATTCAGCGCACTGCCGACGATATCTGCTGGCGACACCCAGTCCCGCGCCAGCTTCAGCGCGCCATGCCCAAGACGGGTCATGTCCAGAAGGTTCTGAATATAGCGATCCAGACGCTCGGCTTCATCGCGGGTACCTTCGAGTAATTCGCGGCGGTCCTCCAACGGAATCGCTTCGCCCAAGGCCAGCAAGCTGTCGATGCTGCCGCGCATGGAGGTCAGCGGGGTACGCAAGTCGTGGGACACCGACGCCAGCAAGGCGCTGCGCAATTGCTCGGTTTCGCCATGCAGACGTGCTGCCTCCAGATCCTCGGCCAATTGCGCCCGGGCTAAAGCCTGAGCCAATGGCTGGCTCAGAGCAGTCAACAATCGCCGACGCTGACCACTGAGTGGCTGGCCGTCTTTCGTGCACACGCCGAGTAACCCCAGCGGCCCGTCTTCTACCGACAATGGCCACCACCACCAACGCCCGAATGGCAGGGTCCCGGTGCCCATGCCCGCGGGTTGATCGTGTTGCCAGGCCCAGTCGGCGGCAGCGCGCTCGGCTTCAGAAAACTGCAACGGGCCGCCGGTTTCAACCGTCCAGCCACCGGGGGCTTGGCCATCGCGGTTGAGCAGGCACAATTGCAGATCATTCCAGCCGTTCAGATGCTGCGCGCCAGCGCTGACGACCGCTTGGCGATCAGTCGCGGCGGTCAGTTTGCGCGACAGGTCGAGCAATTCACTGGTCTCCTCCTGAGTGTCACGCAATGCCTGCAACTGGCGCCGTTGCCGCGCGGCGAGGTTGCCAGTCAATGCCGCCATCAACAGAAAGAACAGCAGCGTCAGCACATCTTCCTCGCGCTGAATGGCAAAGGAGAAGTTCGGTGGAATGAACAGAAAGTCATAGGTCAGGAACGACAGCGCCGCGCAGGCCAAGGCCGGGCCGAGACTGCTGCGCACCGCCACCAGTAGCACGGCAGCGAGGAACACCAGCGAGATGTTCGGCAGCGGCAACACACTGGCCACTCCCCAGGCCAAAGCGCTGGCCAGTACCGTCGCCAACACCGCCAGGGCATAGTCGAACCAGACCAATGAATGCCGCGCGCGCATGCGCGGTGCTGGCCGGTCTATGTCACTGTCGAGGACGTTGATTTCCAGCCCGCGCGCATCACGCAGCAAGCGTGAGGCCAGCCCGCCGCCGAACAGCCGACGGCGCAAACGCTCTCGAGACTGACCGACCAGCACCAGGCTCGCGCGGCGTTCGGCGGCGTGTTGAATCAAGGTTTTCGCGACCTCGCCAGCACGCAACAACACCACTTCACCGCCCAAGCGTTCGGCCAGTTGCTGGGCATTTTGCAGGCGCAAACGCGACTGCTCGTCACGCACACTGCCGTTATCCACATGCACCAGACTCCAGGGCAAATGCCGGCGCTGAGCGACCCGGCTGGCGTGGCGTACCAAACGCTCGGCCTGCGCGTCGCCATCGACACCCACCAAGAGTCGCCCGCGTACCGCCGGCGCTGCCTGGCCCAACTGCCGATAGCCTTGCGCCAAGTCATCATCAACCTGGGCTGCAGCGGTTTGCATCGCCAATTCACGCAATGCGGTAAGGTTGGTCTGGGTGAAGAACGCGTCGATGGCTGCCCGTGCCTGCTCCGGCACGTAAACCTTGCCGTCGCGCAGACGCTCCAGCAGTTCCCGGGGCGGCAGGTCGATCAGCAGCAGTTCGTAGGCTTCCTGCAACACCCAGTCGGGCAAAGTCTCGCGAACCTGCACACCCGTGATGCCGCGCACCTTATCGTTGAGGCTTTCCAGATGCTGGACGTTGACCGTGGTGAACACGTCAATGCCGGCCGCCAGCAGTTCCTGAATGTCCTGCCAGCGCTTGGTATGGCGACTGCCGGGAGCATTGCTGTGGGCCAGTTCGTCGACCAGTACAAGTTTAGGTTTGGCCTTGAGCAGACCGTCGAGGTCCATCTCTTCGAGCATCACGCCGCGGTATTCGGAACGGATCAACGGCTGCTGCGGCAAACCGCCAAGCAGCGCTTCGGTTTCCGCGCGACCATGAGTTTCCACCACCCCGGCGAGGACTTTCACGCCCTGACGCAGTTGTGTGTGGGCCGCTTGAAGCATGGCGTAAGTCTTGCCGACACCGGGGGCGGCACCGAGGAAGACCTTGAGCCGACCACGACCGTCGCGGGGTAAATCTGCTAACAGCGCGTCGGCGCGGCCGGAGTCACTCATGGGTTATTGCCTTGTAGGTCTTAGTGAAATTTGCATTGCCTGTCCTGCCGTCTTCGCGGGCAAGCCCCTGTAGGAGCGAGCTTGCTCGCGATGGACGTTAACGATAACGCGTGTTTTCTGAATAAACGCGCCGCCCTTGAGTCCATCGCGAGCAAGCTCGCTCCTACAACAGCGCTCTTACAACTTTTCCAGCGCGGTATTCAAGGCAAACACATTCACTACCGGCGGACCAACCAGCGGCTGTTCAATATGCGCCTCCACCAATTGCTGCACGGTCGAAACCGGCAGGTTGCGTGCGGCTGCAACCCGCGCCAGTTGATAGATAATCGCTGACGGTGGCAAGTGCGGATCAAGGCCGCTGCCTGAGGTGGTGAGCAGCGCCAATGGAACCGCCCCCTGCCCCGGCACCAGCAGCTTGTTGGCATCGTCAATCACACGAGTGGCCAACGCCGGGTTGCTGGGCGACAGGTTGCTGGCGCTGCTCGATACCGTGGCGAAGGCACCCGCCGATGGCCGTGGATGGAACCAGCTGTCGCCGGTGAAATCCTGGGCGATCAGTGCCGAGCCGCGGACCTTGCCGTCGGCATCGCGCACCAGGCTGCCATTGGCCTGATCCGGGAACGCCACTTGAGCCACACCGGTCACCACCAGCGGATAGGCCACGCCGGTAATCAGGGTCATCAGAACAAGCAGGCTCAAGGCCGGACGTATCATTGTGGACATCATCAAATCCTCAATTCAGTTTGAACGCCGCGCCCACCGGCGCGGCGTGCAGCAGTTACACCAAATGCAACGCCGTCAGCAGCATGTCGATCGCCTTGATACCCACAAACGGCACCAGAAGCCCGCCCAGGCCGTAAATCAGCAGATTGCGCCGCAGCAAATGCGCCGCGCTCGCCGCCTGCACTCGCACACCGCGCAAGGCCAACGGGATCAGCACCACGATGATCAAGGCGTTGAAGACGATCGCCGAGAGAATCGCGCTTTGCGGGCTGGCCAGGTGCATCACATTGAGCACACCCAGTTGTGGGTAGATCGAGGCGAACAGCGCCGGCAGAATCGCGAAGTACTTGGCCACGTCGTTGGCGATGGAAAAGGTGGTCAACGCGCCACGGGTCACCAGCAACTCTTTGCCGATCTGCACCACGTCCAGCAACTTGGTCGGATCGCTGTCGAGGTCGACCATATTCGCGGCTTCACGCGCAGCCTGAGTCCCATCGTTCATCGCCATACCGACATCTGCCTGGGCCAGCGCCGGAGCGTCGTTAGCACCGTCACCACACATCGCCACCAAGCGACCGTCGTTCTGTTCATGACGAATACGCGCCAGTTTCTTCTCCGGGGTGGCTTCAGCCAACACGTCATCGACACCTGCTTCAGCGGCAATCGCGGCGGCAGTCAGCGGGTTGTCGCCGGTCACCATCACGGTGCGGATGCCCAGCTTGCGCAGTTCGGCGAAACGCTCACGAATGCCGGGTTTGACCACGTCCTTGAGATGGATCGCACCGAGCAATTTGCCCTCGGCGCACACCAGCAATGGCGTGCCGCCGCTCTGGGCAATCTTGTCGATTTCCCGGGACAGGGCCGGCAGCACATCGCGACGTTGCAACCCAACGAAGGTCAGCAGCGAATCCACTGCCCCCTTGCGGTAAGTCCGACCTTGGTAGTCGACACCGGACAAACGAGTCTCGGCGCTAAATGGCACTGCGGTCAGCACATCGGTGGCTGGTTCAGCCTGTGGATAAAGTCCGCGCAGGTATTCGACGATGGATTTACCTTCCGCCGTGTCGTCAGCCAACGATGCGAGCAACGCGCCTTCGGCCAGCTCTTTGGCGCTGACACCTGGTGCGGGGTAAATCGCGGTACAACGCCGGTTGCCAAAAGTGATGGTGCCGGTCTTGTCCAGCAACAGCACGTGCACATCACCCGCCGCTTCCACGGCGCGACCGGATTTGGCGATCACATTGAGGCGCACCAGACGGTCCATGCCGGCGATACCGATGGCTGAGAGCAGGCCGCCGATTGTGGTCGGAATCAGGGTTACCAATAACGCCACCAGAAACACCAGCGGCAAGCTGCCGTTAGCGAAGTGAGCAAACGGCTGCAGGGTCACGACCACGAGCAGGAAGATCAGGGTCAGGCCGATCAGCAGGATATCCAGCGCCACTTCGTTTGGGGTTTTCTGCCGCTTGGCGCCTTCCACCAGAGCGATCATGCGATCGAGTGTCGACTCACCAGGGTTAACGGTGATTCGCACCAGCAGCCAATCGGACACCAGCCGGGTATTGCCGGTGACGGCCGAGCGGTCGCCGCCGGACTCGCGGATCACCGGTGCGGACTCGCCGGTAATCGCCGCCTCGTTGACCGCCGCGATGCCTTCGATCACTTCGCCGTCACCCGGGATCATTTCCCCTGCTTCGACGCGGACGATATCGCCTTTGCGCAGGCTGGTGGCGGGCACCACCTGAAAGGTCGCATCAGCCGTCTTGCGTCGTGCGCTCAAGCCTTCGCTACCGGCTTTCAGGCTATCGGCGCGGGCCTTGCCACGGCCTTCGGCCAAGGCTTCAGCGAAGTTGGCGAACAACACGGTAAACCACAGCCACAGGGCGATTTGCGCCGCGACGTAAGTCGGTACCGCGGTATCCGGCACGAAGCACAGCACCGTGGTGAGGATCGCCGTCAGTTCGACGACCAGCATCACTGGCGCGCGCTGCAATTGCCGAGGGTCGAGCTTGACGAAGGCTTGCACTAACGCCGGACGCCACAGGGCCGAGATTGCGGTTTTCGCTTGCTCAGGCGCTTTAACGGCAGCGGCTTTATTTGAGGCAACTTTTTTTGCTACAGGAACAGGCATGTTCATCATCAAGTCCTCAGAAGCCTAAGCTCAAATGTTCAGCGATAGGCCCCAACGCCAGGGTCGGCAGGAAGGTCAGGCCGCCCACCAGCAAAATGGTCACGGTCAACAAGGTCACGAACAGCGGGCCATGGGTCGGGAAGCTGTTCTGGCCGATTGGCGCGGTTTTCTTCATCGCCAGGCTGCCGGCCAACGCCAGTACCGGGAGGATGTAACCGAAACGACCGATCAACATGCCAAGACCGAGCATCAGGTTATGGAACGGGGTGTTGGCACCGAGGCCGGCGAACGCCGAACCGTTGTTGGCGCTGGCGGAGGTATAGGCATAGAGCAACTGGCTAAAACCGTGGGGGCCAGGGTTGCTGATGGCCGACGCCGGGCCAGGCAAACTTGCAGCGATCGCGCCCAGCACCAAGACGCCAACCGGCATCACCAACAAGGTCACCACCAGCAACTGGACTTCCTTGGCCTGGAGCTTCTTGCCGAGGTATTCCGGGGTACGGCCGATCATCAAACCGGCGAGGAACACCGCAATCAACACGTTGAGCAACATGCCGTAGAGCCCGGCACCGACACCGCCGAAGATCACTTCGCCGACCATCATGTTGACCAGTGCGACCATGCCGCTCAGCGGGTTGAGGCTGTCATGCATGCCGTTGACCGAGCCGTTGGACGCCGCCGTGGTGGTCACCGACCAGAGCACAGTGGCGGTGGTGCCGAAGCGCGATTCCTTGCCTTCCAGCGGCGCAGTTTGTTCGACCGCTACGTTGTTCAGGGTTGGGTTCGGCTGGTACTCGGCCCACATCGAAGTAGCGCCGCCGATCAGGAACAGTGCCAGCATGCAGGCGATGATCGCCCGGCTCTGGCGCAGGTCTTTGACGTAATGGCCAAAGGTGAACACCAGCGCTACGGGGATCAGAATGATCGAGGAAACTTCGAACAGATTGCTCCAGGCTGTCGGATTCTCGAACGGATGGGCCGAGTTGACGCCGAAGAAGCCACCGCCGTTGGTGCCCAGTTGCTTGATCGCAATCTGGCTGGCGGCCGGACCTAGCGGGATCACTTGATCCACGCCTTGCATCGTCAGCGCATTCACGTAATGGGCGAAGGTTTGCGGCACACCCTGCCAGACCAGAAACAGCGCCAGCAACAAGCACAACGGCAGCAAGCCGTAGAGGGTGGCGCGGGTCATGTCGACCCAGAAGTTACCCAGGGTTTGCGCCGAACGGCGACCGATGCCACGGCACAGGGCAACTAACACAGCGAGACCGGTAGCGGCGCTGACGAAGTTCTGCACCGTCAGGCCGACCATCTGGCTGAGGTAGCTCAGCGTGGCTTCGCCACTGTAGGACTGCCAGTTGGTGTTGGTCATGAAACTGACGGCGGTGTTAAACGCCTGCGTCCACTCTTGGCCCGGCAGATTCTGCGGGTTGAGCGGCAAGTAGTCCTGAAACAACAGAATGGCGAACAACAGCAAAAAGCCCGCAAGGTTGAAGGCGAGCAAGGCCAGCGTGTATTTCTGCCAACTCTGTTCGGTTTGCGGATCGACCCCGGCCACCCGATAACAGCCGCGCTCCACGGGTCCGAGGATCGGCGTCAGCCAAGTGCGCTGGCCTTCCATCACCTTGTAGTAGAACCGTCCCAGAAATGGCGCCGGTATCAGCACCAGGGCGAAGAAGGCGAGGATCAGCCAATAGTCATAACTGTGCATAGCCGCTCCTAGTTCCGATCGGCGCGCAACAGCGCAACCAGTAGATAAATGAACAGCCCCACTGCCAACAGCAGTGACACTCCGTCCAGAACGCTCATGGAATTTCTCCGTCGTACGGCGATTGCCGCGTGTAGAGCCATTGTCTGCAGGGAGGCTGTAAAGGAACGAGATCGAGGGGTGCGGCGCGGCATAAAGAATGTGTAAAGAGTAGGACTATGTGGGGATTACAGGCCTGTTTTCAGCGGTGACCGGGCGGGCCCCATTGCGAGCAAACTGCTCCTACAGTGGATTTGCGGTACACACAATTGGGTGAGTGACACAGGCCTAATGTAGGAGCGAGCTTGCTCGCGATGGCGTCAGAACATCCAACCACGCCCTCATGTGGCGCACAAAACGGTGACATTCAGCGGCGAAAATCCCCGATACGACGCCTTTCTGCCCTTTACGACGTGTTTTAGTGAAATGGCATGCCCGCTGCACACCGACTCCCCGAACACTTCCAAACCGTTCAGGGAGCAATGCATGAACACACAACTCAAGCCCACCTTGGGCACGCTGCACCTATGGGGCATTGCGGTCGGGCTGGTGATTTCCGGTGAGTACTTCGGCTGGAGTTACGGTTGGGGCGTGGCCGGGACGCTGGGCTTTTTGGTGACTTCGTTGATGGTCGCGACGATGTACACCTGCTTCATCTTCATCTTCATCTTCATCTTCAGCTTCACCGAACTGACTACCGCCATCCCCCACGCGGGCGGTCCGTTCGCCTACAGCCGTCGAGCGTTCGGTGAAAAAGGCGGGCTGATCGCCGGACTGCTGGTCTTCATGGGAGTGGTGGCGAGTTTCCACGGGATCATCCTCGGCTACTCGCGGCAATTCTTTGCCCTCGCCCGCGCTGGTTATCTGCCTGCGTCTTTGGCCAAACTGTCACGTTTCCAGACGCCACACCGGGCGATCATCGCCGGTGGTCTGCCTGGTGGTGATGGCCTGGTTCAACACCTTGATCAGGCTGATTTTCCTCGGCTTTATGGCAGTCGGTTTTGTGTACTTCCTGATGACCGCACAACTGCGCGCCGATGCACCGGCCGATGCGATGTTGACCGGGCTATAAACACTGAGAAGCGCTATCCAGACAGATCAGGCCTACAATGGAACCACTGATAAACGCTGTTACTCAAAGTGGTAGTTGCATGACCATTGCGCGAAACCCTTCGCACAGTAGCTGCCCTGAAGGAGAGCCCTATGCCTTGGTATGCCTGGATGATTATGGTTGTTGCAATCGGCTCGATCGTCGGCGGTTTGATGATGCTGCGCGACACCGCAAACAAAGTTGAACTGACCGACGAGCAACGTAAACGCGTGGCTGAACGCAACGCGGAAGCGGACACCAAGGATGCTCAGGATCGTTAATTAAAACCCCGCCATTGAGAACCAATGGCGGGGTTTTTCTTATCTATCGCCATGCACAGAACCTGTGGGAGCGAGTTTGCGGCGATCCGACGATAGCGGCCTGACAGCCGACCTATCTTTTGCGGATGTACACAGACCAAATGTGGGAGTGGGCTTGCCCGCGATGGCGGCCTGACAGCCGCCCTATCTCTTGCTGGTGTACATATCCGTTTCTGCGGTAACGGCCACTTAGGGTTCCGCTCTTACAGCGTGTCACTTTTTCAGACGCCGGAATGCCGGCCCAGCAAAAAGTAACCAAAAGTCTTTGCCCCGAGCGTACGGCCCCTCGCTGGGGCTCGGTGTTCCCTTGCTTCGGTATCCATCAGGGGGCATCGCCTACAGTCCGCTTCGCGACGACCTCCTCTCGATATGTCCGGCTTCGCCGAACGGCGCTGCGCCCCCCCCTGATGGACACCTGTACTCGGCCTTCCGAACGGGCAGGTGGATCAAAAGCCGAATCAAAAACAAAGCATTTGTATCACCCACAAGAAAGTCGACTACCTCTCGGGAATCTCCTTTGATCACGGCGCCGGATACAGTAAAACCATGTTGACGGAGAGGCTCAAGGCGCGATGGCGATCTCAAGGACACCATCGCTGGCAGCCATGCTCCTACAGATGCTCTCTGCACCACTGCTAACGATTCTCCAGAGAACACTTATCGGCCTGCGCATAATGGAGGTCATGGTAAATGTCTTAATGACCAGCAGCTCTTGCCAAAGCCCAGCAGGGCTGGCACTGTAAATACAAATGTCATTACAGGTTGTCAATCATGGCGTCCATCAACATCCGTATCGACGATGATCTCAAAACCCGTGCCTACCGCGAGCTAGATCGCCTTGGCGTTACACCATCTGAGCTAATGCGCCAAGCCTTGCAGTATGTTGCTGAGCGCGGCGAGCTTCCTTTTCGTCCCGTCCTGATGACAACGGACGATGAAGCCCTCATCGCTACTGTGCGCGAACGCCTAGCTTCGCCACAGCGCGTAAAGGTTTCGCTGGATGACCTATAGTCTCGAATTTGATGATCGTGCGCTGAAGGAATGGCGAAAGCTGGGTGACACGGTCAGGTAGCAGCTGAAAAAGAAACTGTCTGCAGTTTTGCTCAACCCTCGCATTGAAGCGAACCGCCTGCACTCACTGCCTGACTGCTACAAGATCAAACTGCGCAGCAGCGGTTATCGGTTGGTGTATCAGGTCGTCGATCAAGAGGTGGTTGTCTTCGTTGTTGCTGTAGGCAAACGAGAAGACGAAGAGACTTATCGCAAAGCGGTTGAACGCCTGAAGTAAGCGCGACTTCGAATAACGGCGTTTTCCCTGGTCGATGACGCCAACCTGGTCAGCAAAGCGCTACGCATGGCGGCAGACGTTCGAGGTATCCTCTGCGCGACAGCGCGGCGTCGAAGACGGCGCGCAATCTCCCTCGCCACACATATCGCCTGACTTCAAATCCCGGCAAGGGCTCCGGCGCTTCTATTTCTCCCATTCGGCCTTGGCAATGTGCAACCCGTGCATCCCCTTATAGGCCGCACGCTCAGGCTGGCTCCAGCCTTCGAGCAATGAATCCTCGAGCCGATAGATCTCCACCCCCAACGGACGACAAACGCTCAGCGGATCCTGCGCATCCGGCCCCCACATCGCCAGTGATAAATCGCCTCCCGGGCACGTGGACAAAGCACAGAGCAAATCGATTTCGGCAAAAAACTCCAGATAGTCGCCCTTCTGCGCCGGGCAGGCTTTCATGAAATACATGTCGTCATGGTTAAGACCGGTGCACTGGAAGATATTCAGCACATCGTGTACGTCGAACTCGGTCAATCCATGGGGCAATACGGCGCGGGTCAGATTGGAATGGCAGTGATGGTGGAAGTCTTCACCCGTGAGCATTTTGTTCACGTAGGGATCGCAGCGCGTACCCAGCAGATCGTGAAGTCGACCGCCATGTTCATCGATACCGTAACTCGCCAGGCTGTCATCCGTGATGGTCACCAAGGGCCGCAAAAACGGCAGATTCGACCAGAGCCGGTCATGGGTGCTGACATGAGCGCCCTGCAATTGACGAGTGCGGGCCGCCCATAGCCGCTCGCGCGGATCATTGGCGTTCCAGACGTTGAAATCCCCCACTTGCGGCCCGACCGGAGTGGTCACGCGAAAGACATGCCCGGCCGGTACTTTCCACGCGCGGCCAGTGCGGATCGGCACTTCGAACTGCTCGATCAGCGTGCGACCGTCCTTGGCCTCGCGGATCCGCTCATAAAAGGCCTTGTCCACTTGCAGGGCCGAACCTTTGCTGACCTGGTAAGCCGCGGGATAGTCTTTGTACATGGTGAACATCCTCGATCAGTGGGGTATCTACACATCTTTTTTTTCTAACTCTCGTAGCAGCTGACGAGCCTGCGAGGCTGCGTTCGGCTCGGGCCGCGCTTCGGACGAAGCGGTCGTTAAATCAGGCAACGGGGTCTTTCAAGCAAACCACGTACGCAGATTTGCGAGGACTTCGGTCGAGCGCGACCCCGGCTCGAACGCAGCCTCGCAGGCTCGGCAGCTGCTACCGCCGTATTTCATTGTTAGTGGTGGTGGGAATGGCTGAGCATGTCGAGTAACAGCTGCTCGGAGTCGTCGAGATAAAGACTCATCGCCTCCTGAGCAGCAGGTTTTTCACCCTCGGCAAGCAAATCGTGAATCTGTCGATCGCGCTCCAGCCAAGGCGCTTGAAAGTGCTCCTCGTCTGGCGCAGCAGAAAACACCAGACGCATCTGGGCGCCGATGTTGGTGAAGAACTCATCGAACAACGGGCTGCGCATCAGCCCGACGATATGCTGGTGAAAACACAGGCTGTGGGTACCGACTGCCCGCCAGTCCTCACGATCCCGAGCAAGCTCGGTGGCTTCGATGGCCTCGAGCATGCGATCCGACTGGTACTCGCGCAGCGGTTTGCTAGTGGCAATGGCCTGCAACTCAAGCGTGCGCCGGACCTGAAACAGATCGCGCACCTCATCAACCCCGAGGCGCCGCACCACCACGCCTTTATGGCGCACATAGCGGGTCAGCCCCTCTTGTCCCAGTCGATGCAACGCTTCGCGAATGGTGTTGCGTGAAGCGTTGTAGGCCGTCACCAGATCACTTTCGATCAAGGCCATGCCCGGTAACAAACGACCACCAATGATGTCGGTCCGCATCTCCAACGTAATGTGGTCGGCCAGGGAAAGTCCGCTGTTCATGGTCATCGCCTTATGATTGTTCAACAATCGTCGGCTAAGGAATAACCACTATTCGTGCCAATTTTCCGAATGACTGATACTTACGCCTGCCAACGCTTGAACAACACGCTGGCATTGACCCCGCCAAAGCCGAAGCCATTGGACAACGCATACTCGATCGGCAGCGACCGCGCCTGGCCATGGACAATGTCCAGCCCTTTTGCCGCTTCATCCGGGTTCTCGAAGTTCAGGGTAGCCGGAGCGATTTGATCGCGGATCGCCAGAATCGTGAAGATCGCCTCAATTCCACCAGCAGCACCCAAAAGATGCCCGGTGGCAGACTTGGTCGATGTCACAGCGATTTCTTCGTGGGTACCGAATAACGACTTGATAGCGGCGATCTCGCCCAGATCACCTACTGGGGTAGATGTCGCATGAGCGTTCAAGTGCTGCACCTGCGCCGCGCTGATGCCGGCTTGCGCCAATGCCAGCGCCATGGAACGCCGCGCACCGCTGCCATCCTCGGGACCGGCAGTCAGGTGATAGGCATCGGCACTGGTGCCATAACCCACCAGTTCCGCCAGGGGTTGAGCGCCTCGGGCCTGCGCATGTTCCAGCGATTCAATCACCAGAATGCCCGCGCCCTCCCCCATGACAAAGCCATCGCGCCCACTGTCGAACGGTCGCGAAGCGCGCTCGGGGGTGTCGTTGTAGCCACTCGACAAGGCTCTGGCTGCCGCAAACCCGGCAAGACTGACGCGATCAATGACTGCTTCCGCGCCGCCACACACCGCAATATCGGCTTCGCCGCAACGAATCAATCGCGCGGCATCACCAATAGCTTGTACCCCCGCGGCACAGGCGGTTACCGGCGCACCCAGCGGGCCTTTGAAACCGTGCTGGATCGACACATGACCCGCCGCAAGGTTGACCAAAAAAGACGGAATCGTGAACGGCGACAAACGCCGCGGACCACGGCTGTCAGTCGTTCTCACCGCATCGGCAATCGCGCCAAAACCACCGACACCCGAACCAATGATCGTTGCCGTTCGCTCCTGCGCATGAGCATCAGCCGCCACCCAACCTGCCTGCTCCAGCGCTTGCTGGGCAGCCGCCATGGCAAACAGGATGAAACGGTCCATCTTCTTTTGCTCTTTGGGCGGCGTCGCCCGATCCGGATCAAAACCTGCTTCAGCATCCTCTGCCAGAGTTGGAACCACACCGCCAACCTTGGCAGCCAAATCAGCAACTACCTCTTCCGGCAACCGCCGTAGCCCCGAACGACCGGCCAACAAACGCTCCCAGACTCGTTCAACACCGCAACCCAGCGGAGAAACCAGGCCCATGCCCGTCACGACAACTCGACGACCGTTCATACGCTAAACACCTCAAACCGCTTCATTGACCAAGGGCCCTCACTTGTAACGAACTGCCGCACTGCTCTTCGACAAGTTCGGCCCCAACCCATGGCGCACCGCAACAAACGCGTCCCAATCCGCCGCATCAGGCAACGAAGGAACGGTGACCAATTCACCCTGATCGAAACCGGCCAATGCCGCGTCGACCATTTCCCCTGCATCCATCACCATCTCTTGCGGGATAGCACTGGCATCGATCCCTGAGCGCTCCCAAATTTCCGTGCGAGTCACGCCCGGCAACACGGCTTGTACTTGCACGCCCGACCCACTCAACTCGGCGTTCAAGGACTGGGTCAAACTCAATACGTAAGCTTTGGTCGCGCTGTAGGTCGCATTGAAACGCTCCGGAATCAACGCCACCACCGACGCCAGATTAATAATCGAACCGCGTCCGGCAGCCGAAAAGCTCTGCGCAGCAGCAGAAGCCAAACGCGTGACCGCCACCACATTGAGCTGAATCATCCGCTCCATCTGATCCATGTCAGCACTGGCCAATGAGCCATCGGCAGCGATACCGGCATTATTCAGTAAAAGGCTGATGCTTGAATCGCTGCGCAAGCGCTGTTCGACGCTCAGCAGGTTGGCCTTGAGCGTGAGATCCGCTTTTAACACTTCAACCTGCACACCGTGCTCGGCTCGCAATCTGCTCGCGGCAGCCTCCAGCCGTTGTTCATCGCGAGCAACCAACAACAAGTCATAACCACGCGCCGCCAACCGCTCAGCGTAAATCGCACCGATACCGGACGATGCACCAGTGATGAGGGCTGTACCTTTGGATTGGACCGGGTTCATAGCTGCACTCCTGGGAGAAGCTTTGAGGAAATATTGAGCACCTGGATTCAGGACGCCTCAAGAGGGAACGTTTTTATTATAGACATAATCCAAACTAAATATGATAGTCGTAATTTTTTTATTCTGACAAAAGGCGCACTACAAAAAAGGCCGGTCAATGACCGCAATGCTGTTCACTTAAGCGGAGCGGCATTGCGCTCAATGGCGGGATCTATGGCTTAGGGAGGGGAGCTAGAGGGGGCGGGTTGACTGGGCGCCACCATGCAACTAAAGTTAGTTGCAAATCAGGAGACTCAATGTCAAAGCACGAGAAGCTGCTCGCCAAACTGCTCAATAAGCAGGCTGGATTCGCTTGGCAGGAATTGGTAGCGCTGCTCAGCAGCATGGGGTACCGCCAGTTGCAGGGCGATGGTAGTCGGGTGAAATTCGACAACGGCAATCCACAAGCGATGATCAACCTTCACAAGCCGCACCCCGGCAATGAACTGAAGGCCTACGTCAAACGCCAGGTAATCGAACACCTCAAAGCAGGAGGATTGATCTGATGAACACAATGCTGCAACACCGGGGCTACTATGGCTCCATCGAGGCCAGTCCCGAGGACAACTGCCTATTTGGCAAACTTCAGTTCGTTCGCGCCCTGGTCAGTTATGAAGGGGATACGGTTGCCGAGTTGAGCCAAGCGTTCCGCGAAGCTGTTGATGATTACCTGAGTACCTGCAGTTCGCTTGGGCAGGAGGCAGAGATTCCATGCAAGGGATCGTTCAACGTCAGGGTAGGGCATGATCTGCATTTAGCCGCCAGCGTGGCTGCTACACAGCAGAGCATTTCCCTGAATGATCTGACCCGCAAGGCGCTGAGTGAGTATCTGGAACACCACGCCTGATCGGCCATACGAAAGCCAGAAACGAAAAGCCCGGCGCGGGGCCGCAATGCCACATTAAGCTGAATCATCCGCTCCATCTGATCCATATCGGCACTGGCCAATGAGCCATCGGCAGCGACACCGGCATTGTTCAATAACAGGCTGATGCTTGAATCGCTGCGCAAGCGCTGTTCGACATTCAGCAAATCGGCCTTGAGCGTGAGATCCGCTTTTAACACTTCAACCTGCACACCGTGCTCGACTCGCAATCTGCTCGCGGCAGCCTCCAGCCGTTGTTCATCGCGAGCAACCAACAACAAGTCATAACCACGCGCCGCCAACCGCTCAGCGTAAATCGCACCGATACCGGACGATGCGCCAGTAATGAGGGCTGTACCTTTGGATTGGACCGGGTTCATAGCTGCACTCCCGGGAGAAGCTTTGAGGGGAGATTGAGTACCTTGGCTGTCAAGGCACCTCAGGGGGACGCGTTTTTATTATAGGCATAATCTAAACCAAATATGATAGCCGAAATTTTTTGATTCTGACAAAAGGCGGAATAGCTCCACCTTACTAAATTGCTCATACATCAGAGGGCAAAAAGGCCGGTCAATGACCGCAATGCTGTTCACTTAAGCCGTAGGCCGCAAGCTTCTGATTTTCGGATCTGCTGCGAAGCCAAGGAAAACGCCGCTTTCTCAATTTAGAGGCAAGCGGCGTTTTTCCTTAAGTGAACAGCATTGCAGTCTAGGGCTGGGCTTTTTGCGTCCGGGGGTTTGACTCAGCCATGTGCAACCGTGGCGTGCAGTTCGACACCCATTGCCCGCATTACTTTGACTACGGTATCGAATCGAGGTTTGGCACCTGGTGCAAACGCTTTATATAGGCTGGCACGGCCCAGTCCAGAGTCTTTAGCGATCTGTGCCATGCCACGAGCTTTCGCTACATAGCCAACTGCGCGGATCAGCTCGTCGGTGTCTCCGTCGCTTAGAACCTGAGACAGGTACTCGCTGACGGCTTCATCAGTATCGAGTAGCGCCGCCATGTCGAACGGAATAAGGGTGTTAGGCATATCAAACCTCCTTAGCCATCGTCTTTGCCTGCCGGATATCGGCAGCCTGTGTAGATTTATCACCACCGACCAGTAAGACGATGATCACGCCGCCTCGCATGGTGAAATAAAGGCGGTATCCGGCTCCAACATCCACGCGCATTTCAGATACGCCGCCGCCTACTGTCTTTACATCGCCGAGGTTGCCCGTCGAGGCTCGATCAATGCGTCGAGCGATGGCAACCTTGGCGCGCAGGTCGCGCACTGCTGAGTGCCATTGAGCGAAGGCTTTCGTCTGCTGGATGATGTAAGCCATACACAAAGTGTATCCGAATGGAGACATAATGCAATCGTATAGTATTACTATACCGTGCTAATTCTGGTCGCCAAGACGCAATAAAGCCCCCCCTACGGTCTTCACTAAGGCGAAAGGAGTTGAGCGGCAACCTTGGCGCGCTGTTCATAAAAAATGCCCCAGACCGTCGAGGCCCAGGGCAGTGAAGATGTCTAAACCCGATATCCAGTGGATCGCGACGCTGCGACGCTTAAGTGAACAGCATCGCGATCAATGACCGGCCTCAAGCACTAACGTATGGGTTTCAATTGACCTCAAGCTTGTCGCGGTTCTTGTCCAGAATCGCCTTGCCAATCCCCTTCACCTCCAGCAACTCATCCACCGACGCAAAAGGCCCATTGCTCTCACGGTAAGCAACAATCGCCTGCGCCTTGGCCTCACCAATCCCGGAGAGCTCGCGCTGCAAGGTAGCCGCATCGGCCCCATTAAGATTGGTCTTGGAGGTTTGCCCGGCAGGCGCTACTTGCGCAGCGACAGGCGCAGAGGCCTCTGGTTTGGCAGGTGCCGCGCTAACGGCAATAGACGCACTGGTCAGCAGAGCAAAAACCAGAGAGGAGAAGTAGGCTGTACGCATAGGTGACGCTCCATGACATCGATAAGGGAGAAGCAGCTTTTCCGAAGCTGCCTCTCAAACTTAGGCGATGATACAAGTTTGTCAAAAACCAGAACGTTACAGCACATGTAATAATCAGCGGACAACGGGAGCGATCGACAGCTGACTCGCATAGCGGTTACAAACGCTTGAGAACTAGCTTTTCTCTTGCACTAAAATGACCTTTACCTTCGACTTACCGGCATTGAATCTAAACGCAAGCATCACCAACGGCACCTAAGCCAGAACCAGTCCCGTCAAGCCGTCGACAATTTACAGCGCAAAGGACAATGGCGATACCGCCGCTTCGCGGTGTCGGTAACGAGTGAGAACTGCGTTCGCTGGTTGCGCATCGCTGCATTGCGCCGCAAGGCACCTGTGAGCATCAGAGATGCGCTGAACACAGCCAGCAACGATAGCCAGAAAGTCATCGAATAAAACATCCATAATTAATTACTGTTGTTATACGGTTGCGGCAGCAGAGCTGCTCGCAACTTTTGTCCTGACTGACATGTATCAAGGCCGCTCGACCGACAATCATCAAGGCCCCCCGACCCCGGCGTACCTTCAGGACAGTCCATTTAGGCCTTCGCCGATGATCATCGTCCTCAACCTCGACGACCCATGCCAGCGCTGGCGCATGCACAACACAGTTAGCTTTCGTCCGACTTTTCCAAGTCTGCCGAATGTCCAAGGTAGCATGCGGCTTCGCGTTGGCAGCATGGGCCGACGGTGGCGACGTGTGTACCAATAGCGGGTCGACTAGTGTCCTGTCTCTTAAATAAGTTTCTAGCCTGAGCTATGCTTCTGTGGTCAGTCAGTACTTGGAGTGATCACATGAACTCTCAGGACATCGTGCTCAGTGAAGACGAACAAATTGAACTGAGT